>NZ_FYDM01000005.1:107856-358267 GCF_900187415.1 Pseudomonas sp. Irchel s3b6 | reverse complement strand
GAGCATTGGAACCACCTGATCCCATCCCGAACTCAGCAGTGAAACGATGCATCGCCGATGGTAGTGTGGGGTTTCCCCATGTGAGAGTAGGTCATCGTCAAGATTAAATTCCGAAACCCCTATCTGCGTAAGCAGGTAGGGGTTTTGTTTTTGTGCGCGAAAAAGTTTCCACTCGCTTGCCATGGCATCGGATTGCTTCAGGCTGTCACAGGCACCTGACAATGCTAAGGTTCGACCCTGGCTTTTGCACATTTCCAAGGAAGCTCTCATGGCGGACGCCTCGCTGCTCAGCGCTGGCTTTATGGTGGTCCACGGCAATCGCCTGGATGAACTGCGTAGTCTGGTAGTCAGTTGGATGCGGCGTTATCCGCTCGCGCCTCTGGAAAATGAAATTGCTCTGGTGCAGAGCAACGGCATCGCCCAATGGCTGAAGCTGGCATTGGCCGAAGACCCTGAAGACGACGATATGGGCGGCTGTGGCATTGCAGCGGCCATTGATGTGCAGTTGCCTGGCAGCTTTATGTGGCAACTCTATCGGCTGGTGCTGGGACGCGACGAGATCCCCGCCAAATCCTTGCTGGACAAGGCACCCCTGACCTGGCGTTTGATGCGGCTACTGCCGGAGTTGATCAATCAGCCGCACTTCGAACCCCTGCAACGCTTTCTGACCAACGACACCGATCTGCGCAAGCGCTATCAATTGGCTGAGCGCCTGGCGGACTTGTTCGACCAGTATCAGGTCTACCGCGCGGACTGGCTGGAAGACTGGGCAGCAGGACGTCATCAGCTTCGTAATGGCCGAGGCGAGAGCAAACCCCTGACACCGGCTAACTGTTGGCAGGCCGAGTTATGGCGTGCGTTACTGCTGGATGTGGGTGAGCAAGGCATGGCGCAAAGCCGTGCCGGTGTTCACCAGCGCTTCATTGAAACCATCACCCGCCTGGACACAGCCCCCCGTGGTTTGCCGTCCCGGGTCATCGTTTTCGGTATCTCTTCACTGCCCGCCCAAGCCCTGGAAGCCCTCGCTGGATTGGCGCGTTTCAGCCAGGTCCTTTTGTGTGTGCATAACCCATGTCGTCACCATTGGGCGGACATCGTCGCCGATAAGGACTTGTTAAGGCACCAATACAAACGTCAGGCGCGCAAGGCCGGCATGCCCGTGGTGCTTGACCCGCAGACCCTGCACCAGCACGCACACCCGTTGCTGGCGGCCTGGGGCAAGCAAGGTCGTGACTACATCAACCTGCTCGACAGCTACGACGATCCCAACAGCTACCGTTCGGCATTTCGCGACGGCCGCATCGACCTGTTCAGCGATACCCCGCCGCTCACCCTGCTCAACCAACTGCAGGACGACATCCTGGAGTTGCGTCCGCTGAATGAAACTCGCCAGTTGTGGCCGGCCATCGACCTCACGCAGGACGAGTCGATTCGTTTTCACATTGCTCATAGCGCACAACGTGAAGTGGAGATTCTCCATGACCAGTTGCTTGCGCGCTTCAGTGCCAACCCTCAGTTGCGCCCACGGGATGTGATCGTGATGGTGCCGGACATCGACAGCTACGCGCCTCACATTCGGGCAGTGTTCGGCCAACTTGAGCGCGAGGATCGGCGCTTTATCCCCTTCACCCTGACGGATCAGGGCCAGCGTGGCCGTGACCCGCTGCTGATTGCCGTCGAGCATTTGCTCAAGTTGCCCGATAGCCGATTCCCGGTCAGTGAAATCCTCGACTTGCTGGACGTGCCCGCCTTGCGGGCCCGATTCGGGGTACAAGAGCGCGACCTGCCGACGCTGCATCGCTGGATAGAAGGCGCGGGTGTTCGCTGGGGCATGAATGCCGAGCAGCGTGCCGGCCTGGGGCTGCCAGGTGAGCTCGAGCAAAACAGTTGGCGCTTTGGCTTGCGCCGCATGCTGCTGGGCTATGCCGTGGGCAGTGGCGAGGCCTGCGATGGCATCGAACCCTACGATGAAATCGGCGGCCTGGATGCGGCCCTGATCGGCCCGTTGGTGGCCTTGCTCGATGCCTTGCAGATTGCTCACCAGGAGTTGTCACGACCGGCGTCGCCCGAGCAATGGGGCGCGCGCCTGCAAGCCCTGATGCAGGTGTTTTTCCTGGCCAGCAATGAGCACGACGACTACCTGCTCGCCCAGCTCGAGTTGCTGCGCGAAACCTGGCTGGAGACCTGCGAGTCGGTTGGCCTGCATGACGAGCTGCCGCTGACCGTCGTGCGTGAAGCCTGGTTGGCCGGTCTCGACCAGGGGCGCTTGTCCCAGCGGTTCCTGGCCGGTGCGGTGAATTTCTGCACCTTGATGCCGATGCGCGCCATCCCGTTCAAGCTCGTATGCCTGCTGGGCATGAACGACGGTGATTACCCGCGTGCGCAACCGCCACTGGACTTCGACCTGATGGGCAGCGACTACCGCCCCGGTGACCGTTCGCGGCGAGAGGACGACCGCTACCTGCTGCTCGAAGCCTTGCTCTCGGCTCGCGATCAGCTCTACATCAGTTGGGTCGGACGCAGTATTCGCGACAACAGCGAGCGCCCGGCATCGGTGCTTATCGGTCAGTTGCGTGATCACCTGGCCAATGGTTGGAGGCTTGTGGATGAGCAGCAAGAGCTGCTGGCGGCGATGACTCAGGAGCATCCGCTGCAGCCCTTCAGTGCACGCTACTTCCATGAAGGTGATCAGTTGTTCAGCTACGCCCGGGAATGGCAGCTATTGCATGAGGATCGCCCGCACACCCAGGCGTCGGTCCTGCTGGATCCCTATGTTCAGGAAGAGCCGCTGAGCCTGGCACAGCTTCAGGATTTCCTGCGCCACCCGGTGCGGCACTTTTTCAGTCAGCGCCTCAAAGTGTTTTTCGAATCGGCCCAGGCACCCCTGGAAGACGAAGAGCCCTTCGTGCTCGATGCCTTGCAGCGCTACAGCCTGAGCGACAGCCTGCTTGAAGCGGCGCTGAGCCATCCGGATCAACCCGAGCAAGCCTTGCAGCTCCAGGCCCAGCGCTTGCAACACAGTGGCTTGCTGCCGATGGCCGGTTTCGGTGAGTGCCTGCAGCGTGAGTTGATCGAGCCGCTGCCGGATCTGGTGCAGCGTTATCAACAGCTGCTGGCGTTGTGGCCCACACCGAACACCAGCGCGCTGCCGGTTTCGCTGCAGCTCAATGGCGTGAGTCTGGAGGGCTGGCTCAGTGGGCTTCATCAACGGGCCGACGGTGGCTTATTGTCGGTCACGACGATCCCCAACAGCATTGGTTCGATCAAGACGCGCAAATGGCATCGGCTGACCCGGCCGTGGATCAACCATCTGGTGGCCTGTGCGTGCGGCTTGCCGATGACCACGGGGTTGGTCGCCAGTGACGACACCCTGCTACTGGCCCCGCTGGACGAAAACGCCGCGCTGAAGATCCTTGGCGATCTGCTGCAGGCCTGGCAGTCGGGCATGCGTCAGCCCCTGCCGGTGGCGGTCAAGACTGCGTTCGCCTGGCTGGGCCAGACCGATCCGGTCAAAGCACAGGCCGCGGCTCGCAAGGCCTACGAGGGCGATGGCTTGACCAGCGAAGGCGAGCGACGGGAAAGCCCCGCGCTGGCACGCCAGTTCGCCGATTACAACGCCCTGATTGCCGATGAAACCTTCGAGGCCTGGTGTGACGCGCTCTACCGTCCGCTGCTCGAAGCCTCCTGGCGTTCCGTGACTCGCGAGGAATCGCCTGCATGACAGCAACAGTCCCCTTGGCATTAGCCTTCCCGCTTCGTGGTAGCCAACTGATCGAAGCCAGTGCCGGTACCGGCAAGACCTTCACCATTTCGGCGCTGTATCTGCGCCTGGTGCTGGGGCACGGCGATCAGTTCAGCGGTTTTGGCCGCGAACTGCTGCCGCCGCAAATTCTCGTGGTGACCTTCACCGATGCGGCCACCAAGGAGCTGCGCGAGCGTATCCGCACCCGACTGGCGGAAGCCGCCCAGTTCTTCCGCGACGAAACACCGGCCCCCGACAGCCTGATCGCCGACTTGCGCGGGCAGTACAGCGTCGAACAATGGCCCGGCTGTGCGAACCGCCTGGACATTGCCGCGCAATGGATGGATGAGGCCGCCGTTTCGACCATCCACAGTTGGTGCCAGCGCATGCTGCGTGAGCACGCATTCGACAGCGGCAGCCTGTTTACCCAATCCCTTGAGACCGATCACAGCGACCTGCTCGGCGAAGTGGTGCGCGATTACTGGCGCCTGTATTGCTATCCGATGCAGGGCGACGCGCTGAACTGGGTGCGCTCCAACTGGGGCGGCCCGGCGGCCTTGTTGTCGCGGGTGCGTGGACTGTTCGACAGTGAGCGTGACAGCGCAGAGGGCAAGGCACCGGCCGAGTTGATTGGCGAGTGCTTGCAGGCACGACGTGAGGCGCTGGTGGCGCTCAAGGCACCCTGGGTGCAATGGGCCCCCGAGTTGCGTGACATCTGCCTGCAGGGCGTGGCGAGCAAGGCCGTTGACGGTCGCAAGATGCAAGCCCGTTATTTCGAGCCCTGGTTCGAGAAAATCAGCGCCTGGGCCGAGGATGAAAGCCTTGAGCAATTGGACATCGGCACCGGCTTCACTCGCCTGACCCCCGATGGCATGGCCGAAGCCTGGAAAGGCCAGGCCCCCACTCATCCAGGGCTGGACGCCATGTCCGGCTTGAAAACCCATCTGGATGCACTGCCGACGCCGGACGCCGCGGTGTTGAAACATGCGGCGCAGTGGATCGGCGCGCGTTTTGAACACGAGAAACGCCGTCGCGCCGAAATGGGCTTCGACGACATGTTGCTGCGCCTGCGCGCGGCGTTGCAAGCCGAGGGCGGTGAGCGCCTGGCGACCTTGATCCGTGAGCAGTTCCCGGTCGCGTTGATCGATGAGTTCCAGGACACCGACCCGGTGCAGTACCGCATCTTCGAGAGCATCTATCGCATTGAGGACAACAACCCGGAGAGCGGGCTGTTTCTGATCGGCGATCCGAAGCAGGCGATCTATGCATTCCGGGGCGCCGATATCTACACCTACCTGCGGGCACGCCAGGCGACAAGCGGACGCTTGCATACCCTGGGCACTAACTTCCGCTCCAGCCACGGCATGGTCGATGCGGTGAACCATGTGTTCCAGAGGGCTGAATGTCGAGAGCAGGGGCGGGGTGCGTTTCTGTTCCGTGAGCCGGACGGCGAGAACCCCGTCCCCTTTTCGCCGGTAGCGTCCCAAGGCCGCAAAGAGTCGTTGCAGGTCGACGGCCAGGCGGTGCCGGCGCTGAACGTCTGGCAGCTGTCCAGCGAACAACCCTTGTCGGGTGCCGTCTATCGACAGCAACTGGCCGCCGCGTGCGCCAGTGAAATTACCGGGTTGCTCAACGGTGGCCAGCAGGGGCGGGCGGGTTTCGTGCGCGACGCGCAAGCGCTCGTGGACTTGCTGCCGGCCGACATCGCGATTCTGGTGCG
This sequence comes from Pseudomonas sp. Irchel s3b6, assembly GCF_900187415.1. Taxonomy (NCBI): domain Bacteria; kingdom Pseudomonadati; phylum Pseudomonadota; class Gammaproteobacteria; order Pseudomonadales; family Pseudomonadaceae; genus Pseudomonas; species Pseudomonas sp. Irchel s3b6. The sequence continues at coordinate 352,805 of NZ_FYDM01000005.1, read as the reverse complement.
CGATGGCAAGGAAGCCCAGGCCGTGCGCAATGAGTTGTCCGCGCGAGGGGTACGCAGTGTCTACCTTTCGGACAAGGACTCAGTGTTCGCCGCCCAGGAAGCCCATGACCTGCTGAGTTGGCTCAAGGCTTGTGCCGAGCCGGATGTCGAGCGTCCGCTGCGTGCGGCATTGGCCAGCATCACCCTTAACCTGTCATTGATAGAGCTGGAACGCTTGAACCAGGACGAGTTGGCCTGGGAAAGGCGCGTCATGCAGTTTCGTGCGTATCGGTTGATCTGGCGGACTCAGGGTGTGCTGCCGATGTTGCGGCGCTTGCTCCACGACTTCGAACTGCCTCAGGCGCTGATTGCCCGCAGCGATGGCGAGCGGGTGTTGACCAACCTGCTGCACCTCTCGGAACTGCTGCAGCAGGCCGCCGCCGAGCTGGATGGCGAGCAGGCCCTGATCCGGCATCTGTCCGAGCACCTGGCGTTGTCCGGGCAGGCCGGTGAGGAGCAGATCCTGCGCCTGGAAAGCGACGAGCAACTGGTCAAGGTGGTCACCATCCACAAGTCCAAGGGCCTTGAGTACCCCTTGGTCTTCCTGCCGTTCATCTGCTCGACCAAGCCAGTGGACGGCAGTCGCCTGCCGTTGCATTACCACGATGAACACGGCAAGTCTCAGGTCTCCATGAGTCCGACGCCCGAGCTCATCGCACGGGCTGACCACGAGCGCCTGGCAGAAGACTTGCGGTTGCTCTATGTGGCCCTGACCCGGGCCCGGCATGCGTGCTGGCTCGGCGTCTGCGACCTCAAGCGTGGCAACAGCAACAGCTCGGTGTTGCACCTCTCTGCGCTGGGTTATGTGCTCGGGGGGGGCGAGCAATTAGCTGAGTCGGCGGGCCTGGCGCGTTGGCTGCGAGACATGCAGCAAGACTGCGTGGCGCTGAGCATTGGCGAGATGCCCGAGGCCAACGACGAGCGCTATCACCCACCGCGCAACGAGGCGAAGTTACTCGCACCGCGAGAGCCCAAACGCAGGGCGGCGGAAAACTGGTGGATCGCCTCCTACAGTGCGCTGCGCATTGGCGATCGCCTGGCGGGTGCTGGCGACGAGGCTCCGGAAAGCCCGCAAGCGCAAAAACTCTTCGATGACGAGCGCCTTGACCCGGACGCCCCCCGTGAGGTGCTCGTCAGTGGCGGTGATATCCATCGTTTTCCCCGTGGGCCGAATCCCGGCACCTTTCTTCATGGCCTGCTGGAGTGGGCCGGCAACGAGGGCTTCAGCGCCGATCAGCAGGCCATCGAAGACGCCATTGCCCGCCGTTGCAACCGCCGCGGCTGGGAAGGCTGGATCACGACCCTGAGTGGCTGGCTGGAACACCTGATCCAGGCACCGTTGCGCCTGGGCGCGGACCAATCGCCGGTGGTATTAGGGCAATTGACCGAGTACCGGGTGGAGATGGAGTTCTGGTTCGCCAGCCACACCGTCGATGTGGTGAAACTCGATGAGCTGGTGCGGCAATACACCCATGGTGGTGCTGCCCGAGTAGCGGCCGAGCCGGTGAAACTCAATGGCATGTTCAAGGGCTTTATCGACCTGACCTTCGAGCACGAGGGGCGCTACTACGTGGCCGACTACAAATCCAACTGGCTGGGTGCCGACGACTCGGCCTACACCGAGCAGGCTATGGAGCAGTCGATGCTCGATCACCGTTATGACCTGCAGTACGTGCTGTACCTGCTGGCGCTGCATCGCCAGCTCAAGGCACGGCTCGCCGACTACGATTACGACCGCCACATGGGCGGCGCCTTGTACCTGTTCCTGCGGGGCACTCAGGCACCGAGCCAGGGCGTGTATTTCACCCGTCCGCCACGCACCTTGATCGAACGCCTGGACCGCTTGTTCCAGGGCCAACCAGAACCCAGGGCCGAAGCCGCCTGGGAGCAGGGTGTATTGCTATGAATCGTTCCTTCGCTGACCTGCTACCCACACCCCTGACGGCCGAGAGTCTGGCGCAACTGGCGCCCCTGAGCCGTGCCGAGGACTTGTTGCTGTTGCTTGAGCGCTGGGTCGAGCGCGGCTGGCTGCGGGCGCTGGACAAGGCCTTTGTCGCCTTCCTCCATGAGCGCGACCCGGACGGTGACCCCTTGGTGTTGCTGGCGGGGGCATTGACCAGTCACCAGTTGGGGCACGGTCACGTCTGCCTTGACCTGTTCGAGACGCTCAAGGAGCCGGACTTCGCCCTGTCCCTGCCGCCGGAAGGCGAGGTGCAGACCGGTACCCGCTTGCTGCCCTCGCAATTGCTGGAAGCCGTGGAAGGCGCCCACTGGTGCAAGGTGCTGGCGTCCAGCCCGCTGGTGGCGTTGGCCGCCGATGGGCGAGAAGAGACCCGGCACCGGCCGTTGGTGTTGTCCGGCAAGCGCCTGTACCTGCGACGGTACTGGGCGTACGAGCGGCGCATCGACAGCGCATTGCGCGAACGGCTGGTGGCCCATGAACCTGTCGCGGCTGATCTGTCCGAACGCCTCAACGGGTTGTTTGGACCGGTCAAGGCCGGTGCCCCGATCGATTGGCAGAAGCTGGCCTGTGCCCTGGCCACCCGTGGTGCATTCAGCATCATCACTGGCGGGCCAGGCACCGGTAAAACCACCACCGTCGTGCGCTTGCTGGCGCTGCTCCAGGCGCCCGCCGTGGAGGCGCAAAAGCCGTTGCGCATTCGGCTCGCGGCGCCGACCGGCAAGGCTGCCGCGCGGTTGACCGAGTCCATCAGCCAGCAAGTCCGTACGCTGCAGGTCGCCGACAATGTCAGAGACAAGATCCCTTCTGACGTGACCACGGTCCATCGTCTGCTGGGCAGCCGTCCGGGCACCCGGCATTTCCGGCATCACGCTGGCAATCCGCTGCCGTTGGATGTGCTGGTGGTCGACGAGGCGTCGATGATCGACCTGGAAATGATGGCCAACCTGCTCGACGCCTTGCCGGCCCATGCCCGCCTGGTGCTGCTGGGTGACAAGGATCAACTGGCCTCGGTGGAGGCCGGCGCCGTGCTCGGTGACCTGTGTCGCGATGCCGAGGCCGGTTGGTACAGTCCACAGACCCGTGACTGGCTGGAAGCGGTCAGCGGTGAACAGCTGAGCGGCAGCGAGCTGCAGGAAGACCTCGATGGCCGTCACCCGCTGGCCCAGCAAGTGGTGATGTTGCGCCACTCGCGGCGCTTCGGTGAGGGCAGCGGCATCGGTCAGCTGGCGCGCTGGGTCAATCAACAGAACGCCGAGCACGCACGTCAGTTGCTGGCGGCCCGTAGCCATGTCGATCTGCATGTGCTGGCGCTCAAGGGCGAGCAGGACAGGGCACTGGAGCGCCTGCTGCTCGATGGCCAGGGGGACGGCCCGAAAGGGTATCGGCATTACCTGAGCCTGCTGCGCAATCAGCGACCGCCCCTGGACGCCGCCCCCGACGATGCTTGCTGGGAGAACTGGGCCCGTGATGTCTTGCACGCCTTTGATGCGTTCCAGTTGCTGTGCGCCGTGCGCAAGGGGCCATGGGGGGTGGAAGGGCTGAACCAGCGCATCACGACCGCGTTGCTCAAGGCCCGACTGATCGACAGCGACCAGCAATGGTACGAAGGCCGGCCCGTGCTGATGACGCGCAACGACTACGGCCTGGGCCTGATGAATGGCGACATCGGCATTGCCCTCAAACTGCCAGAGCGTGATGGGCAGGATGCCGGTCGCCAGGTGCTGCGTGTGGCCTTTGCCCGCAACGATGGCCAGGGTGGTGTGCGGTTTGTGTTACCGAGCCGGCTGAACGATGTGGAAACCGTGTATGCCATGACGGTGCACAAGTCCCAGGGCTCGGAATTCGCCCACACCGCGCTGATCCTTCCGGATGCGCTGAACCCGGTGCTGACCAAGGAGCTGATCTACACCGGCATTACCCGGGCCAAGGACTGGTTCAGTCTGATAGAACCCCGCAGCGGCGTGTTCGAGGAGGCGGTGCGGCGTAAGGTCAAGCGCTTGAGCGGGCTGATGCTGGAATTGGGCTGATGGCTATGAAAGATGACTGATCGATCAGCTTTTCCATGGGGCGCGGGTGCTGGAAACACCGGATAGTCAGTCGGGCCGCGCACTGCGTGGCCTCGCCGCTGTTTCTGTGCTGTGCTATCGTTGCGGCATCATTTTCGTCACGACCAAAGAGAATTCCTGCATGAAGCTGACTGTCTGGACGACAGAATGCATGGTGGGCTGGAAGCGATTCTGGCTGGCCGGGATGTTCTGTTTGTTCAGCCTTCCGCTGTTCGCTCAGTCGCAAACGCCTGTGAGCATGGCCGATCAACGCGCAAAATCCGTCACCCAGGTCGTGCTGGGCATTCTCAGTTATGCGCGCTGGCCGGTAGAGCCGACCCGGTTGCGGCTCTGCGTGATCGGGCCCACGGAATACACCGACGACCTGGTCAAGGGCACGACCCAGGCCACCGGGCGCCCGGTGATCGTGCGCCGCCTGCTGGCCGGTGACCCGGGCATTGTCAGTGAGTGCGATGCGGTCTACCTCGGCAAGTTGACCCCCGAAGAGCGCAGCACGCTGTTTGCCGGATTGAGCGGTCGCCCGGTGCTGAGTATCAGCGAGGGTGGCGATCAATGCACGGTCGGCAGCCTGTTCTGCCTGCAGGTCACCGACAGTCATGTGTCATTCGAGGTCAACCTCGACTCGGTGGCTCGCAGCGGCGTGCGCATTCACCCCAGTGTCTTGCAACTGTCACGCCGTAAACAGGCGGCCCCATGAGCCTGTTCAATAGAAGCGCGCGCCCGACGCTGCGCTCGGTCATTGGCCGTGGCAACCTGATCGTCGCCCTGGTCGGCGTGGCCATGACCAGCTTGTCCCTGACTGCGATGGGCGTGCTGGCCTTGCGGGTGTACGCCGATCACAACCTGCACCTGATCGCTCGCTCCATCAGCTACACCGTGGAAGCGGCGGTGGTGTTCAACGACAACGTGGCGGCGACCGAGGCACTGGCATTGATCGCCGCCACGGAAGAAGTGGCCGATGCCCAGGTGTTCGACGCCAGAGGCCAGTTGTTGGCGCGTTGGCAGCGGCCGGAAACCGGACTGGTGTCTGAGCTTGAAATGCAGATTTCCCGCGCCCTGCTGGAAGAACCCATCCGCCTGCCCATCGTCCATCAGGATCAGCCAGTCGGCAGTATTCTGCTGACCGGACATGGCGCCAGCCTGATGCGCTTCCTGCTCAGTGGATTGGCCGGGATCGTCCTGTGCACCGCGCTGAGTGCCGGGGTGGCGATGTTCCTGGCGCGCCGGCAACTGCAAGGAATCATCGGCCCGTTACGGCGCTGGGCGGATGTCGCCCATGCCGCACGGATCGAGCGCGCGTTTGACCAGCGTGTGCCACCGGCGCGTATCGCCGAACTGGACAGCCTGGGCAATGACTTCAATGCCCTGCTCGATGAACTGGAGTCCTGGCAGACCAATTTGCAAAGCGAGAATGAAACCCTGGCTCACCAGGCCAGCCACGACAGCCTGACCGGGCTACCGAACCGGGCATTCTTTGAAGGCCGCTTGATCCGCGCCTTGCGCAACGGCAGCAAGCACAATCAGCGGGTGGCGGTGCTGTTTCTCGACAGTGACCGCTTCAAGGAGATCAACGACAGTTTCGGCCACGCCGCGGGGGATGCGGTGTTGGTGGCGGTGGCTAACCGGGTCCGGGCGCAGTTGCGTGAAGAGGACCTGGTGGCACGCCTGGGAGGCGATGAGTTTGCCGTGCTGCTGACGCCGTTGCACAGGACCGAAGATGCCGAACGGATTGCCGGCAAGATAATCGACAGCATGCAGATACCGGTTCAGCTGCCAGGCGGTCACTCGGTCCTGACCTCACTGAGCGTGGGCATCGCGATTTTCCCCGATCATGGCACCACCCCTGGCGCCTTGCTCAATGCCGCCGATGCGGCGATGTATCACGCCAAAAGCCTCGCTCGAGGCGGGCAATACACGGCACGGTCGGAGCACCTTGCCGTCAACGTTCAAACCAGGAGCTAACCCCCTTGTTTTCACTGACTCAGCGTTCCCTTCGACTCTTCACCCTGACCCTGACCCTGACCCTGACCCTGTTCATGGCCATGCTGGCCTTGACCGGGTGCCAGACCGCGCCGCCAAAAGGCCTCACCCCCGCGCAAATCACCGTGCTCAAACAACAGGGGTTCGAATTGACCGAGGAAGGCTGGGAGTTCGGTTTGTCGGGCAAGGTGCTGTTTGGCAGTGACGTGGAGCGCCTGAACGTCCAAAGCACTGACATCGTCGAGCGGATTGGCAAGGCGCTGCTGGGCGTCGGCATCGAGCGCGTGCGAGTCGACGGCCACACCGACGCCTCGGGCAAGGAAGCCTATAACCAGCAACTGTCCCTGCGCCGGGCCAAGAGTGTGGCCACGGTACTGACCCGCGTTGGCATGCGCGAAGAGAACATTCAACTGCGTGGCTTGGGCAGCAGCGAGCCGGTGGCACCCAACAACAGCGCTGCCGGACGCACCGAGAACCGCCGGGTGGCGATCGTGGTCAGCGCCGACTAGTCGGCGAATCGCATCGTTCGGGTCTCACCCATCAATAGCGCCTGATTCTGCTCGGTCACGGCGCGGATATAGTCCCAGAGCAGGGTGATCCGCTTGAGCTTGCGCAGGTCTTCGCGGCAGTACATCCAGAACTGCCGGGTGATCGTGATCTCCTCCGGTAATACCGGCAGCAGCCGTGGGTCCTGGGCCGCCAGGAAACACGGCAGGATCGCCAGCGAGCGGCCTTGCTGCGCCGCGACAAACTGCGCAATCACGCTGGTGCTGCGCAGGTTGGCGCTGGCGCCGGGCAGCACGTTGGCCAGGTACAGCAGCTCCGAGCTGAAGGCCAGGTCGTCGACATAACTGATGAACTGATGCTGGCCCAGATCAGCCGGACGGCGAATGGGTGGGTGTTGGTCGAGGTAGTCCTGGGTCGCGTACAACTGCAAACGGTAGTCGCAAAGTTTGCAGCAGACGTAAGGGCCGTGTTCCGGGCGCTCCAGGGCGATGACAATGTCGGCTTCGCGCTTGGACAGGCTGATGAAGTGCGGCAACGGCAGGATGTCCACCGAGATCGCCGGGTAGGCATCGACGAAGTGGCTGAGCTGCGGGGTGATGAAGAAACTGCCGAAACCCTCGGTACAGCCCATCCTGACGTGGCCGGACAACGCCACCCCCGAACCCGAGACCTGTTCGCACGCCATGTGCAGCGTGCTTTCTATGGATTCGGCATACCCCAGCAAACGCTGGCCCTCGGCGGTGAGGACAAAGCCGTTGGTCCGGGACTTCTCGAACAGCAAGGTACCCATGGAGCCTTCCAGCGAGCTGATGCGCCGCGACACCGTGGTGTAGTCCACGGCCAGGCGCTTGGCGGCGGTGCTGGCCTTGCGGGTGCGGGCGACTTCAAGGAAAAACTTCAGGTCGTCCCAGTTCAGGGAGCCCAGGGATGTGATGTTTTTTTGCATGTTGGACCGGCTTTTATGTGCGTTCTTATTAGAAGTTTGCACATCTATACTCCAAAAACAGCCCGATAACCATTTCGCGGTACACGCCTCATCTCAAGGCGACTTGCTCGCCTTGGCTCCTAGCATAATTACAAGTTCCGGAGACCAGCATGAACGCATCGCTTACGCCCAACGAAACCACCGTGCAGACCGTCAAGCTGTTGATCGATGGTCAGTGGGTCGAGTCCAAGACCACCGAATGGCACGACATCGTCAACCCGGCGACCCAGCAAGTGCTGGCCAAAGTCCCGTTCGCCACGGCCGAGGAAGTTGACGCGGCGATCAGTGCGGCCCATCGCGCCTTCCAGACCTGGAAGCTGACCCCGATTGGCGCGCGGATGCGCATCATGCTCAAGCTCCAGGCGCTGATTCGCGAACACTCCAAACGCATCGCCGTGGTCCTGAGCGCCGAGCAAGGCAAAACCATTGCCGACGCCGAAGGCGATATTTTCCGTGGCCTGGAAGTGGTCGAGCACGCCTGCTCCATCGGCAGCCTGCAAATGGGCGAGTTCGCTGAAAACGTCGCCGGTGGCGTCGACACCTACACCCTGCGCCAACCGATCGGTGTGTGCGCCGGTATCACGCCGTTCAACTTCCCGGCGATGATTCCGCTGTGGATGTTCCCGATGGCCATCGCCTGCGGCAACACCTTCGTCCTCAAGCCTTCCGAACAGGACCCGCTGTCGACCCTGCTGCTGGTGGAGCTGGCGATTGAGGCCGGGGTACCGGCTGGCGTGCTCAACGTGGTGCACGGCGGCAAGGACGTGGTGGATGCCCTGTGCACCCACAAGGACATCAAGGCCGTTTCGTTCGTCGGTTCGACCGCGGTCGGTACCCATGTCTACGACCTGGCTGGCAAGCACGGCAAGCGCGTGCAATCGATGATGGGCGCCAAGAACCACGCCGTGGTGCTGCCCGATGCCAACCGTGAGCAAGCGCTCAACGCCCTGGTCGGCGCAGGTTTCGGCGCGGCCGGTCAACGCTGCATGGCCACCTCGGTGGTGGTGCTGGTGGGCGCGGCCAAGCAGTGGTTGCCAGACCTCAAGGCCCTGGCGCAACAACTCAAGGTCAACGCAGGCAGCGAGCCGGGTACCGATGTCGGCCCAGTGATCTCCAAGCGCGCCAAGGCACGGATTCTGGAACTGATCGAAAGCGGCATCAAGGAAGGTGCGAAGCTTGAACTGGACGGTCGCGATGTCAGCGTTCCGGGCTTCGAGCAGGGCAACTTTGTCGGTCCGACCCTGTTCTCGGGCGTGACTACCGACATGCAGATCTACACCCAGGAAATCTTCGGCCCGGTACTGGTGGTGCTGGAGGTCGACACCCTGGATCAGGCCATTGCCCTGGTCAACGCCAACCCGTTCGGCAACGGCACCGGCCTGTTCACCCAGAGCGGAGCAGCGGCGCGCAAGTTCCAGAATGAAATCGACGTAGGCCAGGTCGGCATCAACATCCCGATTCCGGTGCCGGTCCCGTTCTTCAGCTTCACCGGTTCCCGTGGCTCCAAGCTCGGCGACCTGGGCCCGTATGGCAAGCAAGTGGTGCAGTTCTACACTCAAACCAAGACCGTCACCAGCCGCTGGTTCGACGATGACAGCGTCAATGACGGTGTGAACACCACCATCAACCTGCGTTGAGGAGCCGGACATGAAAATCGCTTTTATCGGTCTCGGCAACATGGGCGCGCCGATGGCGCGCAACCTGATCAAGGCCGGCCATTCGCTGAACCTGGTCGACCTGAACAAAGCCGTGCTCGCGGAGCTGGCACAGCTGGGCGGTACCATCAGCGCGACGGCCCGTGAAGCCGCGCAAGGTGCAGAACTGGTGATCACCATGCTGCCGGCCGCCGTGCATGTGCGCAGCGTCTGGCTGGGTGAAGACGGCGTGTTGGCCGGGATCGCCAAGGGCGTGCCCGCCGTGGATTGCAGCACCATCGATCCGCAGACCGCCCGCGATGTCGCCGCCGCAGCAGCCAAACAAGGCGTGAGCATGGCCGATGCACCGGTTTCCGGTGGTACCGGTGGCGCGGCGGCCGGCACACTGACCTTCATGGTCGGTGCTACCCCGGAACTGTTCGCCACCCTGCAACCGGTGCTGGCGCAGATGGGCCGCAACATCGTGCACTGTGGCGAAGTCGGCACCGGGCAAATCGCCAAGATCTGCAACAACCTGCTGCTGGGGATCTCCATGGTCGGCGTCAGTGAAGCCATGGCCCTGGGCGATGCCCTGGGGATCGACACGGGCGTGCTGGCGGGGATCATCAACAGCTCCACCGGCCGTTGCTGGAGTTCGGAAATGTACAACCCGTGGCCGGGCGTGGTTGAAACGGCCCCGGCGTCCCGTGGCTACACCGGCGGTTTCGGTGCCGAACTGATGCTCAAGGACCTGGGGCTGGCCACTGAAGCCGCGCGCCAGGTGCACCAGCCGGTGGTGCTCGGGGCGGTGGCCCAGCAGCTGTATCAGGCCATGAGCCTGCGCGGTGAAGGCGGCAAGGACTTCTCGGCGATCATCAACGGCTATCGCAAACCTCAGTAGGGGTGTTTCCGGGGGACTGCATCGAGTGGTCCCCCGGTTTTTTACATTTAGCCCAATGTAGGAGCGAGCTGGCTCGCGATGGGCGTTAACGATAACGCGTATTTTCTGGATAAACGCGTAGCTCTTGAGTTCATCGCGAGCCAGCTCGCTCCTACATTCTGGGGTGTGTATCTACACGAGATCTTTACCGGGAGCCCACGTCGGGTGGGCTCCCGGTTTTTTGTGCTCAGGCGAACACGAAATACTTGCGCACGGTCTCGACCACTTCCCAGGTGCCTTTCATTCCCGGCTCCACGACGAAGATATCACCGGCACGCAGGTGGATCGGTTCCATGCCGTCCGGGGTGATCACGCAGTAGCCTTCCTGGAAATGGCAGTACTCCCACTTCACGTAGTCCACTCGCCATTTACCCGGTGTGCAGATCCAGGTGCCCATGATCTTGCTGCCATCCTCGCTGGTGTAGGCGTTGAGGTTGACGGTGTGCGGATCGCCTTCGAGCTTTTCCCATTTGCAGGCATCGAGGACGGGCAGCGGATGGGTATCGCGCAGGACGGTAATGGGTTTGGACATGCTGACTCCGAGCGTTAGGCAGGACTGAAGTCGCACCCTATAGCGTCCATCCGCGGGTCAGTTGTCTGTGCTCGACACTGAGCTATCCAGAAACGCGCGCGGCTTCACACTCGCTCGAGCGGGCACTGCTGTTGCACGTGCGCCAGGCTCGCCTGGAGCTTGGACAGTTGCTGGTGTTGCTGGGTCAGTTGCACGATGCTGTCGGCCAGTTGCTGTTTTTTGTCGACGATGGCCTGCAGGGCCAGGTCCCAAGGTGGCGTCTGGTCGCGGTGGTCCTGAAGCATCACCTGCATTTCCTTGAGCTTGAAACCCAATTGCTGGGCGCATTTGATGAAGCTCAACAGGTCGACACTGTGCTGGTCGTAAATGCGGTATTTGCCTTGACGCTGCGCGGGCGGTAGCAGGCCGATGTCTTCGTAGTGACGGATGCTCTTGATGGTGGTGCCCGACAGCTTTGCCGCTTTACCGATGTACATGAAAAGTCCCTTTTTCGTGAGTGTCCCGGATGACACCGCCGATTATCTCCGAGACTTAGCCCTCAGCGATAGCCTGCGCCTGCATCAACCAATTGTTCCGTTGCCGTGGCGTTGAGTTGAGCACCGGGCCGAAGGTCAGGGTGTTCAGCGGTCTGATGCCGCAAAAGGCCAGGGTGGTCTTGCGCATTTGATGCACGCCGGGCATGCGATAGATCCAGCGGTAATACCAGGGCGGTGTGTCCATGGTCACCAGCAGGTCGGCGGTACGACCCTGCAGCAGCTTGTCTGGAAAGGCCTTGCCGGGACGGTACTTGAAGGCGAAGCCAGGTAGGAACACCCGGTCGAAAAAGCCCTTGAGCAACGCTGGAATCGCCCCCCACCAGATCGGGTACACAAAGGTCAGGTGTTCGGCCCAGGTGATGTCCGCCTGAGCCTTCAACAGGTCGGCTTCCAGCGGCTGAACCTGCTGGTAGCCCTCGCGCAAAATCGGGTCGAAACTCAAGGCGCCCAGGCGCAGCTCGCGAACCTCATGCCCGGCACTGTTTGCCGCCTGCGCATAGCGGTCGGCCAGGGCGCCGCAAAAACTGTTACTGGAAGGGTGGCCGAGAATCACCAGTATCCGTTTGCCCATGTGCTTCTCCCTGGAAGGTAAAACCAGGAGGATAAAGTCGACCCCTTGGGGGAGAGTCAAGATCCTTGGATAGCAGCTGTAGCATCCATTGAAATTTCTATCCGATAAACTCCGTTTTTTTAGCATTAAGTGCGAAACATTTGGCCGTTGCCGAAGGATTTCGCAAGAAAGTTGACGGGTTTCACTCGTATCATTCACGGGTGAGCAGGCCGAGATTCCAACAATGAAAACTACACCATCGTGGTGGGACATCAGTCCCCCCTTGAGCACCGCAACCCCCACGTGGCCGGGTGATACGCCGTTTCAGGAAGAGCGCGTGTGGACGTTCGGGCCCGAGTGCCCGGTCAACGTCGGCCGCGTTACCCTGTCTCCCCACACCGGGGCCCACGTCGATGCACCGCTGCATTACCGCCCCGACGGCGCGCCGATTGGCGAGGTGTCGCTGGAGGTCTACATGGGCCCGTGCCGCGTCCTGCACTGCCTGGACAGCGGCGCCCTGGTTCAGCCCGGGCAACTGCAAGGCCGGTTGGCCAATGTGCCGGCGCGCGTGCTGCTGCGCACCTATCGACAGGCCCCCCTGGCGACCTGGGACCCGGACTTCACGGCGGTCGCCAAGGAAACCGTCGAGCTGCTGTCGAGCCTGGGTGTGCGCTTGATCGGTATCGATACGCCGTCGCTGGACCCCCAGCAATCCAAGACCATGGATGCGCACAACGCCGTGGCCCGCCATGGCATGGCGATCCTCGAGGGCATCGTGCTCGATGAGGTGCCGGAAGGCGACTACGAGCTGATCGCGCTACCGCTGCGCTTCGCCAATCTGGACGCCAGCCCGGTTCGGGCGATCCTGCGTCCACTCCCTACACTGCAACCTGAGGAGTCGGTTCGATGAGCCAATGTCCCTATTCACCGGGCAACCCGACAGACGAATGGCATAACGCCGAGCTGAATTTTTCCGACTCCATGAGTTACGGCGACTACCTGGACCTGGGCAAGATTCTCAGCGCCCAGCATCCGCTGTCCCCGGACCATAACGAAATGCTGTTCATCATCCAGCACCAGACATCCGAGCTGTGGATGAAACTGATGCTGCACGAGCTCAAGGCTGCCCGCGAACACGTTCGCTTGGGTGAGCTGCCGCCGGCGTTCAAGATGCTGGCGCGGGTGTCGCGGATTTTCGATCAGCTGGTGCATGCCTGGACCGTGCTGGCGACCATGACCCCAACCGAATACCACGCGATCCGGCCGTTCCTGGGGCAGTCGTCGGGCTTCCAGTCGTTCCAGTACCGCGAGATCGAGTTCATCCTCGGCAACAAGAGTGCAACGCTGCTGCGCCCGCATGCCCACCGCCCGGAACTGTTGGCGGAACTGGAGAAGTCGATCGCCACACCGTCACTGTATGACGAGGCGATTCACTTGATGGCCCGCGCGGGGCTGGCGATTGATCCGCAGCGTTTGACCTGCGACCCGACCCAGCCGACTGCGCATGACGCCACAGTCGAAGCGGCTTGGCGTGTGGTCTACAAAGACCCTACGCAGTACTGGGACCTGTATCAGTTGGCCGAGAAGTTCATCGACCTCGAAGACTCGTTCCGCCAGTGGCGCTTCCGCCACGTCACCACGGTTGAACGGATCATCGGCTTCCAGCCGGGCACCGGTGGTACGGAAGGCGTCGGCTACCTGCGCAAGATGCTCGACACTGTGTTGTTCCCAGAACTGTGGCGAGTGCGGTCGACCCTCTGACCGGTCAATAAAAAGCCCCGGCATTCAGTGAATACCGGGGCTTTTTACTGACTGGCGAACGCTTATTGAGTGACCGATAAGGCGCGAGTGCGAGCCACGCGCATCCGGTAGGCCACGAACAGGATCGCGACCCAGACCGGGATGGCGAACACCGATGCCCGAATGCCTGGAATCATCAGCAAGACGCAGATGATCACGGCCATGAAGGCCAGGCACAGGTAGTTGGTGTACGGTGACCAGAATGCCTTGAAGCCCGGGACGATGCCTTTTAGCTTCATCGCCTTGCGGAACTTCAGGTGCGTCAGGCTGATCAGCGCCCAGTTGATCATCAACGAGGCAACCACCAGGGCCATCAACAACTCCAGCGCTCCATGGGGGGCCACGTAGTTGACCACCACGCACAGCATAGTGACCAGTGCCGACACACCCAGCGCCAGCAATGGAACGCCTTGCTTGTTCAGCTTCATCAGCTTTTTCGGCGCATCGCCCTGTTCTGCCAGGCCGTACAGCATGCGGCTGTTGCAGTAGACGCCGCTGTTGTACACCGACAGCGCGGCGGTGAGGACTACGAAATTGAGGATTTGCGCGGCGGTGTCGCTGCCGATCAGGGCAAAGATCTGCACGAACGGGCTGCCACTGTAGGCATCGCCGGACGCGCCAAGGGTCTGCAGCAGTTGGTCCCATGGGTACAACGACAGCAGCACGGTGAGGGCGCCGACGTAGAAGATCAACACGCGGTAAACCACCTGGTTGATCGCCTTGGGAATCACTTTGCGTGGCTCGCTGGCTTCAGCCGCGGTGATACCCACCAGCTCCAGGCCGCCGAAGGAGAACATGATGAAGGCCATTGCCATCAACAGGCCGGTGGTGCCGTTAGGGAAGAACCCGCCGTGGTCCCACAGGTTGCTCACCGAGGCCTGCGGGCCGCCGGTGCCACTGAACAGCATGTAGCAGCCCAGGGCGATCATGCCGATGATCGCCACGACCTTGATGATCGCGAACCAGAACTCCATTTCACCGAAGACTTTCACGTTCATCGTGTTGATCAGGTTGACCAGCACGAAGAACACTGCGGCACTGACCCAGGTCGGCACCTCGGGCCACCAGAACTGGATGTACTTGCCGACCGCGGTCAGCTCCGCCATGCCCACCAGTACGTACAGTACCCAGTAGTTCCAGCCCGACAGGAAGCCGGCAAAACCACCCCAGTAGTTATGCGCGAAGTGACTGAAGGAACCGGCGACCGGCTCCTCGACAATCATTTCGCCCAGCTGGCGCATGATCAGGAAGGCGATAAACCCGGCAATCGCATAGCCGAGAATCATGGAAGGCCCCGCTGACTTGAGTACGCCAGCGGAACCCAGGAATAACCCTGTACCAATTGCACCGCCCAATGCGATCAGCTGAATGTGTCTATTTTTCAGCCCCCGCTTGAGTTCGCCTTGTTGCTGTCTTTCATCCGCCATCTGGTTACCTTCTAGTTGTTTTGATCCGGCCTTGTTGCACCCCGACAGCTTATTCAATTACCGCCCGTTTGTGAGCGTCAGGCGTTGCTTTCGGTGAACTTTTCATAATAAAGCTGCACGTTTTCCAGGGATTGGCTCGCCAGCCAGGTCCTGATCGACTCGACCATGGGCGGAGGTCCGCAGACATACAGGTCGGCCGGGGCATCGCGCAGTTCGCTGGCATCGAAGTGTTCGGCGATGTAACCGCGCCTGCCCGTCCAGCAGGGTGTGGGTTCGCTGAGCACCTCGGTGTAGCGAAACCCCTGTATGCGCCGGGCATAGGCCCGGATGCGTTCGCCCTCGCACAGGTCGGCCGCCTCGCGCACACCGTAGTACAGGTGCACGGGGTGTTCGCAGCCGCGTTCGGCGATTTCATCCAGCATGCCCAGCAGGGCCGACAACCCCGTACCGCCCGCCACCAGCACCAGCGGCCGGGTGATGTGGCGCAGGTAAAACGCGCCCAGAGGCGCCTCCAGGGCGATCTGATCGCCGACCTGGCAGCGTTCGCGAATGTAGTTGCTCATCACCCCGTCCGGCAGCAGGCGAATCAGGAACTGCAACTGATTGCTGCTGGTCGGGCGGTTGGCGAACGAATAGGAGCGCAGGTTCGCGGTGCCCGGAATCAGCAGGCGGGCGTACTGCCCCGGTAGAAAGTCCAGCGGCTGGGCGCTGGCACCCAAGTCCAGGTGCAGGATCGCGGTGCTGGCCGATACCTGGGTAACCTGCGTCACGGTGCCGTTGAGTCGAGCGGGCTCGGCGGCATTGCACAGGCTGGAGGCAAAGTCGAAATAAAACGCCGCATCGGAGGTTATCCGGGTCTGGCAGGTGAGCATCTTGCGTTGTTGCAGGTCCAGGCTGGAAAGGGCGTCCTCGTCCACATAGTCCTGGCTGTAGTCGCCGGACTCACAGCGGCCCTGGCAGGTGCCACACACCCCTTCGCGGCAATCGAGCGGAATCCTGATGCCATTGCGCAGCGCCGCATCGAGCAATATCTCGTTGGCGTGCACGGGAAAAAACAGTGTTTTGCCATCGGCGAAACTGAACGCAACCTTGTGGTTCATGCCCCGGTCTCCATTGATTCAGAGGTGGTAGAAATCGAGCACCGAGTTGATGGTGTCGTTGAGCAGCAGCACATGCTTGCGGGCAATGACCCAGCTGTCGTGGTGCGGCTTGAGGCGATAGGTCGCGGTGCCGTAGAACTGCTCGGAGGTCGCCAGGCGATAGAACAGGGTGTGCCAGTTCAGTCGCACCTCCAGTTCACCCTGTGGCAGTTCGCTGATGCGCACGTTGTTGATCTGGTGCAGGGTGCGCGGCAAGGGTGTGGCAGAGGCTGCCTTGCCGGTGCGCAGGCGGAACACCCGGTCTTCCAGGCCCGAGCGGTTGGCGTAGTAGATCAGTGACATCTCGCGCTTGGGATCCTGGGTGTAGACATGCTCCGAATCCCACTGCGGCAGGTGAAACTCGCTGTTCTCGTCGAAGAGTGCGAGGTAGGCGTCCCACTCCTTGGCGTCGCACAGCTCGGATTTGCGGTAGAAAAACTGCTCGATCTGGTACTGCAATTGCGCATTCATGTTCACACCTCACGTAGCTTCAGGGATTTCGCGTCCAGGCCATCGAGCAGGAATCTCTGCCAGTTGCTGTGCTGGTTGACGTAAAGCCCTTCATGGGTGAACTCGGTGCCGGTCATGGCCGGGGCGATACCGATCGCTTCGCTGTTGGGCGTGGCGCCCGTGGCCCAGCGGTGGCTGCCGCGTGAAATATCGCTCCAGCGTTCCAGGCGAGCCTGGAAACCGCGCTGGGCTTCACGGAACTCCACCAGATCGTCCGGTGTGCCGAGGCCGGAGACGTTGAAGAAGTCCTCGAACTGGCGAATGCGGTTTTCGCGGTCGGCGTCCGACTCGTTCTTCACCCCCAGGCACTGGCTGATGATTTCGGTCTTGTTCCACGCCACCGGGCGGATGATGCGCAGCTGCGAGCTGATCTGGTCGAGGAAGAACAGGCTCGGGTAGATGTTCAGGTTGCGCAGCCGATGCATCATCCATTCGGCTTTTTCCTGGCCGTGCTCGTCGATCAGGCGCGGCATGATCGTGCTGTAGCCGGAGCGCACCGTCGGGTTGGGCATGTCACTGAACAGCACGCTGTGGCCGTTGTCGAAGGCGAACCAGCCGTCGTCGGTATTGGCGTCGCCGGCCCCCAGCTTGCTGTAGTCCAGGGTGCTGCCGGTGGCGGTGCCGTTGTCGCTGTTGACCTGCTGGCGATGCTGCACCGTGGCCACGTAGTTATAGTGGACCGTGCTGACGTGGTAGCCATCCAGGCCATTCTCGTTCTGCAGTTTCCAGTTGCCGTCGTAGGTGTAGGCCGACTTGCCGGGCAGCACTTCCAGTTCGCCGGTGGGCGACTGGGCGACCATCATGTCGAAGAACACTTTGGCGTCACCGAGGAAGTCTTCCAGGCTGTTGTCGCCGTGTACGTCCAGGCTGATGAACACGAACCCCTTGTAGCTCTGGATGCGAGCCTTCTTCAGGCCTCGGGTGGCCTTGTCGAACCCTTCGGGGTACTCGCCGGGCGCCTTGACCTTGACCAGGCGGCCGTCGCTCTTGTAGCACCAGGCATGGAACGGGCAGGTGAAGGTCGACTGGTTGCCCTTGCCGACCCGGGTCAACGTGGTGCCGCGATGCTGGCAGGCGTTGATCAGTGCGTTGAGCTGGCCGTCGCCGTCGCGCGTGATGATCATCGGCTGGCGCCCGGCACGCATGGTGATGAAGTCGTGGTTGTTGGCCAGCTCGCTTTCGTGGCAGGCGTAGATCCAGTTCTTCTCGAAGATCAGTTCCATTTCAAGGTCGAACAGCTGCGGCTCGGTGAAGATGTCCCGGGCGATGCGGAACACGCCCTCTGCCGGACGGAAGTCCAGGCAGCCTTCAATGAAGGTTTTCCATTGCTCGAAGTTTTTTTCGCCACTCATGGGTGTGCCCCTTTTTTATTCAGGCCAATCGATGAGCACATTAGAGAGAGAGGGGAGGGGGAGGGTCTATCCGCTTAGTCGGCGAAGGTAGTCCACATAGTTCGTGGGCGAGGCACGGCTTGAACGCGGATATTTGTAGGAGCGAGCACGCTCGCGATGAACTCAAGGGCGACGCGTTTTTTCAGACTGCACGCGTTATCGTTCACGTCCATCGCGAGCGTGCTCGCTCCTACAGTGATCGGCGTTAGGGGGTAACACTCGCATCAGATTGGGCAGCGAATACCCAAGCACCTGCACCATTCGATGAACGGCTGCCCCGGTGCGGCGCATTGAGGTACTGTTTTGCCCAGCCTGGAGTGCTGTTCAGGGGCATGCGCCGTGATCCGGGGCGTGCCTTATCCACATAGTTGGCGATTGCTATCCATCGGGTCAGCAGGCGCGTTGAGTGGTCTGGAACTTGCTCGCTTCACGCCAGAGGTGCGCCGTCAGAGCGCGCTGAAAAAATATTGCCGTGGGTGCGCCGTGATGAGTAGCAAAGCTGATCCGCAGTTTCGCGATATTCGTATCGATCACTATGACCTTGAAGGGGCCAGGACCTGGATGTCGGGGATCTGCGGCCCGCATCGCCTTGAAACCACGACGCCGGAGCGGATCCGCTTTCATCACAGCGCCAATGTGTTCAAGTCCATGGCCACCACCCTGGGCACGATCGAGTACGGCACCGATGTGACCGTCGACATTGAAGACGCCGAGCACTTCAGCAGCTACAGCCTCAGCCTGCCGCTGGTGGGCGAGCAGGAGCTGCGCAAGGACGGCACGCTGCTCAAGTCCAACCGCGATCAAGGGGTGATCATTTCGCCGAATGAAAGCCAGATGCTGGCGATCTCCGGTGACTGTCGCAAGCTTCAGGTGGTGATCACCCGCGCCGCCATGAGCGAGTCGCTGGAAGGGATCCTGCAGCACCCGCTGGATGCGCCGCTGCGCTTCGAACCGGTGATGGACGCGGTGGACGGCGCGTCGGCGGCGTGGTGGCGCATGGCGCGGTATTTCATCGCGGAACTGGAGCACAGCAATGTGCTGTTCGATCAGGTGACCTTCACACGGGACCTCGAAAGCTCGTTGATCAAGGGCCTGATCCTCGCCCAGCCGAACAATTACTCCGAGGAGCTGCGCCAGGTGTTGGCGGTGAAGGTGCCGCACTATCTGGTCCGGGCCAAGCAGTACATCCACGACAACGCCCGCGAAGCGGTGCACCTGGAAGATATCGAAGCGGCGGCGGGGGTTTCCCGGTTCAAGTTGTTCGAAGCGTTCAGGAAGTACTTCGCCCTGTCACCGATGGCCTATCTGAAGAAACATCGGTTGAACGCGGTGCGTCAGGATCTGCTTGAGCATGGCCAGGCGCGCAATATCTCGGAGATCGCCATGGCCTGGGGCTTTACCCACATGGGCCGCTTTTCCGCCGAGTACCGCAAGCTGTTCGACGAATCCCCCAGCGCCACCGTGCAGCGTCACGAAGCCCGGCGTATGCGCGGGCTTTGAGTGAGTCGGTGTCTTACTTGCGGGCAACCAGATCGAGCAGGTTGACCCGTTCCTTGATTTTTTGCAGGACGATTTCCGAACGGATATCGGTCACCCCCGCCGTGCGGTTGAGCTTGTTGACGATGAAATCCGAGAAGTGCTTGAGGTTGCGTGCCTGGATCCGCAGCACGTAGTTGCTGGCACCGGTAATCACGTAGGCGGTGGTCACTTCCGGCCAGTCCTGGACCTTCTTGATGAAGGTCTCGTGCCAGTCGTCGATGTCCTGGCGCAGGGACACATGGACGATGGCTTCCAGCTCCACGCCCAAGCGTTCGGCGCTCAGTTCGGCGCGATAACCGGTGATGATCCCCTCGCTTTCCAGCAGGCGTAAACGACGCAGGCAGGCCGAGGGCGATAGCGCGACTTTCTCCGCCAGTTCCTGGTTGCTGATACGGCCATCCTGCTGCAGGTAATGCAGGATCCGCAGGTCTGTGGAGTCGAGTGTCATGGGTTGAATAAATCCGCGGTTTTTTGAGTTGGATTCGAATTATCTTCGAGATAACTACTATATGACCTGCCACTTTGCACGAAAATTCTGCAAAGGTTCGTTCATTATTTGCTCATCGTGCAGGCATGGAAAACCCCGGAATACGGTAGCCACCGGCCGCATGTCACTTAAAGAACAGGACCGACAATGACCACAAGAAACGATTGCCTGGCGCTCGATGCGCAGGACTCCCTGGCCCCTTTGCGTGATCAGTTTGCCCTGCCCGAGGGCGTGATCTACCTCGACGGCAACTCCTTGGGCGCCCGCCCGGTTGCGGCCCTTGAGCGCGCCCGGGCGGTGATTGCCCAGGAGTGGGGCGATGGTTTGATCCGCAGTTGGAACAGCGCCGGCTGGCGCGATCTGCCGCAGCGCCTGGGCGATCGCCTGGCCGGGCTGATCGGTGCCGGTGAAGGCGAAGTGGTGATCACCGATACCACCTCGATCAACCTGTTCAAGGTGCTCGGCGCGGCCTTGCGCGTGCAAGCCTCGCGAGCGCCTGAGCGGCGGGTGATTGTCAGTGAGTCGAGCAACTTCCCCACCGATCTGTACATTGCCGAAGGGCTGATGGACTTGCTGCAACAGGGCTACAGCCTGCGTCTGGTGGACAGCCCGCAAGCGCTGGCGCAGGCGATTGACCAAGACGTCGCCGTGGTGATGCTGACCCACGTCAACTACAAGACCGGCTATATGCACGACATGCAGGCCACGACCACGCTGATCCACGAATGTGGCGCGCTGGCGGTCTGGGACCTGGCTCACTCGGCTGGCGCGGTGCCGGTGGACCTGCGCCAGGCCGGTGCGGACTACGCCATCGGTTGCACCTACAAATACCTCAACGGCGGCCCGGGTTCGCAAGCGTTCGTCTGGGTCTCGCCGCAGCTGTGCGATCTGGTCACGCAGCCGTTGTCGGGCTGGTTCGGCCACGCCCGCCAGTTCGACATGGCGTCGGGTTACGAGCCGAGCCGCGGCATTGCCCGTTACCTGTGCGGCACACAGCCGATCACTTCGCTGGCCATGGTCGAGTGCGGCCTGGACATTTTCGCCCAGACCGACATGGCCAGCCTGCGCCGTAAATCCCTGGCCCTGACCGACCTGTTCATCGCGTTGGTCGAGGAGCGTTGCGCCGCCCACGACTTGAAGCTGATCACCCCACGTGAGCACGCCCGACGCGGCAGCCATGTCAGCTTCGAACACCCGCAAGGTTACGCGGTGATTCAGGCCCTGATCGCCCAAGGCGTGATCGGTGACTACCGTGAGCCGCGGATCATGCGCTTCGGTTTCACCCCGCTGTACACCAGCTTCACCGAAGTGTTCGATGCGGTGCAGATCCTGGGTGACATTCTCGACCAGAAGACCTGGGCGCAAGCGCAGTTCCAGGTTCGTCACAGCGTGACCTGAGTTCCTGGCACCGGACAACCAGTAGGAGCAGCCGGTCGACGTTCGAGTGCTCGCGATGGACTTTAACGATAACGCGCGCTTTCTGAATGAACGCGGCGCTCTCGGGTCCATCGCGAGCACGCTCGCTCCTACAGGGGGGGATCCGTTTTTACCCACGATGTGCTCTTAAAAAAACAAGTATTCAGAGGACAGACACATGAGCGAAGCCAGCGGCTTTGACACGATTTCCAACCGCGAGCATGGCCTCAGGCGTCAGCTCACTTCCGGACAGATGAGCATGATCGCCATTGGCGGGGCGATCGGCACCGGGCTGTTCATGGGCAGTGCCTATGCCATCGGCTATGCCGGACCGAGCGTGCTGCTCAGCTACGCCATTGGCGCGATCATCACGTTGCTGTTGATGGGCTGCCTGGCGGAAATGACCGTGGCCCATTCCACTTCCGGTTCCTTCGGCGCCTATGCCGAGTTCTACGTCAGCCCCCTGGCCGGGTTCCTGGTGCGCTATGCCTATTGGGCGGCGATTGTGCTGGCGGTCGGCACGGAAGTGACAGCGGTGGCGATGTACATGAAGTACTGGTTCGCCAACGTGCCTGAATGGATCTGGATCGTCTCGTTCTCCAGTGTATTGATCGTGCTCAACGCCATCAGCGTGAAGACCTTCGGTACCTTCGAGTACTGGTTCTCGACCATCAAGATCGCGGCGATTGTCGGCTTCATCATCCTGGCGGTGTACGTGGTGTTCGGTTCCGGCAACCCGGATTACGGCGTGCAGCATTACACCGCTCACGGCGGCTTTTTCCCCCATGGCCTGCAAGGGATGTGGGTGGCAGTAATCGTGTCGATCTTCAGCTACCTGAGCGTGGAAATGATCGCGGTGGCGGCCGGTGAAGCCGAGGACCCGGAGCGGGCGGTCAAGAAAGCCTTCCGCGCGACCATGGTACGGCTGGTGGTGTTTTACCTGCTGACCCTGGCCCTGATGCTGGCGATCGTGCCCTGGGTACAGGCCGGTCAGACCCAGAGCCCGTTCGTCACGGTGATGCAAACCATCGGCATTCCCGGCGCCACCGGGGTGATGAACTTCGTGATCCTGATCGCCGCCTTGTCAGCGATGAACAGCCAGCTCTACATCACCACACGCATGATGTTCAGCCTGTCCCGTGGCGGTTACGCGCCCAAGGCGATGGGCGCGTTGAGCAAGAGCGGCATCCCGTTCAATGCCTTGTTGCTGTCCAGTTCGGGCATTGCCCTGGCGACCTTGCTGAACGTGATGTACCCGGAAAGCTCCTTCACCTTGATGATGGCGATCTCCATGTTCGGCGCCATCTTCACCTGGTTCATGATCTTCCTGACGCACTACTGTTTCCGCCGATATCACCAGCGTCACGGCGAGCGAAAGCTGTCGTTCCGCATGCGCCTGTTTCCCTACTCGACGCTGCTGGGGCTGGTGCTGATGGGGGCGGTGATGATCACCACCTACTTCACCGACGCGTTCAAGATGACCCTGGTGTTTGGCGTGCCGTTTCTGCTGATTCTGTCGTTGGTCTACGGGGTGTTTTTCCGCAAGAGCCGGGCCAGTGCAACGCAGGATCCCGTGCCTGACGAGGCTTGATCGGCTAGACACCCTGCTGCGGCTGCAAGGCCTGCAGCAGGGCCTGGGCGTGCTCGGTGGCCACCTGCTGGTCAACGGCTAGCGGATGAAGGGCTGAGCATCTCGATGGGACGGATGTCGAAGTCACGCTCCAGGTAGTCCATGCGTGTGTCGAAAAACGCCTTCATGTGCGGCAGGTTCGAGTGCACCTCCAGATGGGCCCGGGATTGCCAGATCTCATAGAAGATAAACAGTGTCGGGTCCTGCTGGTCGCGCAGCATGTGGTACTCGATGCAACCCGGTTCGGCGCGGCTGGGCTCGACGTAGGCACGGAACAGCGCTTCAAAGGCCTCGGCGTGTTCCGGGCGGGTTTTGGCGTGCAGGATGAAACCTTGGTGTGGGCTCATGGAGAACTTTTCTGGAAGGGAGGGAGGAAATTCTACGGCAACAATCGACTGGCTATTCGTGCGTATAGGTCAAATGTATTTTGCCGAAGCAGGGCTTATTCACGGGGGTGTCGATCGATACCCTGCCGTCATCGAATTGAACCTTCCCCGATTGCGCGAGTGATCCACCACGCGGCGCATCGGACCCAGATGATGAGGCTCCCCATGAAAAAAGTGCTATTGCTCAACGGCGGCAAGAAATTCGCCCACTCCGACGGCCGCTACAACGCCACCCTGCACGAAGCCGCCCTGAGCGTGCTGGACCGTGGCGGTGTCGATATCAAAGTGACCCACATCGACGAGGGTTACGACATTAGCGATGAAGTCAGCAAGTTCCTCTGGGCAGATGTGATCATTTACCAGATGCCAGGCTGGTGGATGGGCGCGCCCTGGACAGTGAAAAAGTACATCGACGAAGTCTTCACCGAAGGCCACGGCAGCCTCTATGCCAGTGACGGCCGCACCCGTTCCGACGCCTCGCAGAAGTACGGCAGCGGTGGCCTGATCCACGGCAAGCAGTACATGCTGTCGCTGACCTGGAATGCCCCGCAGCAAGCCTTCGACGATCCGACCGACTTCTTTGAAGCCAAGGGTGTGGACGCGGTGTATTTTCCGTTTCACAAGGCCAATGAGTTCCTTGGCATGACCGGCTTGCCGACTTTCCTGTGTGTCGACGTGATGAAGCGTCCGAACATTGAAGCCGACATCGCGCGCTACGAGCAGCACCTCAAGCAGGTGTTCAACTTGCCGGCGTGACCTGCGTTCTGCCCCGCATCCAGCTACTATCAGACCTGTTTTGATTGAAGGGGCACACGTGAAAGCCAGATCCGATGAGTTGCAGATTTTCGTCTGCGTGATCGAGTGCGGTTCGATTTCCGCGGCGGCCGAGCAGGTCGGGCAAACGCCCTCGGCGGTCAGCCGCACGCTGTCGCGACTGGAGGCCAAGCTCGACACCACGCTGATCAACCGCACCACGCGGCGCATGGACCTGACCGAAGAGGGCAAGTACTTCTTCGAGCAGGCCAAGCGGATCCTCGAGCAGATGGACGAGCTGGAAGAGCGCCTGTCGTCGCGGCACCAGACGCCCTCGGGGCGGCTGCGGATCAACGCCGCGTCGCCCTTCATGCTGCATGTCATCGTGCCCTACATCGATGAGTTCTGCCGCCTGTACCCGGACATCCAGCTGGAACTCAACAGCAACGACCTGATCATCGATCTGCTGGAGCAGAGCACCGACATCGCGATCCGCATCGGTGCCCTGGCGGATTCGACCCTGCATGCGCGCTCGCTGGGATGCAGTCCGTTGCACATCCTGGCCAGCCCGGCTTATCTGGAAAAACACGGCACCCCGACCAGCGTTGCACAGCTGGCCGGGCACCGGTTGCTGGGCTTCACCCAGACCGAAACCCTCAACCACTGGCCGTTGCGCCACGCGCACGGTGACCGCTGGCAGATTCAGCCGGGCATCAGTGCCTCCAGCGGCGAAACCTTGCGTCATCTGGCGCTAGAGGGGCAGGGCATCGCGTGCCTGTCGCACTTCATGACGATCGAAGATATCAAGGCCGGACGCCTCAAGCCGGTGCTGACCCAGGCCAACAGCGGCTACCGCCAGCCGATCAATGCGGTGTACTACCGCAACTCGCAACTGGCCCTGCGGATTCAGTGCTTTCTCGACTTCATCCAGGGCAAGCTGGCCGCTTATGCGAGTGAAGTGTTCGAAGGCTGACGCATGACCTTCGCGCAAGCGTGAATGAGGTAGAGCGAAGCCTTTTCAGCAGGGATCGGTTCGCAGTTGGATTGTCGGGCCGGGTCCCGTAGCAGGCTTCGGTGGTGGTGTGAATTCAGCACAAGGTGGACTTGCCCAAACCTTGTTACAAAGCCTAAGGTTCCTCCTGCCTCTATAACAAGAAAGGATGGATTCCATGCGTATTGTGTTGTTCAAGACCCTGGCCCTGGCGGCGGCGATTGCCGCCAGCTCGTCGTCGTTTGCTGCAATGCTGGAAGGCGGTGCCGTGGCTGCACCGAACCAGTACGGCGCCGATGTCGCGGCGCAAGTACTGAAGAAAGGCGGCAACGCCGTCGACGCCGCGGTGGCCACTGCGTTCACCCTGGCGGTGACCTACCCGGAAGCGGGGAACATTGGTGGCGGTGGTTTCATGACCCTGTTCATCGACGGCAAGCCGTACTTCCTCGACTACCGCGAGACGGCGCCCCAAGCCGCGACCCGCGACATGTACCTGAACGAGAAGGGCGAGGTCATCGAGAACCTCAGCCTGGTCGGCGCTCGCGCTGCCGGCGTACCGGGCACGGTGATGGGCCTGTGGGAAGCCCACAAGAAGTTCGGCAAGCTGCCCTGGAGCGAGCTGATTACCCCGGCCATCGGCTACGCCAAGACCGGTTTCAAAGTCGCGGACAAACAGTACCAGTACCGCGAAGATGCGCTGAAACTGTTCAACGGCACGACCAACTTCGCCGATTATTTTGGCAGCATGAAGCCCGGCGAAACCTTCCGCCAACCCGAACTGGCCGAGACCCTGGAGCGGATCGCCGACAAGGGCGCCAGCGAGTTTTACGAAGGCAAGACCGCCGACCTGCTGGTCGCGCAGATGAAGGCCGACAAGGGCCTGATCAGCAAGCAGGACCTGCACGACTACAAGGTCAACTGGCGTGAGCCGCTGACGGTCAACTGGCGCGGCAATACCCTGTACACCGCACCGCCACCGAGCTCCGGCGGTATCGCCCTGGCGCAGCTGATCGCCATCAAGGAAGACCGCGCCGCCGACTTCAAGGGCGTCGAACTGAACTCGGCGAAATACATTCACCTGCTCGCGGAAATCGAAAAACGCGTGTTCGCCGACCGTGCCGACTACCTTGGCGACCCGGCGTTTTCCGACGTGCCGGTCAAGCAGCTCACCGATCCTGCGTACCTGAAAAAACGCGCTGCCGAGGTCAACCCGAACGCCATTTCGCCGACCGAGAAAGTCCGTCCAGGCCTGGAACCGCATCAGACCACGCACTTCTCCATCGTTGATGCCGACGGCAATGCGGTGAGCAACACCTACACCCTGAACTGGGACTACGGCAGCGGTGTCGTGGTCAAAGGCGCGGGTTTCCTGCTCAACGATGAAATGGACGACTTCAGCTCCAAGCCCGGCGTGGCCAACGCCTTTGGTGTGGTCGGTGGCGACGCCAACGCCATCGCTCCGGGCAAGCGCATGCTGTCGTCGATGAGCCCCAGCCTGGTGACCCGTGATGGCAAGGTCACGCTGGTACTCGGCACGCCGGGTGGTTCGCGGATCTTCACCTCGATCTTCCAGGTGCTGAACAACCTGTATGACTACAACCTGCCGCTGGAAAAAGCCGTGGCCGCGCAACGCGTCCATCACCAGTTGCTGCCCAAGGACACGATCTACTTCGACGCCTACGCGCCCCTGACCGGCAAGGTCGCCGATGAGCTGAAAACCATGGGCTACACCCTGGAAGACCAGGGCTGGGAAATGGGCGATATCCAGGCGATCCGCGTCAATGGCAGCGCCCTGGAAACCGCCTCCGACCCTCGCGGGCGGGGTGTGGGTCAAGTCGTGAAGTAACGCCTGTCCGCCATGATCGTTCTCACGCGGGAGCGTGGGAACGATTTGGCGATCGTATCAAGGCTCGCTCCTTGTATAGGATGAGCCCCTTCACCCAGGGAGCAGCATCATGCGTTTTGGAAAAACCACCCCCATCCTGCGGATCTTCGACGAGGCCAAGGCGTTGGAGTTTTACGTCGATTTTCTAGGCTTCAGCCTCGACTGGCAGCACCGCTTCGAGGCGAATTTCCCGCTGTATCTGCAGGTGTCGCGGGGCGATTGTGTGCTGCACTTGTCCGAACATCATGGCGACGCCACACCGGGGTCGGCATTGCGCATCGAGACCGATGAACTGCCAGCGTTCCACCAGCAGTTGCTGGCCAAGGATTATCGCTATGCCCATCCCGAGATCCAGACCATGCCCTGGGGCAGTCAGGACATGACGATCAACGATCCGTTCGGCAACCGGCTGGTGTTCACCAACGCGATCTGCGTTTGAGCCTCAGGCTTCGTCCGGCGCGCGGTGCATCTGGCGGAACTCGCCAGGTGGCATCCCGCGTCGGCTTTTGAAGGTGCGGTGAAACGAACGCGGTTCGGTGAAGCCCAGGTACTGGGCGATGTCCTGGATCGGCAAGGCGCTGTTGAGCAGGTAGTGCTCGGCCAGTTCCTGGCGCAGGTCATCGAGGATTTGCTGGTAAGTGGTACCGGCCTGGTGCAACTGGCGTTGCAGGGTGCGCACCGACACGGCGAACTGTTCGGCAACCTGTTCCTTGCGCGGCAGCCCTTCCTTGAGCAACTGGCGCAGGATGTTCTTCACCCGTTGCTCCAGGGACGCGTCTTCCAGCGTGGCCATTAAACCCAGGGCGTGTTCCTCCAGGGTGCGCAGCAATTGCGCATCGGCCTGGCGCAGGGGTAACTGCAGGTAGGGCAGCGGGGTAATGAGCGCCGAGTACGGCCGGTTGAACAGCACCGGGCAGTCGAAGAATTGCTCGTATTGCGCCAGGTCCGTGTCCGCCGGCATGCCGTGCTCGAACCAGATCGCGGCGGGTGAGAGCTGGGTGTCAGCAATCCAGCGCGCATATTGCAGCCAGGACCCCAGGACATTTTCCACCAGGTGCCGACGGATTCGCGGGCGTTGATGGCGACAGGTCCAGATCAGGTGCACGTGGTCGCCCTGGAGTTCGGCGCGGCTGACCCCCATGTCGCCCACCAGCTTCTCGAAGGGCATGATCCGGCTCATGGCATCGCCCAGGGTCGCGCAGTTCATGGTGATGTAGCCCAGCACGCTCCAGGAGTTGGGCAGGACAAAACGCGCCGAATTGAGCCCGAACAACGGGTCGCCCGAGTGTTCGCAGAAGTAGTCGAGCAAGCGTTCATGGGCTTCGCCCGGCAAGCGCAGGCTGTTGTCGCTCAATTGTCGGGCCTGCAACCCGGCCGCCGCCAACGCAGGCTCGATGGCCACGCCCAGCTGTTCGGCGTGACGCACGTATTTGAGCAGCGGGGGAACCGAGGTGTAGCCAAGGGATTGCATGATCGGGTTCCTTTGATCGAGGCACGCGCTGGCGCGGGCGAATACCCTGAAAGGTAATTTGAAACCACCGCTAAAGTAAATGGTTGGAGCCGGCTGCGCGGGTTGACTCAATTGGCTACTCGAACTGGCCCGATGCGACCGTGACAGGTCCGGGCGGCTGGCTAGTATAGGCGCCTGAAATGTCACCTATAAGAACCGGAAAAGGACACACGCATGCGACGCTGGAACGGCTGGGGGGATGCAACCACGGTGGTCGAGTTGCCGGCCCAGGGGGCGGGGTTTCTCGCGGCACGGGTCGGCACCGGCCAGGCGCTGCCCGATGCCACGCTTGAGGCGGCCTTGGCCAGGGTGCCGGCTTCGCGGCTCAACGAACACCCGCTCTACAGTGTCGGTGCCCACGACCGCTTGCTGCATGCTCGCGGCCAGAGCCTGTCGGATTGGCTGGCCCTGCGTGAAGGCGCGCCAGGCATTTATCCCGATGCGGTGGCGTTCCCGCAGAGTGCCGAACAGATCCGCCAGTTGCTGGCGCTGGCCCAGGAACAGGACCTGTGCCTGATCCCTTATGGCGGCGGCACGTCAGTGGCCGGGCACATCAACCCGCCGCTGTCCACACGGCCGGTGGTGACCGTGTCCTTGGCGCGCATGAGTCGCTTGCTCGATCTCGATGAGCAGAGCCTGCTGGCCACCTTCGGCCCCGGTGCCACCGGGCCGCAAGTGGAGAGCCAACTGCGCGCACGGGGCTACACCCTGGGGCATTTTCCGCAGTCATGGGAGCTGTCGACCCTGGGCGGCTGGGTGGCCAGTCGTTCCAGTGGCCAGCAGTCCTTGCGCTACGGGCGTATCGAGCAGTTGTTCGCCGGCGGAACCCTGGAAACCTTCGCCGGGCCGCTGGAAATCGCGACGTTCCCGGCCTCGGCGGCCGGTCCGGATTTGCGCGAAGTGGTGTTGGGCTGCGAAGGCCGTTTCGGGATCATTTCCCAGGTCAAGGTGCGGGTCAGCCCGCTGCCGGCCGATGAACGCTTCTACGGTGTGTTCCTGCCCGACTGGAACCGCGCCCTGCAAGCCATCCGCCAGTTGGCCCAGGCCCGCGTGCCGCTGTCGATGCTGCGCCTGTCCAACGCCGTGGAAACCGAAACCCAGCTGGCCCTGGCGGGCCATCCGCAGCAGATTGCCTGGCTGGAGAAGTACCTGTCCCTGCGCGGTGCCGGCGCGGGCAAATGCCTGCTGACCTTTGGCGTGACCGGTAACCGGCGGCAAAATGCCCTGTCCCTGAGCCAGGCCAGGCAACACCTGAAGGCCTTTGGCGGGGTGTTCACCGGTACCCTGCTGGGCAAGAAATGGGCGCAGAACCGCTTCCGCTTTCCCTATCTGCGCGAGAACCTGTGGAACGCCGGCTACGTGGTGGACACCCTGGAGACCGCGACCGACTGGAGCAATGTCGACAACCTGCTCAACCGCATCGAAAACAGCCTGCGCGATGGCCTGGCCGCCGAAGGTGAGCGGGTCCATGTGTTCACCCACCTGTCCCATGTCTACGGTGAAGGCTCGAGCATCTACACCACCTACGTGTTCCGTCCGGCGGCCGACTACCCGGCCACGCTGGCGCGCTGGCAGGCGCTCAAGCAGGCGGCCAGCCAGACCATCGTCGACAACCACGGCACCATCAGTCACCAGCATGGCGTGGGCAAGGATCACGCGCCGTACCTACTGCGGGAAAAAGGCGCGCTGGCCATGGATACCCTTCAGGCCCTGGGCCGGCATTTCGATCCTGCCGGGCGCCTGAACCCTGGCACCCTGCTGCAGGAGTGACGGCCATGAGCCTGGACTGGAATGCGGCGTGGCGACGGCAGGTGTTGCCGACGCTGGCGGACGAAACCTGGGACCTGATCGTCATCGGCGGCGGTATCAGCGGCGCCGGGATCCTGCGTGAAGCGGCGCGTCGCGGCTGGCGTTGCCTGCTGCTGGAGCAGCGCGACTTTGCCTGGGGCACGTCCAGTCGTTCTTCGAAAATGGTCCATGGCGGCTTGCGCTATATCGCCAAGGGCCAGTGGCGCCTGACCCGCGACTCGGTCCACGAGCGCCAGCGCCTGCTCGAAGAAGCCCCGGGGCTGGTGGAGCCCATGAGTTTTCTGATGCCCCATTACCGTGGCGGCTTTCCCGGCCCCCGGGTGATGGGTGGGCTGTTGACGGTCTATGACGCTTTGGCCGGGCGGCGTGGCCATCACTTTTATGACGCACAACAAATGCGTTATCTGGCACCGGGCGTCGCGCAAGACGATCTGCTGGGCGGGACCTGTTTTGTCGATGCACTGACCGATGACGCCCGCCTGGTGATGCGCGTGCTGACCGAGGCCCGGGCCGATGGCGCGTTGGCGCTCAACGGCGTGCGGGTACAGCAGTTGTTGCGCGAAGATGGGCGGGTTTGCGGGGTGCAGGTCGAGGATTGTGAAGGAGGGGCGTCGCTGCAGTTGCGTTGTCGCACGCTGGCGGTGGCCACCGGCGCCTGGGCCGAGCGTTTAAGACCGGCGAGCGCTGGCCGGCAGCTGCGGCCGTTGCGTGGCAGTCATCTGCTGTTGCCGGGCTGGCGTCTGCCGGTGGCACAGGCGTTCACTTTCTTGCACCCGCGCGATCGCCGGCCGGTGTTTGTGTTCCCCTGGGAAGGTGCCACCGTGGTCGGCACCACCGACCTGGATCATCGCGAGGACCTGGATCAGAGCGCGAGCATCAGCGGCGAGGAACTCGAGTATCTGCTGGAGGCGTGCACCCGGCAGTTCCCGGGGGCCGAGGTGGTTGCCGCCGATGTGCTCTCGACCTGGTCGGGCGTGCGCCCGGTGGTGGGCAGCGCCAGTGGCGAGCAGCAGGGCAAGCCCTCGGATGAAGCCCGTGAGCATGTGCTGTGGCAGGAGCCCGGCTGCGTGACCCTGGCAGGCGGCAAACTGACTACCTTTCGTCCCCAGGCCATTGAGGTGTTGAAGGCCTGCGCGGCCATGCTCGGACGTCCTGTCAGCGATGACGGCGCGCCGGTGTTTGCCGCCGTGCCGGGACTGCCGATCCCAGGCCTGAGTGGCCGTCAGTGGCGACGCCTGGCCGGACGTCATGGCCGCGATCTGCCACGGTTGGCGCAGCTGTTGGAACAGTTGGGCGGCGACACCGTGGGCGGCAGTGACACCTTGTGGGCGGAACTGGCCTTTGCCTGCGAGGCGGAGATGGTCCTGCACCTGGATGACTTGCTGCTGCGCCGCACCCGAGTCGGGTTGTTGCTGGCCAGGGGCGCGGCGGACGAGCTGCCGGCGATTCGTCGTCTGTGCCAGCCCCGGCTGGGCTGGGATGACGAGCGCTGGCAAGAGGAAGAACTGCGTTACCGGGCGTTGTGGCAACGCCATCATGGTTTGCCGGATGCCACGCACTGAATGCCCATTGAAGAGAGCTCCATGGATAACCAGAACAAGCGCTACCTGTTGGCAATCGACAATGGCACCCAAAGCGTACGCGCCTTGCTGTTCGACCTGCAGGGCAATCTGCTGGGCAAAGGCAAGGTCGAGTTGCAGGCCTATTACTCGACCCAGCCCGGCTGGGCCGAGCAGGACCCGGACTATTACTGGGCCAAACTGGGGGAGGCCTGCCAGCAACTGTGGCAGCAGACTGGTATCGATCGCCAGCAGATTGGCGGTGTGTCCCTGACCACCCAGCGCGGCACCCTGATCAACGTCGATGCCCAGGGCAAGGCCCTGCGTCCGGCGATTCTGTGGCTCGACCAGCGCCAGACCGAGGTCGAAGGCGGGATCAAGGGGCCCTGGGGCTGGCTGTTCAAACTGGTCGGCGCGCAAGCCACCGTGGACTATTTTCGCGCCCAGGCCGAGGCCAATTGGGTCGCTCGCCACCAACCCGATGTGTGGGCGGCCACCGACAAATTCCTGTTGCTCTCGGGGTTTCTCACCCACCGTCTGTGCGGGCGTTTTGTCGACTCGGTGGGCTGCTGCGTGGGCTACCTGCCGTTCGACTTCAAGCGGCTGCGCTGGGCCGCGCCCTCCGACTGGAAATGGCAGGCGCTGGCGGTGCGCCCCGAGCAACTGCCTAGCCTGCACAAACCCGGTGAAACCCTGGGCCACATCAGCGCCGAGGCCAGTCGGCATACCGGCATTCCCGAGGGCCTGCCACTGATCGCCGCCGGTGCCGACAAGGCCTGCGAAGTGCTGGGCGCCGGTGTGCTCGACGAGAAAACGGTGTGCCTGTCGTATGGCACCACCGCGACGATCACCACCACCCGTTCGCGCTACCGGGAAATCATCCCGCTGATCCCGCCTTACCCGGCGGCGATGCCGGATCACTACCACTGCGAGGTGATGATTTATCGCGGCTACTGGATGGTCAGCTGGTTCAAGAACGAATTTGGCCTGCGGGAAATGCAGCAGGCCAAGGAACAGGGCGTGGAGCCGGAGCAACTGTTCGACGCGTTGGTCAATGCGGTGCCGCCGGGCTCCATGGGCCTGATGCTGCAGCCGTACTGGTCGCCGGGTATCCGCGAGCCGGGTGTGGAAGCCAAGGGGGCGATGATCGGCTTTGGTGATGTGCATACCCGGGCGCACATCTATCGGGCGATCCTCGAAGGGCTGGCCTATGCCTTGCGCCAGGGCAAGGAGCGCATCGAGAAGCGCACGAACGTCACCATCGAGCGCTTGCGGGTGGCTGGCGGGGGCTCCCAGAGCGATGCGGCGATGCAGCTGACCGCGGACATATTCGGCCTGCCGGCGGAGCGCCCCCACGTCTACGAAGCCTCCGGCCTGGGGGCGGCGATTGCCTGTGCGGTGGGGCTTGGGTTGTATCCGGACTTCCCCTCGGCCATTGCCGGCATGACCCGAGTCGGCGAGGTGTTCATGCCCAGGCCCGAGGCGCAGCAGATCTATCAGCGGCTGTACAACGAGGTGTACCTGCGCATGTACCGCCAGCTCAAGCCCTTGTACCAAAGCATCCGGCAGATCACCGGCTACCCGGCCTGAAGGCCGATTCACGAGCGTGGGCGAGTCGGCTGGCTCGCTCTGGCCTGGCGCTTTTTGCCTGTTTGCCGTGGCGCTATCGGAGAGTTTTTTTGGCGAGATTGGACAGTGCCATGGCTTGGGTCGGTTGTTAGGCTCAGCCCCTGTGCTCATCCAATAAGATCAAAAAACCCATGAAGCTGACGTTTCTCCTGCTGCTGCTCGGCGCGGCTGCCCCCACGGCTTGGGGCTGGTCCAACCATACGGTGGGCAGCTACCTGGCGTTGCAGGAACTGGCCGCCTTGCGCGACGCACCGCCGGTCGTGGTCGAGCCCCTGGAGCAGTTTCTCGCCCAGCAGTACGCGGGCGTGAGCGAATTGTTGGAGGCGCAGGAGCGCTTCGCCCGTCAGCACTTTTCCGAATACCCGCCGCGCCCGGACAACCTCAAGCTGCCACCCGTGCCCGGGGACAATCTGCGACAGGCGTTTCTCGGCGCCTTGCGGGTCAATCCGCAGATCCATCTGGCCATGGTGATCCAGCCGATGCCGGGGCAAATCCCGGTGGCAGGTGAGCAACTCACGGCCGAGCAGGTGATGGTCGAGCAAACCCGTTCGCCCTGGAACCAGCAGCGATTCATCCGCCTGACGGCCGGGGAAAAGGTATCGCCCGTGGCGGTGCTCGCCAGCGCCGCCGACGAGCCGGACTACGGTCACGACATCAACCTGTTCAGTGACAATCCAGGTGACGTGGCTGCGCTGTACGGCTTCGGCCCGCAGCCTTTTGGCGATCCGCGTTTCCAGTACAGCTCCCAGGCGCCGTTCCACATGGGCTTTTTCCATGAGAGCCCGGTGGTGTACGCCGCAGCCGGCTTTCTGCAGCGTAACTGGCCGGACTGGCGGGCCTATCAATACCTGAGTTTGTCGCGCCTGGCCTTCGCCACGGGGCATGCCTACTGGGGCTATCGCTTTCTTGGCTGGGGCCTGCACTACGTTCAGGACCTGACCCAGCCGTATCACGCCAAACCGCTGCCGGGTGTCGAGCTCGACAGCATGCTGTTGATGGAGGCCAAGGCCTTGGCCGGCTATGACAGCGACAAGCACGAGGCCATCGAACGGGTCGCTACCCGGCACACCGAGGTGGAGAAGTATCAGTTCGCCTGGCTCCAGCGCCTGCTGCGTGCGGGCCAGACGCACCCGATGCTCAACGCATACGTCGACATTCGCGAAGACGCCACTTACCCACCGTATTCGGTGGACTACCTGCGTGAGGTCGTCTCGGCCCAGTCCGTCGCCCAGGCCGCTGAGTTTGATGCCGCGATCGGGCAATGGCTGAGCACAACCCCGGCCCCCCTGAGCTTCAGCGCCGGCAACCAGTTGCAGCCCGAAGCGTTCGACCACCCGGCACTCAATCAGCAACTGTTCCAACTGCTGGGGCATTTCGGGGCTCATAGCCGGATCTATGTCGGTGCTGGCCTGGCCCCGGCCCAGAGCGATACCGCTGCACCTTGAGCCGTTGGGCGAGGGTGCACGGATACAAAAACAACAAGATCAGCAGGGAAGGGAGGAACACACAATGAGCATTCGATCACGCCTGTCCAGCGCGAAGGTGCCGGGCACGTTGTCGGCGGGGATAGGGTTGGCAGGGCTGCTGCAAGTGTGCGCCGTCGACGGGGTGCAGGCCATGGAGTTCAGCCTGCTGGACAAAGAGGTGACCGGTTCGTTCGACAGTACCTTGTCCTATGGCCGCCTGTGGCGGGTCCAGGGCCGGGACAAGAGCAACGATGACGTCAACACCAACGACGGTAATCGCAACTTCGATACCGGGCTGGTTTCCGAGGTGTACAAGATCACCTCGGAGCTGGAAGCCAACTATCAGAACTACGGGATGTTCATGCGCGGCACCGCGTTCTATGACACCCAGCTGATGGACAAGCGCAACGATTACTACCGCAACAACAGCCCCTCGCAGCCGAGCCAGAGCTACCCCAACGACGACCACTTCACCGATCAGACCCGTGACATCGCCGGCAGCCGGGTAGAGATGCTCGACGCCTATATCTACGGCAATTGGGACGTGGCCGCGATGCCGGTGACGGCACGCCTGGGGCGCCAGGTGTTCAACTGGGGCGAGGGCATTTTCTATCGCGGCGGGGTCAACACCACCAACCCGGTGGATGCGGCCAAGTACCGGTTGCCGGGGGCCGAGGTCAAGGAAGTGCTGATGCCGGTAGAGGCAGTCAGCTTCAACATCGGCCTGAGCGACAACCTGACGATGGAAAGTTTCTACCAGACGAACTGGAAGGAAACCCGCATCGACCCGGTCGGCACTTTCTACTCCCAGACCGATCTGTTCGCCGACGGCGGCAACACCGCGTACAACAACTTCACCGGCACCGCGCTGGATACGCCGGTGCCCGGTTTCGGTAACGTGATCGATCTGTACAGCGCGCTGGGCAACAACCCGGTATTGAGCCAGGTCCTGGGGACTACCGGCCTGTACGCCAACGGTGTGACGCCGGCGTTCGGTAATACCCTCAAGGTGGCCTCCGTGGGCAAGGACTACAACGCCCGCAACGATGGTCAGTTCGGCTTCGCCTTTCGCTACATCGCCGAGGAGCTCAACAGCACCGAGTTCGGCGTGTACCTGGTCAACTACCATGCCAAGGAGCCGACCATCTCCGCTGACCTGGGCGGTTACCAGGGCATCGACATGGATGCCCTGACCAACCTGTTGGCCGGGGTGGCCGGCAGCCAGGCCGGGGAGCTGGCCAACGGCCTGGCCACCGTGGATGTGCTGGGCAACATTCAGGCGCATCGGCGCTACGCCGAAGACATTCGCATGTACGGCTTCAGCTTCAACACCACCCTGGGCCAGGCATCGGTCTTTGGCGAAGTGGCCTATCGGCCCAACCTGCCCATCGGCGTCGCGGCCACCAACGACCTGATCGGCGACCTGGCCAATGGCGCCGCTGCGGCGGCGGCCGGCCAGACCATCAACATCGGCGGACAGATGGTCCAGCTCGACAGCCAGATCAACAACGGTGAGCGGGTGGAATCGTTCAACACCTCCCTGGGCAGCATCTACAACTTTGGCCCGAACCTGTCCTTCGACTCCCTGTTCGGCGTGTTCGAACTGGCCTCCGAACATTTGCGCGGCAGCAACCTGCAGTACACCGCCTATGACGGCAGCAACCGCTACTACGCCGGCACCGGCAACTATTCCTATGTGTCCGGTGGGGATCGTGGTGACCAGGTCAACCGTAACTCCTACAGCTACACCGCGATGTTCAACGGCACCTGGAACGACGTGTATGCCGGGGTCAACGTCTCGCCCTATGTCGTCTATAAGGATGACTTCAAGGGCAACAGCTATCAGGCGGGCAACACCATCGAGGGTCGCAAGGCCTACACCCTGGGGGTCAAGGCCAACTACCAGAACAAGCTGGAGGCCGAACTGCAGTACACCGAGTTCTACGGCGGTGGCCAGAACAACGGTATTCGCGACCGTGACAACGTCGGCTTCAACCTCAAGTACTTCCTGTGAGTGTTCAGGCCCCTTGGCTTGCGGGCGATGCCGCCCTGCCTTTATTTCGGAGAATGTCCATGCTTCACACACCGCGACTGATCAAGACCACGTTGGCCCTGGTCCTGAGCCTGGCGGCTGGCAGCGCGCTGGCTGCCCTGTCCCCCCAGGACGCCCAACAACTCAAGTCCAAGCTGACGCCGCTGGGCGCCGAGCGTGCCGGTAATGCGGCCGGCACTATTCCGGCCTGGGACGGCGGCATCACCCAGGCGCCCAAGGGCTATACCCCGGGCCAGCATCACCTGGACCCGTTCCCGGGCGACAAGCCGTTGTTCACCATCACCAAGGCGAATCTCGAGCAGTACAAGGCCCACCTCAGCGCGGGCCAGATCGCGCTGTTCAACAGTTACCCCGACACCTTCCAGATGCCGGTGTACACCAGCCGTCGCTCGGGTTCCGCGCCGCAGTGGCTGTATGACAACACCTTCAAGAACGCCACCAGCGCCAAGCTGCTCGACGGCGGCAACGGCTTTGCCGATGCCTATGGTGGTGTGCCGTTCCCCGTGCCCAAGGACGGTGTCGAGGCGCTGTGGAACCACATCACCCGTTATCGCGGGATCTACGTGGTACGCCGCGCGTCCGAAGCGCCGGTACAACGTAACGGCAGCTTCGCCCTGGTGACCTCGCAGCAGGAGGGGATGTTCACCTACTACCGCCCGGGCGGGCAGTACACGGACCTGAAGAACATCCTGTTCTACTACCTGGCCTTCGTGAAGAGCCCGGCCCGTCTGGCGGGCGGCGCGGCGTTGGTGCACGAGACCCTGGACCAGCTCAAGGACCCGCGTCAGGCCTGGGTCTACGACGCCGGCCAGCGCCGCGTGCGCCGTGCGCCGAACCTGGCGTATGACACCCCGATCGCGTCCTCGGACGGCCTGCGCACAGCGGACGATACCGACCTGTTCAACGGCTCGCCGGACCGTTACGACTGGAAGCTGATTGGCAAGAAAGAGGTCTACATTCCCTACAACAACTACAAGGTCGGCAGCCCCGAGGTGAAGTACGCGGACTTGCTCAAGCCGGGGCACCTCAACCCGCAGTACACCCGTTATGAATTGCACCGAGTCTGGGTGGTGGAAGGCACGCT
This sequence comes from Pseudomonas sp. Irchel s3b6, assembly GCF_900187415.1. Taxonomy (NCBI): domain Bacteria; kingdom Pseudomonadati; phylum Pseudomonadota; class Gammaproteobacteria; order Pseudomonadales; family Pseudomonadaceae; genus Pseudomonas; species Pseudomonas sp. Irchel s3b6. The sequence continues at coordinate 314,609 of NZ_FYDM01000005.1, read as the reverse complement.
CAAGCCGGGTTCGCGACACATTTACTCCAAGCGCGTGCTGTTTCTCGACGAAGACAGCTGGGGCGCCGCAGTGGTGGACCAGTATGACGGGCGAGGGGAGCTGTGGCGGGTGTCGATGGGCTACCTGAAGAACTTCTACGACCTGCCGACGACCTGGAGCGCGATGGACGTGTTCCACGATCTGCAGGCACGGCGTTACTACGTGCAGAACCTGGATAACGAAGAGAGCCAAACCGTGGACTTCGCCCAGCCGGTGCCGGAGGACGCGTATTTCATGCCGTCGGCCTTGCGTCAGCGCGGGACGCGGTAAACGCCGGGCCTGACTCAATACCTGTAGGCGCTGGCTTGCCAGCGATGGACGTCAACGATAACGCGTGTTTTCAGAAAGAACGCGTAACACTTGAGTTCATCGCGAGCACGCTCGCTCCTACAGGTATGTCGGACTCGCCGCCGTTCGGCGGCGCCGCATGTTCTCGAGGAGCAAGTCGTGTTAGCTTCAATCAATGATTTCATTGATTGCAGGAGGCATCATGGCCAGCATCACGATTCGAAACCTTGACGACCAGATCAAGGAACAATTGCGGATTGCCGCCGCCCACAATGGGCATTCGATGGAGGAGGAGGCTCGCCTGATTCTGGGAAGAGCGCTGGCCGCTGTTGATCGGGCAGGCGGGCTTGGAAGCAGGATTCGCGGCAGGTTCAGCGCCAGTGGCGGGGTTGAGCTCGATTTGCCCTCGCGCCAGGAGAAAGCGACAGCCGTGGATTTCTCCGAATGATTGTGCTCGATACCAACGTTCTTTCAGAGTTCATGCGGGCCGAGCCTGATGTACAGGTGTTGGCCTGGGTCGACGCGCAACCGGCGATGGATCTGGCAATCAGCGCTATTACCGTGGCAGAAATTCTCCATGGCATTGCCCGGCTCCCATTCGGTAAGCGCAAACAGAAACTTGAAGCTCATGCGATGGCAATGTTCGAAGAAGACTTTGCCGGAAGAATATTGGCTTTTGATGCCCATGCAGCCGTCGAGTACGCGACGCTGGTGGCGGGCCGCGAAGCAAACGGTCGGGCCGCGTCAATGGCGGATGCACAGATAGCCGCCATTTGCCGAACCCACGGTGCTCTGATTGCGACTCGCAATGTTCGCGACTTTGAGTTTCCCGGGGTTGAAGTGATCAATCCGTGGGAGATTTGAGCGGCTGACTGATCATCTGTGCGATCCACAGATGTCGGTCATGCCCTGGAGGAACCAGGGCATGACCGTTAACGATCCACTCGGGAATCAACACAGAGAACGGGGTCGGCTCGCCTGAGGACTCGTTGTGCCTGGATCAGACGCGGAAGTGACTGACCATCATCTGCAACTGATTGCCCAGGCGCGCCAGTTCAACGCTGGACGCCGCGGTTTCATCGCTGGCGGCGGCGGTCTGTTCGGAGACGTCGCGCACGTTGATGATGCTGCGGCTGATCTCTTCGGCCACCGCACTTTGCTGCTCGGCTGCGGCGGCGATCTGCTGGTTCATCGACTGAATGTTCGACACCGTGCGGGTGATGTTCTCCAGTGACGCGCCGGCCTTGCGGGTCAGCGCGACGCTGCTGTCGGTCAGACTGCGGCTGTTGTTCATCACGGTCGCCACTTGCTGGGTCCCGTTCTGCAGCGCGGCAACCAGGCCTTCGATCTCCTCTGTGGACTTCTGCGTGCGCTGGGCCAGGCCACGGACTTCGTCAGCCACCACGGCAAAGCCACGACCGGCTTCACCGGCGCGCGCCGCTTCAATGGCGGCGTTGAGCGCCAGCAGGTTGGTCTGCTCGGCCACCGCCTTGATCACGTCCATGACGCTGCCGATCTTGTCGCTTTCCTGTTGCAGCACGGTCATGGCTTCGGTGGAACGCACCACCTCGCTGGCCAGGCGTTCGATCTGGGTGATCGCTTCGTTGACCACCTTGTCGCCGTCACGGGCTTCACTGTCTGCCGCGGCGGCCGCTTGCGAGGCTTGCTCGGCGTTGCGCGCGACTTCCTGCACGGTGGCGGTCATTTCGTGCATCGCGGTGGCCACCTGATCGGTTTCCACTTTCTGGCTGTTGACCCCGGCGCTGGTTTCTTCGGTGACGGCGGACAGTTCTTCAGCGGCGCTGGCGATCTGGGTCACGCCATCGCGAATGCCGCTGATCAGGTCGCGCAGGGTCACCCCCATGCGGGCGATGCCTTGTTGCAGCACACCGAGTTCGTCGCGACGAGTCACGCGCACGTCCTGGGTCAGGTCGCCGCTGGCGATGCGCTCGACCACCGCCAGGGTTTCGCGTAGCGGACGGGTGATCTGCCGGGTGATGACCACGGCCGCCAGCACACCCACCAGCAACGCCAGCAGGGTGCTGATCAATTGCAGGGTACGTGCGCGGGCGCTTTCGGTGTCGCGGCGATCCAGCTGGATCTGATACAGCGCGTCGCTGCGGCTGACGATGTCGCTGCCCTGGACGGTCATTTCCTGACGGGCCTGGACGGCCTCACTGTTGGCAGCCTTATAGGCCTGTAACGCACTGCGGTAGTTGGTCAGTACGCGTTCGAGCTGGCGCAAGGCGTCTGGCTGAGTGTCGGCGAAGTGGCTGTTCAGTGCCTTGAGGCTGGCAATGGCCGCGTCCAGTTGTACCGCGGCCTTTTGCTCGGTGGCCGGGTTGCTGTCGGCGGTGTAGCCCCGTACTTCGTAACGGGCGAGCAAGAACTGCTCCTTGGCCTCGGTGATGACCTGGAACTGTTCGAAGCGCTCATCGCTCAGTGGCATCTGCCGCACGCGGGTATTGATGTCGTTGATCAGGGTGTTGGCGCTTTCGGCGTTCTCAGCCATGGCCTGACGCGCCGCGTTGGCGGTGCGGTAGGCGTTGCGCATCTTGTTCAGGGATTGCTGGTAGGCGTCGATGACGGCGCTTTGTTCCCTGAGCAGCTTGAGGTTTTCCGGGCTCTTGAAGCTCGACAGCAGGGACTGCTGCTGGGCCTTGAAGCCATCGAGGGAGGTTTGCACGGTCTGCGCCACGGTCTCGTCGCCGTTGGCCAGCATGTATTGCAAACGGGTAATGCGCAGTTTGGTCAGGCTCGCGTTGAGCTGGGTGATGTCGCTCATCCAGTTGCTGCGGTCGATCAGCCCGCCCAGGCTGGTCCAGCCGGTCAGGGCAAGGATGCAGGTAAGGGCCAGCACCAGGCCGAAACCCAGGCCCAGCTTCAGGTTGACGCTGATATTGGCAAACCAGCTATTCATCGAAAATTCCTCCAGGAACGTTGCGCTTCTTGATCGTCAGTTGGCTGGAAGATTATTTTTTTTGGGAGCCAGCAAGGGGTATAGAAGTCCTGTATCGGCAGTCAGCGAGATAGCTGAACCTGTTTTCGTTACGAGAAATTGCAGATGAGCAGATTGCCAACAGTCAGCGGGCACTGATGAAAAATCTCAGTGCTCAGGTTTTTTTTACATTCATTTCACCTGCCTCCGACTTGCCCATCGCTATTGTCCTGCCATCGTCGGCATCAGGCCGACACATGCATTCATCTGGCAGGCAATGCCACAGGGGCGGTTGGGTCGTGAGGTCAAGAATCGAGTCGGTGGGTGCCAGTCTCCCGGATGGGCTGAGGGAGATCAGGCGCTACAAAAACACCGTCATCGCGCTGTTGCTGGGGCTGTGTGTGCTGCTGTCGGCGGTTTACCTGCTGCGGCCGGCACCGGTTACGGACCTGGCGCAGGGCAATACCTCGGACCTGACACGGCTGAAGGCTGACTGGGCGGCTGGCGAGATGATTGTGTTGGTGCGGCATGTTGAACGTTGTGATCATTCCAGGGCCACTTGCCTGAACGCCCCGGATGGCATCACCGACCGTGGGCGGGGTGTGGCGGTGGGGTTGGGGGCACAATTCGAGCGCTTGGGGCTGTCCCGCACGGACCTCTACAACAGCCCCGTGACCCGTGCGGTACAGACGTCCAGCTACATGTTCAACTCGGTCACGAGCGGCCAGGACTGGCTGTTCAACTGCAAGGGCACCCTGCTACGGGATGCACTGGCCCACAAGGTGGCGGGACGTAACCTGGTGCTGGTCACCCACAGTGAGTGCATGGCGGAGCTGGAAAAAGAGCTGAACGTGCCGGGCGCAAGCTTCGGTTATGGGACGGCGCTGTTTTTATCCACCGCCAAGGGCAACGCCAAGGCGCACCTCCTGGGGTTCCTCGACGCCACTGACTGGCGCTCGATGTTCTCGCAGTAATCGATAAACGTGCAGACGAGACGAACGATGCAGACTTTTGTGCGTCACCGATTCTATTGGGTGAGCCTTGGTATCCCGCTGCTCTGCGCCGCGGCGGTATTTGTGATGTTCGACATGACCCACATCGACATTGCCTTCAGCAATCTGTTCTTTGATCCGCTGACCCAGACGTTCCCGATCGACCACATTCGACTCTTTGAAAAAATCACCCACAAGTGGACGCGCGTGATTCCGGACTGGACTGCCGAAGTCGCCTTGATCGGGGCGTTGCTGTCGTTTGTCTGGCCGCGCTTCAACACACAGAAACACCCGCGCCTGGGCGGCTTTCTGGAGCGGACCAAGGTAGCGTCGGTGCTGCGGTTTACCACTGACCATCGTCGGGATTTCTGGTTCGTGGTGCTGGCATTCGCCCTATGCACAGGCGTGATTCACTTCCTCAAGGCGCACACCAGCGTGTACTGCCCGATTGAAACCACGCTCTACGGTGGAAAAATCGCCCACATGGAGTGGTTCAACAACTTCCAGCTGTTCAAGGAGGCGGGCGACGGCCGTTGCTGGCCGGGGGGGCATGCCTCCGGTGGTTTCACCCTGCTCGCGCTGTATTTCGTGGCGCGTCGTTACCAGTGGCGCTATTCCCAGGCCATCTTGTGGGGGGCGCTGTTGCTGGGCTTTATCTTTGGCACCACGCGGGTATTGCAGGGCTGGCACTACATGTCCCACACCTTCTGGGCGGGGATCGTTGTCTGGCTCACTTGTTTGCTGACGGCATTGGCATTTTACGGTCGCGTGCGGCTGGATGTGCCGGTGCGGCAGAAGGTGACAGCCCGGGTCGGTGGTACCGAGGTGCAGGTGTCGGGCTGAGTTCGGCGGCATTTTTTTCATTTTACTGCGCCACGAAGTAGTACACCTGCCGGCTCACCCTCATGGTCTTCAGCACCCTCAAGGGCGGGCCGGGCTCACGCTCGCTGGCGATCAGTGCCACATGAGTGGGGGACGCCGCGAGGAAGGTGGACAGTTGCTCCTCGGTCTGCAAATTCTTGAGCAAGCCCTGGGTGTAGAACACGCTCGCCCCGGCTGTCCGTTCGTTGGCCTGGTACAGCGCCACGTCCTGCCCCATGGCTTGCATCGCCTGGATCTGCTCGATCAACGGCAGGAACGACAGTGTGCGGTCGGCACGCGGGGCGGCCCATTGGGCGGCAGACAGATACGCCATGACGATCAGGCTGATCAGGCCGATTGCCCATGCACGGCGATGACGCGCCAGCTTCCCGAGCAGGCCTGACGCCTCCGTGTGTTGGCGCAGGCGCTCATACAGCACGGCGGCATATTCCGCCGCGATGACCGCTGCTGCCGGTGTCAGTGACATCAGGTACACGGTGCGTTTGCTGGAGGCCAGGGTCAGCATCACGAACTGGGCCAGCAACCACAGGGTAAAGAACAACAGGTAGCGGTTGTTCGCCAGGTGTTTGCGAAAGTGCCACAGCCCCAGGTAGACCAGGATGTTCCATGGCAGGAACGCTTCCGGCAGTTTGGCCAGGTAGTAATGGAACGGCTCATAGTGCCCGGCCTCGACGAACGAGCCATTGAAGCGACCGAGGCTGTTGGTCAGCAACACTTCGGCCAAGGCCTGTGAGCCGCCGCGCTGATACAGCAGGACAAGCCAGATCAGCAAGGGGATCAAACCGAGCACGGTCACCAGCGCCGGTCGTGTCCAGCTTGTCAGCGTGAAGCGCTTGTCGATCAGGCTCTCGGTCAGCAGGTAGGCGAAGATCACCACGCCCGGCATTGCCAGGCCGAGCACGCCCTTGCTCAACGTGGCAATGGCAATGCCGAGGGCAAACAGCAGCCAGCTACCCGTGGCGGGTTGCTGTCCCGTCTGTTGCTTATGCGCCTGGTAGAACGCCAGCAACGCCAGGGTGACACCGAGACTCAGCAGGGCATCTTCACCGACCCCGCGTACGTTACCCCAGTAGCTGGCCATGGTTGCCAGCATGATCCCCGCGACCAGGGCAAGGTTCGTCGGCCGTCCCCACCGGCGCAGCATGGCGTACAGCAGCATCACGCTGAACAGCCCGGCAAAGGCCGATGCCAACCGAACCGCCCAGGGCGTGCCCCCAAACGCACGAATCGCCCCGGCGTCCAGCCACAGGCTCAGGGGCGGCTTTTCCAGAAAGGGTTGCCCCAGCAGGCGCGGCGTTACCCAGTCGTTATCCAGGTGCATCTGCATGGCGATACCGGCCACCCGGGCTTCGGTGGAACCTTGCAATTGGTGATTGCCGAGGGCGAAGAAGAACAGCAGTGCTGCGAGCAGGAACAAGAGCGGCGCGGGGCGTGACATGGGCATCAGGCTACCGAAAGGGGGCGGGCGGGGGAGGTGGGCTGCGAAAAAGTATATGAGGGCAATTCTGAACAATTGATGAACTGCTGGCATATAGGGGCCTGGGGCAAGTGATCGACCGCAAAGTCGGCTTCCGAGCGCATGCAACTGCCCCGATCCAGCCGTCAGGCAGTTCCAGGGGCCGGACCAGGTCCAGCAGGTGCCAACACATTAGGTCATTCAAGATGAGGGTGTGGTGTCTTGAGGGGGCATGACTCAAGTGAAAGGACCGGTGTCAGGAAAAAGCCGGCACTGATACGTCAGTTTTCTCATGGCGACTGTCGATTTCAAACCCCGTCATTCGACCAAGAGGTAAGTCCCTCAACCCAATGGAGAAACCACCATGCGATTCATGATCATTGTGAAGGCCAGCCAGGATTCCGAAGCCGGCAAGATGCCGAGCCAGGAGCTGTTGACTGCGATGGGTAATTACAACGAAGAACTGGTCAAGGCCGGCATCCTGCTCGCCGGTGAGGGCCTGCACCCCAGCAGCAAAGGGGCCCGAGTGCGCTTCTCGGGTGCCCAGCGCCTGGTCACCGATGGCCCGTTCGCCGAAACCAAGGAACTGATCGCTGGCTACTGGTTGTGGCAGGTGAAATCGAAAGAGGAAGCCATCGAGTGGGTCAAGCGCTGCCCCAATCCGATGCCCGGCACCGAGGCCGAAATCGAGATTCGCCAGGTGTTCGAAGCCGAGGATTTCGGCGCCGAGTTCACCCCCGAACTGCGCGAGCAGGAAGAGCGCGTGTGGGCACAGGCGCAGGATCAGGCGAAGAAGTGTTGAGTCACTGGCACCGATGTAGGCGTGAGCGTGCTTGCGATGAACCCAAGAGCGATGCGTTGATGCAAAAATGCGCGTCATTGTTAACGTTCATCGCGAGCATGGGGCTCTTTTTTTGGGGGCTTGGGGGGTGAACAGCGGTAAAGCTGTATCGGGACTGGAAACGCCTTACTTCTTGGCGCCCAGGCCAAACTGCAGGCCGCCCCAATTCCACTCTTTCGATTGCTTCACATAACAGCCCGGCTGGTTGGCGGGTTCGGCGTCACAGGCAATCCTGCCGACGGTGCTGGTGTCCTGGCCTTCGCCGGTACTGCGCGCGTTGTAGTTGGCGCAGCCAGTCGTGAGCGTGAGGATAAAGGCGAGGGTCAGTGCTTTGATTTTCATAAAGGCATCCATGCGGTTAGATCGCCAGCATCGAGCGCTGGAGACTGGACTGTCATCCATTGATGTTTGTCAGGTCGACTTATCAGACCAGTCGTTGCGTCAGCGAATCGAATGTAGCATCGAATGCGGGTACCGCCAGCAGCAAATGCGGCAGGTAATAAGGGGCTTGTATCGGGATGATGTCCGGGAGAGCCCCCCCTTCCAACGGATCGCAGCGCGCACGCGACAGGGCGAGGGGGAGGCGCACGACACGGAGCTTCTGAGCCGCAAAGCCGGATCACTGCGTGGAGCAACCGGTCGTCAAAATGCGACAGGGGTTCACGTTATCACCCTCGCATACACCGGCCGGTCGATATTCCCGCCGGACAAAATGACCCCGACCCTTTTCCCCTCCATCGCTTCACGTTCTTGCATCAGCGCTGCAAGTGCCGCAGCTCCCGCACCCTCGACCAGGTTGTGGGTGTCGGTGTAATACACGCGCATGGCCTCGGCAATCTCTTCTTCGCTGACCGATACGATCCGTGCCGCGCCTGCGGCATAGCATGCAAAGGCTTCGGGGACCGGTTTACGCACTGCCAGTCCGTCGGCAAAGGTATTTGCCGAAGCGGTTTCCCGTAGTTCGCCAGCGTCGAACGATAACTTCGCGGCCTCAGCTTCGGTGGACACTACGCCGATCACCTGGGTCTTCAGGCCCAGCGCGTCGCGGGCCGCGATTACCCCGCAAATCCCCGACCCGCAGCCGATGGGGACGTAGACACTGTCCAGGTTCGGCGCCGCATTGAACAGTTCCAGCGCATAAGTGGCGACACCCTTGACCAATTCACGATGGTAGGGCGGTACCAGATAGAGGCCTTGTGTCTCGGCCAGGCGCGCGGCCTCTTCACGGGCCTCGTCGAAATCCCGGCCAAACTCGACGACCTCGCCGCCAAAGCCGCGCATGGCGTTGTTCTTTTCTACGGAATTGCCCACCGGCACCACAATCAACGCCCTCAGGCCCTGCGCCCGGGCAGCCAGGGCTAGGCTCTGACCATGATTACCGCGGGTTGCAGTAACGATGCCCACCGTGGTTGGGTGTGTGCGCTTGAGCCAGTGCATGAACGTAATGCCGCCGCGCACCTTGAAGGCGCCTGTAGGTGTATGGTTTTCGTGTTTGACCCAAACGGTGCAGCCCAGCCGTTCGGTCAGCAAGGGCCACGCGTATTGGGCGGTGGCTGGCATTACTTGATACACCTGGCGGGCAGCGTCTTCGATGTCGTCGCGGGTCACGTTGTGCATGGGCATTCTCCCTGAGGTTTTGCCCAGTCTAGGCAGCGACACGGGCCGCTGGCTTTCAGAAAACTGACCTGATCTTTGTGGTTGCCCTTCAGTAGTATGGTGTTCATGAACCGCCGAAGCTGCTTACCTTCATCGCTCCTGCACGAACCGGTCCGCCGAGCCGAAGCAGGGCCGTGGGCGATCGAATTGCTGCCCAGCGCCGCCTACGAAAGCCGATACGTAGCGACCCAGGCGGCCATTGGCTTTGCCTTCGACAGCCAGCGAGGCATCCACGCCATTGGCAGCGATCGGGTGCGCCCATTCAATGCCACTCCCAACGGCCTGGCGTTCGTACCCGCCGGGTGTGACGTGTTTTCCGAGTCGCCCGAGGGCGGTGAATATCTACGGGTCATCCGAACCGATGGCAGGCCCTTGATGGGGGACCGTGCATTCAACAACCTCATCGATCGGCAGGCGATCATCCTTGCGCAGCGAATGCGCGGAGCGCTGTTGCGGGCCTCGGTGGAAGACGACTGGGAGGCTTGGGCACTGGCATTGGCTGAGCGGGCGAAGGGAGGCGAAGCGATGCCGACGCTGCCCCGGGGCTCCATGACCGCCAAACGCCTGCGCCTGCTTGATGAGTTCGTTGACGCCGGGCTCGACGGGCCGCTGAGTGTGCAGGCGATGGCGGGGTTGCTGGGATTGTCCGAGGGATACTTCATGCGCGCGTTCAAGGCCGCAACGGGCAAGAGCCCGCACAGTTACCTGATCGACAGACGCCTGTTCCGGGCCCGGCTCATGTTGCGCGGCTCGATGGACCGCTTGGCGGACATCGCCCAAGCCTGCGGCTTCGCCTCCCAGGCGCATATGACCACGGCCTTCAGGCAGCGATTGGGGGTGAGTCCAGGAGAGCTGCGGGGGTGATGGACGCCGACAGTCGGTTTACAACTCAATTTTTTGAGAGGTACACGGCGGGATACACGGGCAGTGTTTATAGGCGTAGATAAGGAGATGCGGCCAGAAACAAGAAAGCCCGCACAGGGCGGGCTTCTTGGGGTGTTTCGTAGACTGTCTGAGACAGGTCTAGACTACTGTTTGGTGGGCCGGGGTAATTTGAAACGGTAATTTATCCTATTGATTATTATCGTTAATATTAGTTTTGTATTTTGATTGGAATACCAATTGGAATACCTCACGAAATAGCATTCCATTGACCCTCGCTTGTATTCGATCTGAAAACCTTGCTTCGCATCCATGATAAGCAGTGATCTTCTTACAGCGGTCGGGACAACAGGTAGCAATCGATCCGAGTCGGAAGGTGGCGACAGGCAGAAACCGGCCGATTCTGTTGAAAAAGTCGGCCATGGTTTGCGCATCAGAAAAGTACGCGTCCGAGATTGAAATCTTTACTTTTGGCAGGGGCTTCCGGATTCGGACTTCACGTAGCCGCGTGCAAAAAAGGCGTTTTCACCAGTCAATGATCAGGCAGTTTGGGCAGACCGACTTTTCCAACAGAATCGGCCAAAAGCTGTCAGTCAGAGGTGCAAGATTTGGGTTCTAGCCCACCTATTTTTTGACAGGCAAGCCACCGTTAGCTGCGCGGGTTTGTGTCAGCCAAAAAAACTTGGACGGAGCGACATCATATTGCTATCTTTCGTCAAGATTTAAGTTCAGAGTAAAAACGTAATGTTGGAATTGGTCTCATCGGCAGAACACGTCAGCATGCAATTAGCTCTTTGGAATGGAGCCAATGTATAAAGCAAATCAATGGAATGTTGCCCGTGACGAATATCAATCTCATCTATCCTGAGTCATCTCCGGCCAAGCTTTGGGTAGATATCAACCGCCCTTTATCGCTTGCTCTTCAAGCTGAATTGATTCATAGAGGGTACGAGTTGCGGCAGGTGGACGCGGGCCTTCAGGCGCTTTGTTCAGAAAAATCGAACATTCCTACGTTCAATGAGCTTTTGACGCAACTGTTGGATGACGAAGTTACTCGTAGGAAAATTCCACTAAATACATTAGTGCGGCTGGATATGTTTATGGAGGCCTCTGAATGAACGCTAACTTCGTTGTGGGAAGCCTGCTGCCATTCGGTTTTCATCGGCTCGACGATCAGTCCGTTGTAGCCGTTAGTGCTGCAGGTGACCATGCCTTTTTGACGCAACAGGAATTGTCGGCTCTAGTCCAAGCACCTGAAAAATTAGAGTTCAAAAAGCGCGCGGAACTACAATCTAAGTATTTTTTGACCGGAAAAAGTTCTTTCGGAACTCTAGAGCTATTACGATCACGAATAGCGGCCCGGAAAGAAACTGTATTGGCAGGTCAGTCTTTGCACATAATTGTGCCTACCCTTCAATGCGAACATTCTTGTCAATACTGCCAAGTCAGCAGACGTCTTGAAGATGTGGGTCATTCAATGACCCCAATTCAGATTGATGCTGCTTGCGCGACTATTTTTCAAAGTCAGGCCAATGCTCTGACAATTGAGTTTCAAGGTGGCGACCCGCTGCTCCGTTTCGATCTTATTCAACGAGCAATTGATCTTATTCAAAAGATGAATCTGGAACACAAGCGCCGTATTCGTTTCGTGGTTGCATCAACGTTGCACCAATTAACCTCTGGAATGTGTGAGTACTTTAGAAATAATCAGGTCTACCTCTCAACGAGCCTTGACGGCCCGGCGACGTTGCACAATAAAAACCGCCCATTACCATCGCGTGATTCGCATGCCCGGACTTTGGCAGGAATCGAACTGGCACGGCGTATCATGGGGCCACACGCGGTTGCAGCATTGATGACCACAACTAAAGCCTCTCTTGCGTACCCTGAGGCCATTGTGGATGAGTATGTAAAAAATGGATTCACCGAAATTTTCATACGACCGTTAAGCTTGTATGGATTTGCCAAACGCAACATCAAGCATTTGGGATACACCCTTCCAGAGTTCACAAACTTCTATCAGAAAGCTTTGCATCGTGTCTTAGAATGGAACGCCAGAGGTACTGAGTTGCGTGAAGGTACCGCCGCACTAATTTTTAACAAACTTTTATCACCCTTCGATGCGGGTTACGTCGATTTGCAAAGCCCGACAGGGTCTGGCCTTGCTGTTCTGGTCTACAACTACGATGGTTATGTCTATCCAAGCGACGAGGCACGGATGCTCGCCGAAACGGGAGATTGTTCTTTGCGTTTAGGTTCTATTGGTGAGTCCCTTGCACAGTTAATGACTTCTCCTGTCATGAGGCAGCTGATAGAAACAAGTATTTCTACTCAAGCAGTGGGCTGTGAAATTTGCGCGTTCAATAGTTTTTGCGGGCCTGATCCAGTGGGGGCGCAAGCTGAGTTTGGTGACATGAGGACTGTTGCTTTGCTTACTGAACACTGCAAACGATATAAATGGCTCTTCGAATACTTTTTTCGTAAGTTACGAACTGCCGACGACGATTTTCTCGATATTGCCTATCGCTGGGCTCACCCCGCTGGATATTCTGATGCGTAAGGTCCGTGTACGAACGCATGGCGTTGGATATCGAACAGTAGCTAGAGTCATTTCGCTCGAGAATTTGAGCGCGCAGTGGCGACCCGAATTGAGATTTTTAGTGAGGGCCGCAGATGCGGAGGGGATCACCAAAGTTGCGCAACTGCGTAGTGCTGGGCTAACCAACCTAATTTTACTGACACCTAATCTCCATGCCGCAGGCCAATGGCAGGCAGAGACTGTGGTTGAAACCGGCGGCATTCTGATGGACGAAGACGTAGTAGCCGTCGCCGACCACATGAATCACGCGCATGTCCTATTTCGGTATACAGACCAGCACCACACTGTTTTCCTCACCAATCGGTGCAATAGCTATTGCCTAATGTGCTCGCAGCCCCCGACAAAACATGACGATAGCTGGTTGGTGAACGAGGCGGTAGAAGTCGCCAATCATATAGCTAGCTCTCCGCATACATTGGGATTTTCCGGAGGAGAGCCTTTGTTGCTGGGTGAGCATCTGCGTCTAGTGCTTGATACCTTTGCTCATCAACATCCTAGCACTCGGTACGACGTGTTGAGCAACGGCAGGCTGTTAGCTGATCCGATCTATGCTGAGCACATGTTAAAGGGGTTGAGTGAGCGCGTGACATGGATGGTGCCGCTCTATGGGCATGCTGACTTTCTACATGACTTTGTCGTGCAGAGTCCGGGGGCATTTGAGGAGACACTGGCTGGTCTATTGAATCTTCGTCGATTTGGGCAAGCCGTTCAGTTGAGAATCGTGCTGATTCGCCCTGTTTTGGAAAACCTTGCAGCGCTTTGCGAATTCATTGGTCGTAATTTGCCTTTCGTCCGTGAGGTCGCATTAATGGCATGTGAACCCATTGGCTTTGCTTTGGCAAACCCTGAACTGACCGACATTGACCTTCGAGACTGGAGCACGGAGCTCAGTCACGGCTTCAGGACACTGAAGCGAGCGAAGGTACCTGCCATTTTGATGAATGCCCCACTCTGCGCTCTGCCACAAACTCTGTGGCCGTATGCACACAAAAGCATCTCCGATTGGAAACGTACGTTTGCTGAGGACTGTGCTACGTGCAGAGTGAAAACAGAGTGTGCAGGCCTTTTCTCATGGCATCACCCAGGTAAACATTCGATGAAAATCCAAAAAATTGAAGGGATTATCAATGTCTAAATTCATCACGTCGCTGTCAGCATTCATTGCCGGAACTTCTTTGGTGAACACGGATGTGCAAGCCCTGGAGCAGGGGCTGAAGAACCCTTTCGGCAGCAGACTCGATCCGGTCAGCTTGCGTCCGCTTAACATGCCCGGCGATAACCTATACGCAGCCCATCGATCCCACTCGTCACATTCCTCGCATTCATCTCACAGTTCAGGAAGCGGTTCCTACTCTGCTCCAAGCCGGACTTACACGGCTCCAAGTAAGACTTATTCCCCCCCTAGTCCTGCCTATTCAGCACCAAAAACACCTTACTCGAGCAACTTTGGAACGAGCGGTTCGAACAGTCTTGGTGGTTCCACCGGTAGCCGCAATCCTGTAGACGCAGGAAGGCCTTCGACAGTCAGCCCCATCAGCTCAGATTTCGATCCTAATAATAAAAAACTCATGGAGCTAATTCGGCGCGTACAGATGGGTTTGATTATCAAAGGTTATGAACCTGGCACCATAGACGGCGTGATGGGCGAGCAAACTCGTTTGGCACTGAAATTATTCCAGTCTCATAACAGCTTGCCTGCAGATGGCATGATGGGTACGCAAACACTGAACGCCTTAGGCGTGATTGTTCCCAAATGAATCATAAGGTCTATAGATATATTCGATTTTGGGCTCCCGTGATATCCGTGATCGGACTGGGCTTCATTGTCTTCCATGATTATGTTCGACCGCTTATTGCCGAATATAGTCACGGTGATGAGTACAAGCGACTCGCTTTAGAGTGCGACCTGGCAATGCATGAGGAAGCTGCGCTACGGGGATTGATCGGAAATGATCCACAGTCCGAACGTCTCAGGTTAAGTGCAGACGTTGGGATGATGGTCTGTCACGACTACGACATACTTCGTAAACAGCTATTAATTCAGGGTCTATCAGAAGACCAACTGGCGATGTTAGGCCTGGAGGTACTTGAAGTAGAACAAATCACGGTACAGCAGATGGTCGATGCTCATCGCATGGATAGATTTTAATATGAGGAAGTCGATTCTTACGTATTTTATTTTCCTCTCCTGGATTAGCCATCTGCAGGCGTCGCAACTTAACCATGAAGATCAACTTCTGAGGAAAGTGCTCACTGCCTATCGTGTTGAGCCCATGACTACCAGGCCGTTGTTCATGGGGCCGAAGGAAAAGTTAGGGCAGATGCTGTTTTTTGATCCCGTCATGGGGGGGCCAAACAACACGACTTGCGCGACTTGTCACGTCCGTAGCAAAGGCAGTGTTGACGGGTTGCCTATGGCTGTGGGTATCGGCTCAAGCGGAGTGGGAGAGCAAAGGCTTCAATCTCCAGAAGCTTTTGTCATACCCAGAAATGTGCTCCCGTTTTTTAATCGTGGAGAAAGCGATTTTACCGCTCTATTTTGGGATGGACGAGTACAGTTGGGTGAAAATGGGAATTTTGAATCGCCTATGGGTAATAAACTGCCAAAGGGATTCGAAAATCTACTTGCCGTCGCAGCAAGCTTTCCCCAAGTTGAACCTGATGAGATGCTGGGCCGATCTGTACGCCGCGGAGGTGAGAACCAAGCCACCTACCATGCGGATCTAGTCGATATGACAGTCGACCCTGACAACTTTCAAGAGCGGACATTGAATGTTTATAGTAATTTGGTTAAACGTTTGTTAGGCACTTCGGCCGCCTCGACCCCTATGCAATCAGAATATAGAAAACTCTTCCAATCAGCTTATCCGGCTACAAGCGAGTTTGATATTACTCATATTGGCAATGCCTTGGCAGCTTACATTTCCTTGGCGTTTCAGCTTAAGCCAGCAGCTTGGGATAGCTATGTAAGAGGAGAAATCTCCGCTTTATCCCAGCAGCAAAAAAAAGGAGCGATGATTTTCTTCGGGAAAGGGCGCTGTGCGGTTTGTCATACAGGTGAGGAGTTCTCGGATTTTAAATATCACGGACTTGCCGTGCCGCAACTCGACGTTGGCAAACACGGAGGTTATTTAGATTATGGAAGGGCAAAAGCGACGGGGTTGGCCATAGATCGCTTTCAATTTCGCACTCCACCGCTACGTAATGTTACGCGCACTGGGCCATGGGGGCACAACGGTGTATTCACATCCTTGGAAGAAGTCATTAGTCATCACTTCAACCCCATTCCATTAATGTTTGCCGCGCAGAAAGGCCGACCTCGCGAAGCGGAACTCGCGGGGCGGCTGCTGAGGTACCGCTCCCCCATCCTTGCCGAGATCTACCCGATGGCGCCAAACGACGTGGGGGCAGTCGTCGCGTTTCTAGAGGCACTGCAATCAGATCCTATTTTGTCAACTGATGAAGCTCTGCCTAAATCAGTCCCCTCAGGGATGAATCAGTTCATTGTTGAATGAATCGCACTGCGCAGAACCGAAAACGTCATCGTCCAGGGGACTTTCAGGAAGCGTTTGAGGCCGGTTTTCTGCTGCGTTTGCAGCAGACGCTGCTCAACCTTCGTGAAGCTGCTGTATCCCGATCAACAAGTTTCGATGCTTGAGACTTTGCTTTTCCCGCCAAACCCTCTGATCAAGCGATCTTTGATCGCGCCGATCGGAGGGTTCACTCGCTTTTTGTCGAAGGCACTTCGTTCCATCCTTCCATTTCAAATTTGATTAGCGTCACTCCTCTTTTACCCATCAGTAATTGCCCTCAATCTCTGTCAAGTGCAACGCAGTTTCAGCATTAGAACCGAGCTTGTCGTAGAACTATGTCTAGAGATGTGGCGACTCCGGCGACAGCGGCGACAACCCATGCAGCACGGGGCCTGGAGCGTGGCGACAAAAGTGGCGACAGTCGCCACTTTTTGCACGCTTTGGCCGTGACGCTTGACCGTCTTTTCGAGTGGGTATAAAAATTGGTGCACGGACCGCTGTTGTTGACAGCACCAGCCCAGGTAGCCAGAACCTTTAAGGCTACGCCACTTGCGTGGTGGTTCTCCCGAAGTGCGATTAGCGTCCGGCGGCTCGCACGGTCACTCCCCAAGAGTGATGGATGCCCACTCGACTGATCTGCCCTCTGCGGCAGACGATGAACCTTCCTCGCTGCGCTGCAGCAACCTCACCTTTCGGCACACTTCGTTGCGCCAGACTGCGCCCGTCTCTTTCTGCTGGAAAGAGACGGGCGCTCGTACCACTGCTGCAAACCACGCCGTACAAGGCATTGCCGCAACTCTCCTCGTGACAATCGGCCTGACAAATCTGATTCGTCGCCATCCGCATCGATACAGGCACCGGTGCCGCAGCCTTTGGAAGGGCTGCACCTGACTGACAGTCAGGCATGCCCCAGGTGTCCATGTCGTTGCCTTCTCCTGCTCAGGATCTCCAGGTGCCGAACTCGTCAGTGTCGGCACAGCCTCCACCCGCCCGCATCTTCGGATGCGACTAAGGAGGCCAGATTCATGGGTTCATGCCCTCGCTCCCGGTCGTAAGGAGCCGTGTGTTCCGCGTCAGTGAACACCTCACAGGCCGCAGGGGCCTTGATCCCTGATAACACTCAACAGCCGTGGCGGGACTACGTGAGGACAACCAGCAATTACCGAGGAGAGGGCCCATGCAGCAGTTAGATCCGAAGCTTGAACTACCACGACCGCCTCGACCGCTGATTGAGTCAAACCCCGTGGCCGAGCCTTATCCGGTCCAGGCACTGGGTGGAATTCTTGGGCCTGCGGTTGAGCGCATGGCCGAGGTCATCGGCGTGCCCCAGGCACTGGCCGCACAATCGGTCTTGGCTGCCTCGGCGCTAGCCACTCAAGGTCATGCGGGCTTGCAACTCGATGGACGAAATTACCCCCTGTCGCTGTTCCTGATTACAGTGGCCGCGTCAGGTGATCGCAAGACCGCGGCAGATCGTTTTGCATTGCTGCCAGCACGGCAATGGGAGCGTGAGCAGTGGCAGCGCTACCGTGAACAACTCGCCCGGTACCGTGTCGCGCAGCGGCAGGCGCAGCGTATCAACCCTGGCTATCCCGACCCCACAAACGGCGTACCGCTTGAAGCGGAGCCCTCTGCACCTAGGCTGATCACCACGGATCCGACTATCGAGGCCCTGATCAAGGGACTCTGCCATGACTTGCCGAGCATGGGCCTGTTCTGTGACGAGGGGGGACAATTCCTCGGTAGCAGCACCATGAGTCGAGATAACCGTTTGAAAGCGGTTACGACCTTGTCGTCACTCTGGGACGGCAGTCCGATAGATCGCGCGCGGTCCATGGTGGGTGAAAGCTTGCGAGCTTACGATCGACGCTTAAGCCTGCACCTGATGCTGCAACCGTATCTAGCCATGCAGTTACTCAGTGACCCGTTGCTGCTGGGGCAAGGCATTCTCGGTCGCTGCCTCATGACCTGGCCCACCAGCCTGGCCGGACAACGCAGTTACCAGGCTGTCGACTTGTCCAAAGACCCCGCCCTAAAGCGATATCACCACCGTCTTTCGGCCCTGTTTCATCAGCCTTGGTCGCTTTCCGCTGACGGTGCCTTGCGGCTGTCACCGCTGAGCCTCAGTCCACTGGCTCGTCGTCGCTGGATTGATCTGCATGATGCCATCGAGGCCCAGTTGGGTGAGTTTGGCGAGTTGGCCAGCGTACGGCCTAGCGGATCGAAGGCCGCCGACAACCTGCTGCGCGTCGCCGGCAATCTGGCAGTCGTGGAGGAGAGCAGCGTCGTGGAGGTCGATCATATCCAACGGGCCTCGGCCTTAGTCGGCTATTACCTCTCCGAGATCCAGCGCCTGACCGAACAGGAACCGGTGTGCCGGGTAAAAGAGGAGGCAGACCGGCTGCTGCGCTGGCTGCAGGTCAAAGATTGGAAGCGCTTCAGTATTCGGGAGCTGAATCGCAATGGTCCCCGATTTGCCCGTAAGAGCAGTCGTCATGCCGCCAAGCTGTTGGTCGAGTTGATTGATCATCAGTGGCTGAGCACCGACGGTTGTACCTTCGAGGTGCGCCATGTTCAATCTTGATGAAGCGCTGCGCAACCACCTGGCTCAGCGCCAAAAGGAGCCGAAAGCGCGGTTTGTCGCCGCGACTGTCGCCACTTTGTCGCCACGCTCAAAGCCAGGCAGGACAAGGGTTGTCGCCGGTGTCGCCGGTGTCGCCACCACCCATAAAGCTATCACCTCGCCGACAGCCATCATCCAATGGTTGAAAGAGGAGGGCGCGCATCTCTACGTCTCCGATAACAGGCTGTGTTTTCGTCCGACGGATTGGGCCCAGCTCGCCATCGTGAGTGCGTACTGGCAAGCCCTTTTGCATGATCTCGCTGCAGTCGATCAGGAACAGAAAAATGGCTCGGGTCGGTAAGCGAGCGGGACGTAATTTTGGCTTCGGTCGCCAGCTCAGCTATGCCGGACCGCAAGCACTGAGAGATCTGTTTGGCGACGGCCATTTTGCTACCGTCAAAGCCCATAGCGATCGCTGGCAGGCATTCGTGCGTTGGTGTCGATCCGAGGAAGGGCCAAGGCTCAATGACGCGCGACAGATCGACCGCGAGATCCTTATGCGGTACGCCTTCCATTTGCGCGAGCAGGTTGATCAGGGCAACGTCGGCATCGCCACCGCACAGAACCGCCTGTCCAGCGTGAACCGAACGATGGCCGCGCTGCGCGGTGATCAGTACGTCAAAATCCCCAGTCCGAGCAAGGCGCTTGGCTTGCAGCGCTCAGGTGTGCGTAGT
Organism: Pseudomonas sp. Irchel s3b6; assembly: GCF_900187415.1. Lineage (NCBI taxonomy): Bacteria > Pseudomonadati > Pseudomonadota > Gammaproteobacteria > Pseudomonadales > Pseudomonadaceae > Pseudomonas > Pseudomonas sp. Irchel s3b6. The sequence goes on along the minus strand of NZ_FYDM01000005.1, from coordinate 295,205 downwards.
GAGGCCCCGCAAGGCCAAGACCGTGTCCAGGTCGAGTTGATCACACAGGCGTTGTCAGAGCGAGGCCAGCAATCGAGGGTGAGTGCCATTGTGCTCCTTGCTCGGGAGACCGGCATGCGCCTGCGTGAAGCGATCTTGGCGGACTTGCCCCGGCTGCAACGTGAGGCTCGGCAACTGGGCAAGATCAATATCCAGGACGGCACCAAAGGCGGTCGATCAGGCGCATCTGCACCGCGTTGGATTGCGGTCACGGATCAAGTTCGTGGCGCCCTCGACAGGGCCAGCGAGGCTTCACCCAAGGGCAGTCGGAATCTGTTAACACCTGATGAAAGCTACAAAGATTTCTTACAGACAATCGTGCGACCGGCACGGGACATCCTGCATGAGCATGGATTGAAAGGCTTTCATGAACTGCGGGCGGCTTACGCCTGTGAGCGCTATGAGCAACTGACCGGCTTCTCCGCGCCCATCAATGGCGGTCGTGGTCATCGAGACGATCGAGCACTCGATCAGCGTGCACGCCAGCAGATCAGCCACGAGTTGGGGCATAACCGCATCGACGTGGTGAGTGCCTACATCGGAGGTCGTTGATGAAGTCCGAGTTCGATATGGCGTTGTTTCTGAGTCCCGTGCTCAAAGGTGCGCATGCCACGCGGCAGCGGCATATCAGGCAGGCAGAAAGGATGCACAAGGCGATTCGTGAGCGCTGGAGTTGTGCGACCCCCTGGTCCTGGAAGGAAAAGCACACCAGATGGTTTTTAGAGCACTATCTGCGTTGCTCAGCACCAGCGACCGTCTATTACTATGAGTTAACAGCAGGGCTGATCCGCCGCAGAAAGGCGCAACTCGTGGTTGTCTGATAGACGCTTTTAAGCGTGAGCCCCTGAGTATGGGAATGCGGAGCCTTCCCATACTCAGGGGCTTGGCCGAAGAAGCGCAGGCATGCGGCAGATTTAGCGACAGTCGCCACTTCAGTCGCCCTGCTGCACGACACGGATTGTCGCCGGCTCAGCGTATCGGCACGACGTTACGGTCCCTGGTTTGATTGATGGCGGATGCCGACAGGCTGCCGGTGGCTGCCTTCTGGATATGTTCACTCCACCAGGCCATCATCGGACGCCGGCGTTCGATGTAATCCGCCCGGTTGTAGGCGCTTCGAACTTCGTCTTTATCGACATGCGCCAGCGCGACTTCGATCAGCTCCGGATCCCATCCATGTTCGTTCAGGATTGTGCTGGCCATGGAGCGCATTCCGTGGCTGACCAAGCGGTCCTGAAAACCCATTCGTTTCAACGCCATGTTGGCTGTTTGGCTATTCGCGTGGGTGCGCGGGTTTCTATCTGACGGGAACACATATTCCCTGTGGGCGCTATGGGGCTTAAGCGTCTCCAATAACGAGAGTGCATGTTCGGTCAGCGGGATTGTGTGCGGACGACGCTTTTTCATTCGCTCCGGAGGGATGGTCCAGAGGCGTTTGTCGAAGTCGATATCTGCCCATCGGGTGGTCGCCGCTTCGGAGGGGCGGGTCATGGTGTGCAGCTGCCATTCGATCAGGCAGCGGGTCGTCCGCTTGATGCTGGCGTTCGCGATTTCCATCATGAGCTCGGGAAGCTCATCAGCTGGTAGCGCGGCCATGTTCTCTTTTTTGGGTTTCTTGAAGACCGCTCGAATGCCGCTGAGAGGGTTGGCAAAGATCATTCCGGAATTGACCCCGTAGGTCATGATCTCGTTAAGGCGCTGGCTTACCCGCTTCACGGTCTCGAGGCTACCTTTGGCCTCAATCGGCCGAAGGAGCTTGATGACCATCGGGGCATTCACTTCTGATAGCGGCGTTGATTTCATGCTCGGAAATACATGCAGCGTGAGTGAGCGCCAGATGTCTTCGGCATACGCCGGGGTGACGGAATCCTTCTTCAATTCGAACCACGCGGTGGCTACGTTCTCGAACGTATGTTCCGTTTCCGCTCGTTTGGCTTCCTGCAGTTCATTACGCTGAGCTTTGGGGTCGATGCCCTGTGCAAGCAGCTCTCTAGCCTCAACGGTTTTCTTTCTGGCTTGCGCAAGAGAAACCTCGGGATAAGAGCCGAGTGCCATGTTGATTCGATTCTTGGTGACGGGATGCCGGTAGTTGAAATTCCACTGCATCGAGCGATTGACTCTGACACGGAGCTGAAGCCCGTCGCCATCGGTGAGGACGTAATCCTTGTCTCTCGGTTTGATCGCCTTGAGCTGGCGGTCGGAGAGGCGGGTGGTTTGAGCGCACATGAGAAGTACTCCATGACACTTTTTGGTATTCCCAAGATTAGCCCTGGGTAGCCGGGAATACCATTGGGAATACCAAATCGCCTGGAACTCTAAAAACCTCGAAAGCCCCCAATAGCCCTGAAACCCCCGTATTCACTGGATTTCAGGCACAAAAAAAGACGTCCGTGGACGTCTTTAGATGATGAAGTGGTGGAGCCGGGGGGAATTGAACCCCCGTCCGCCAGTACTCCGCTGTCGGTACTACATGCGTAGCCGTGTCTATTAAGTTAACCCTCAGCGACCCGACGGGCAGGGTGCTTTGGGCGAGTTGTGTAAGTTTTAGCCGCTTCGTCCACAACGTACTGCACGGCGATTCTGTTCTATATGACAATCACTTTGGGTTTACAGACATCCCCTGATGATTGCTGGACCCGAAGGTACCAGGAGGGAAGGGCTAAGGCTGCTTACGCAGCGAGAGCGTATTCCCCGTAGGTTTCGTCATTGGCAACTATAGGAAGTTGCAACAGTGGATTTACGAGTTCTGTTACCAACTCGGCATGCACCTAAAGTTTCGCAACCGGCGTCGAATCCAAAGCGGCCCCGAACTCACTGCTCTGTGAATCAATGTGAGCAGCAAGCCTGTGTAGTGTACGCCAACGCAGGCGATAAGGCCAACCCGAAGGTTGGCCTGGCCGTACGTCAGCCCTTGTCGGGGCTGCGGGTCTGGATTTTTGTCAGCACACCTTGAGTGATTCCGATGCATTCCTTGTGGTCACCGGCGGCCTGGGCTGCTTTTGCGTTCTCCAAAGAGCCTTTTACGTTGTCCTTGGCGTTCTCTGGGGCAGCGGGATCAGCGTCCAGTGCCTGCTGAATGAGTTTGATATTACTTTCACAAAGGTCTTTATCCGCCGCAAACACCGGCGACGCCAACAGTGCCGCGGTGATGAACATTCCAGCAATTGCAGTGTGCTTCATGGGTATCTCCTTGTGCATGAGGGCTCGGTGCGACCGCTCGAGGTGGCGGTTTGCCGAGGGGGTTATAAGCCCGTTCAGGGGACTTAGTTAAATGACTATAGCCGCACGCAGGAAATCGGTAATTTTTTGCAACGCGAATGCGGCTTGTGGGGAATGTCGCCAGGGACAATGAAGAAAGGGCCGAGCGGCCCTTTCTTTTATTGCGGATCGCTTACCGCGAGCGCGCCTGTGTCACGCGGTCCACCAGGTAGACCAGCCCGTGATAGTCAATCCCGCCATGCTGGCTGAGGCCGATTTCACAGGTGCGGCTGGTAGAGATGCCTTCGCTGCAGTCCTGCACGGCGTCCTTGAGGGTGCGCAGTGAGTGAGCGTTCAACTCCGGTGTGGTGAAGCCCTTGTCACCGGCAAATCCGCAGCAGTGAATGCCTTCCGGGATCACCACGTTTTTACTGCAACGTCGGGCCAGGTCGATCAACGCCTGGCTTTCGCCCAGGTGCTGGGTGCTGCACGTCACGTGCACGGCGATCGGTGCTTCCTGGGGCGTGAACTCCAGTCGATCCATCAAATGGGTGCGAATGAAGCGCACCGGGTCGTAGAGGTCCAGGCGTGTCTCACCCAGGTCTTGCACCAGGCGCAAGGTGCAGGGGCTGGTGTCGCAATAGATCGGATCGAGCCCGCCGCGACTGGCGTGCAGCAAGGCGCCAATCAGTTCCTGGCGCTTGTGTTCGGCTTGTTCGGCGTAGCCTTTGGAGGCGAATGGCTGGCCGCAGCAGAGGTTGTCCAGGTTGTCCGGAAATACCACCTGATAGCCGGCCTTTTCCAGCAGGCCACGGGTCTTGTCGTGCAGCGACATTTGCTCGGTGTCGGCGGCTGCCGGGCCCATGACCCGCGACACGCAGGCCGCCAGGTACACCACGCGCGGACGCGCATCGTCGAGCGCCGGACTGAAGCGGATGGCCCGCTCCGGTTGGGGCATGGCGTTGGTCCACTGGGGGATGTTGCCGTTGGACAGCTTGCTCAACGCGGCCGAGACCTTTGCCAGTCGAGGTGCGCCCAATAGCTTTCGTGCACCGTTGGCCACATGCAGGGTCAGGCGGGCGCCTTGCAGTGCCGTGGCGAAGTTTTCTTCGAGCAAGGTCGCGGTTTTCTGATGGGTAGCGGTGCGGCCGCGCAGTTTTTTCACCAGTTCGCCGGTGTTGATGCCCACGGGGCAGCGCTGGGCGCACAGGCCTGTGGCGGCACAGGTGTCGAGGCCCTGGTATTGATAGGCCGCTTCCAGTTCCGAGGTGTCAATGCCGGCGCGTTTCTTCGCCTGGATGTCACGCCAGATCACGATACGTTGGCGCGGGCTCAGGGTCAGTCCCTTGGACGGGCAGACTGGTTCGCAGAAGCCGCACTCGATGCACTTGTCCACAATCTCGTCGGCAGCCGGCAAGGGCTTGAGGTGCTTGAGGTGAATCTGCGGGTCCTCGCTCAGGACCACGTCCGGGTTGAGGATGCCGTTGGGGTCGAGCAGGCGCTTGAGTTGCCACATCAACTGATAGGCATCGCTGCCCCATTCCAGCTCGACGAAGGGCGCCATGTTGCGGCCAGTGCCATGTTCGGCTTTCAGCGAACCACCAAACTCCACCGCGACCAGTTGCGCCACGTCGTCCATGAACGCTTGATAGCGTACGACTTCTTCCGGGCTGTTGAAGCCTTGGGTGAAGACGAAGTGCAGATTGCCTTCCAGGGCGTGGCCGAACAGGATCGCTTCGTCGTAGCGGTGCTTGTCGAACAGCGCGATCAAGCGGTTCACGCCGATCGCCAGTTGCTCCACGGGGAAGGTGACGTCTTCGATGATCACTGTGGTGCCGGTCTTGCGCACCGCGCCGACAGCGGGGAAGGTGTCTTTGCGAATCGCCCAGAGCCTGGCGTTTTCCGCGGGGTCTTCGGTGAAGTCGACCTGTTTCTCCACCGGGAACGGGGCCAGTGAAGACATGATCTGCGCCAGTTGCTCATGCAGCAGCGAGGAGGACGCGGCGCGAGACTCGATCAGCAGCGCGCAGGCGTTGGCCGACAGTTGCTGGACGAAGGCCGGCATGCCGGGTTTGTCCTGCACCGAGCGTAGGCTACGGCGGTCCAGAAGCTCCACCGCCGCCACCGGCTGGTTTTTCAGCACGGTCACCGCGTTGCAGCAGGTTTCCACATCGGCGAAGACGATCAGCGCCGAGGCTTTGTTCGGGTGGTCGATCACCGTGTCGTAGGTCACTGCGCTGATAAAGCCCAGGGTGCCTTCGGAGCCCACCAGAAGGTGGCTCAAGATATCCACAGGCTCGTCGTAATCCACCAAGGCATTGAGCGACAGGCCGGTGGTGTTTTTCAGACGGTATTTGTGGCGGATCTTCGCGGCGAGTGTGGCATTGGCCCGGGTCTCGCGGCCCAGGGTCGCCAGACGCTCCAGCAGTTCGGCGTGGCTGTCGCGAAAGGCCGCGACGCTGGCGGCATCTTCGGTGTCCAGGCGGCTGCCATCGGCCAATACCAGGCGAATACCGGCCAGGGTGTGGTAGGTGTTTTGCGCGGTGCCGCAGCACATGCCGCTGGCGTTGTTGGCGACGATACCGCCGATTTTGCAGGCGTTGATCGAGGCCGGGTCCGGGCCGATCTTGCGTCCGAACGGTGCCAGCCAGGCGTTGGCCTGGGCGCCGATGACCCCAGGTTGCAGACGGATCTGCGTGCCCTGGCCACGGATTTCCCGACCATTCCAGTTATCGCCGAGAACGATCAACACCGAGTCGCTGATGGCTTGCCCGGAGAGGCTGGTGCCGGCCGCGCGGAACGTCACCGGGACCTGATCGCGCTGGGCCAGTTTCAGCAGGGCAACCACTTCGTCTTCGGACTCGACGCGGATCACCAGCTTCGGGATCAGCCGATAGAAGCTGGCGTCGGTGCCAAAGGCCAGGGTCGAGAGCGGGTCATCGAAACGCCGCTCCCGGGGGATCAGTTGCTGCGCATCGCGCAGGAAAGCCGCCGGTAGGGTCATTGGTCCTCCAGGATCAGCACCACCAGGTCTTTCGGGCCGTGGGCGCCATAGGCCAGGACTTGTTCGATGTCCGCGGTTTTCGACGGGCCGGACACCAGCAGGGCGTTGGTCGGCATGCCTTGGGCCCAGTTGAACTCGCACTGTACCTGATAGAAGTTGTCGCGGATTTCACTGGCCTTGAGCAGGGCGAAATGCACCGGTGGCACCAGGCTCATCAGACGTGGTTCTTCGCGAGTCGGCCAGAGGATCAGGCTGCCGGTAGCGGCAATCGCGCCCAATGTGGTGGTCAGACTGGCCGGGGTATCGTTGAACAGCTCGGCTTTCCATTCCTCGACCGGACGGTCGTAGGCTTTTAGCGTCGGCAGGTCGGGATGGTTCGCCCAGTGTTGCGCGACACGTTGCCCGTGGGGTGTCGCCGGAGCAATCAACAGGCTCGGCAATTGGCGCTCGCGCAGCAAGTGTGCGAGCAACTCGGGCCAGCCTTCGCCAGACGTCAGGTGGATTTCGGTGTGCACCGCTTCCATCAGCTTGCGCAGCTGCGGGATGCGTTGTTCGGCGGTGTAGGTGTAGGGCTCGGTCACCAGTGCTTCGTCGAAGTTGTCCGCCACCGGCGTGGTGCCGGTCAGGCTGTTGCGCAGCTTGGCGAGGATGTTCTGCTTGGCACTCATCGGCGATCTCCCTGTTTGCCCAGATGCTCGCGGGCCATGTCGTGCAGTGAGCGGACGGCGGGTTTTGGCGCACTGTGGTTTTGCGTCCAGGGGCCGAGGTTATTTGGCGTGAGGGCGCGCAGGCGCGTGGCGAAGAAGCCGAACAGGCGATACAGGGTCGGTGAGCTGTTGAGTCTGGCCCAGGCGTTCCAGATGAAACGCTCCTTGCGCGAGTACTTGCTGCCCTGGCCGCGCATGACTTGATGCGGGCTGTCGGGAGCCTTGACGTTTTCTTCGCGCAGGCGCCGCAACAGGGCCGGGATCGGAATCTTGACCGGACAGACTTCACCGCAGGCGCCACACAAGGACGACGCGCTCGGGTGGTCCGGGACTTTCGCCAGGCCGACCATGTGCGGGGTGATGATCTTGCCGATCGGGCCGGGATAGACCTCGCCATAGGCGTGGCCACCGATGCGGGTGTAGACCGGGCAATGGTTCATGCAGGCGCCGCAGCGGATGCAGTTCAGGGTCTGGCGCAGTTCACTGTCGGCAAAGGCCTGGCTGCGACCGTTGTCCAGCAGCACCAGGTGCACTTCTTGCGGGCCGTCGAGTTCATGGGCCTTGCGCGGGCCGGAGATCATGTTGACGTAGGTGGTGATCGGCTGGCCGAGGGCCGAGCGGGTCAGCAGCGACAGCAACGGCACGACATCGCGCAGGTTTTCGACGACTTTCTCGATCCCGGTGACGGCAATGTGCACGGGCGGCACGGTGGTCGACATGCGGCCGTTGCCTTCGTTTTCCACCAACAGCAGGGTGCCGGTCTCGGCCACGGCGAAGTTGACGCCGGAGACGCCGATGTCGGCCTCGAAGAACTTCTGTCGCAAGACTTTGCGGCCGATCTGGATGAGTTGGTCAACGTCCTTGGTGTACTCCACGCCAAGTTTGTCGTGGAACAAGGACGCGACCTGACCGGCGTTCTTGTGGATCGCCGGCATAATGATGTGTGAAGGCTTCTCGTGGTCGAGCTGGACGATGAATTCGCCCATGTCCGATTCCAGGCATTCAATGCCCTGTTCAGCGAGGACATGGTTCATCTCCATCTCTTCGCTGACCATCGATTTGCCCTTGATCACTTGCCGCGCCTCGTGAGCGCGGATGATCGAGAGGACGATGCCATTGGCCTCGTCCACCGTTTCCGCCCAGTGCACTGTCACACCGTTGCGGGTCAGGTTCTGTTCCAGTTGCTCGAGCAGGTCGGGCAGCTTGGAGAGCGCGCGAGCCCGGACGGCATTGCCCAGGGCGCGCAGGTGTTCTCTTTCATGGGCATCGCTGAAGGACGTTGCCCGCTTGGCCATCAGTGAATCCATCGCACTGCGAAAGTTGTTACGCAGTTGCTGGTCGCCCAGGGCCTTGTGAGCCCGGGCGCGAAAATCTTCTTCGACGGCAACCGTCGGAATCAGTGTGGAAGTGCTCATGCAGCACCTCCCGTACGCCGCCAGAGGAAGCTGGCCAGATGTTGGCCGCGCAACGCTTCCTGCTGTTTTTCCAGTGCACCGTTGATGTTCATCAAACAGCCACAGTCCGCGCTCAGCACCTGGTGTGCACCGGATTCCTTCAGTGCGCGGGTCTTGTCAGCGACCATCGCTCCAGAAATGTCTGGCATACGGACGCTGAAAGTCCCACCAAAGCCACAGCATTCGCTTTCATGGCTGTGGTCGACCCGTTCCACATTGCCCAGTTGCGCCAACAACGCGCGGCCGTGCAGGTGGGTGTTCATCTCGCGGCGTGCCGAGCACGAGGTGTGCAGGGCGACCTTGACCGGTTCGCCGCTGTCCTTGAGCTGCACCTTGCAGACGAACAGCAGGAATTCGGCCAGCTCATAGGTCCGTGCCGCCAGGGCCTGGACCTGTTTCAAGGTGTCCGGCTCGTCCTTGAACAAGTCGGCGTAATGTTCGCGCAGCATGCCGGCGCAGGAGCCCGACGGCACCACCACCGGATAATCTCCGGCAAACAGCGCCAGTTGCGAGCGCGCCACGGTCCTGGCCTGTTCGGTGTAACCCGAGGTGTAGGCCGGCTGTCCGCAGCAGCTTTGCCCTTGCGGGTACTCCACTCGAATGCCTTCGCGTTCGAGCAGGTGAATCGCATCCATCCCGGCCTCGGGATAAAACAGGTCGACCACACAGGTGCCGAACAGGTAGACCCGCTGCGGTTTTACGCTGGGGTACTGGCGCGGTTCTGGCAGTGGCGGGGCGACACGGGTCGCGTTCGGCACAGCGTTGTAAAAAAGCTCGCTCATCAGGCGTGTCTCTCGGCCGGTTATCCGTCCGCTGAGGCTGTTGACTGTAAAGCGCGAAGCTTTCAGCAACCTTGCAGACCGGGTTGTGAGTCGCAGACGCCGGGTTCAAGGCCCGGCGTCGGTTTTTTCCGTGTTACCTATAGCGCTTAGTGCACCAGCATGCCGGTGAACCAGTAGGCCTGGGCCAGGGTGATCAGGCCGACAATGGTTGCAAAGAATAGGCTGTGCTTGAGGGTGAAGCGGAACAGGTCCGATTCCTTGCCCACCAGGCCGGTCGCGGCGCAGGCCACCGCGATCGATTGCGGCGAGATCATTTTACCGGTCACGCCACCGCTGGTATTGGCCGCCACCAGCAGGGTGTCATTGACGCCGATCTGGTGCGCGGTAGTGGCTTGCAGCGAACTGAACAGGGCGTTGGACGAGGTGTCCGAGCCTGTCAGGAACACGCCCAGCCAGCCAAGGAACGGCGAGAAGAACGGGAAGGCCGCACCGGTGCCCGCCAGTACCAGGGCCATGGTCGACGACATGCCCGAGTAGTTGGTGACGAAGGCGAATGCCAGCACCATCCCGATCGACAGAATCGGCCAGCGCAGTTCAACGAAGGTTTCCTTCAAAGTGGTCAGACCAGTTTTGAGGTGGATCTTCAGGACCCACATCGAAATCAGCGCGGAGAAGAAAATCGCCGTGCCGGTCGCCGAAATCGGGTCCAGCTTGAACACGGCCGCAATGGCGGTCGGGGCCGTCACGATAGGGGCGACCTTGATCACCATTTGATCCAGGTGCGGGATGGCGAAGTTGAACACCCAGCCGTACATCGAACCGCCTGCGGCAAACATCGCCTTGAACGGTTTCAGGGTCCAGATGGTGACCAGTACGGTGAGGATCAGGAACGGCGACCAGGCCTTGATGATTTCACCCAGGCTGTACGGCGAGGCAACGGTGGTGCGCTTCTGGCCAAAACCGCCGACGCTGGCAGTGACCGCTACGCTCGAGGTCGCACCGGCGATTTGCGCGCCCGCCGTACGTTTTGGCTGCCAGACTTTGAGGAACAGGGTCAGGGAAACCAGGCTGGCCAGGGCCGAGGTAATGTCCGGCAGTTCCGGGCCAATGAAGTTCGAGGTGAAGTACTGAGTGATGGCGAAGCTCAGGCCGGCGACCAGCGCCGCAGGCCAGGTTTCACGCACGCCACGCAGGCCGTCCATCATGAACACCAGCCAGAAGGGCACGAACAGCGACAGCAACGGCAACTGGCGGCCGGTCATGGCGCCGATCTTGAAGGCGTCGATGCCCGTGACCTGGCCGGCGACGATGATCGGGATCCCCAGGGCGCCGAAGGCCACCGGTGCGGTGTTGGCGATCAGGCACAGGCCCGCCGCATACAGCGGGTTGAACCCAAGGCCCACCAGCAGGGCTGCGGTGATGGCGACCGGCGCGCCGAAGCCGGCGGCACCTTCCAGGAATGCACCGAAGCAAAAGCCGATCAGCAGCACTTGCAAGCGCTGGTCGTCAGTAATCGACAGCACCGAGCTGCGGATCACTTCGAACTGACCACTCTTGACTGTCAGTTTGTAGAGGAACACCGCTGCCACGATGATCCAGGCAATCGGCCACAGTCCGTAGGCAAATCCATAGCCCGCCGCGGCGAAGGCCATGTCGACCGGCATCTGGAAGGCAAGGATCGCCACCAGAATCGACAAGGCCAGGGTGATGCTCCCGGCCACGTGTCCTTTGAGGCGGAACACGGCCAGAGCCAGGAAGAAAAACACGATGGGGATAACGGCCGCGAGCGCGGACAAGCCGAGGCTGCCGAGCGGGCTGTAGAGCTGTTGCCAGGTTTGCATATGGGGTGGCCCCTAATTGTTGTTGGTCAGGCACTGATCAGCGTTCTTGGACAATTGGTAAGACCAATTTACAATCGCTGTGGGCTAGGTTAAAAGCCTTGTGGGCGGTGTGTCAATTTGCCGCCCTAAAACTTTTGTCGAATGAGCGCAGCAGGGCTGATCTGATCTGCTTGATCAGGGGCGTTCTGGTAGGTGCTGGCACGGCGTCAATAGGCCAGAATAGAGAGCCCGGCGAACCGTCGGGATCGTGGAGAGTGAGTTATGGGGTTTGATCAGATTCGTCAGCGCCGTTTGTCTGACGATATTGTCGAGCAGCTTGAGGGAATGATCCTGGAGGGCACGCTGAAGTCCGGTGAGCGGCTTCCGGCAGAGCGCGCCCTGGCCGAGCAGTTCGGTGTTTCACGCCCTTCATTGCGCGAGGCCATCCAGAAGCTGACCGCCAAGGGCTTGCTGGTCAGCCGCCAGGGGGGTGGCAATTACGTGGTGGAATCCCTTGGCTCGACCTTCAGCGATCCGCTGTTGCATCTGCTGGAGAGCAACCCCGATGCCCAGCGCGACTTGCTGGAGTTTCGTCATACCCTGGAGGCGTCATGCGCCTACTACGCGGCGCTGCGGGCGACGGAGGTCGATCGCGAGCGGTTGACGGCGGCATTTGAGCGGTTGCAGGACTGTTATGCGCGCCATGAAGAGGTGAGCCGTGCGGAAGAGGGCGCGGCGGATGCGCAGTTCCACCTGGCGATTGCCGAGGCCAGTCATAACGCGGTGTTGCTGCATACCATTCGCGGGCTGTTCGATCTGCTCAAGCGCAACGTGGTGACGAACATTGGCGGCATGTACAAGCAGCGCACGGAAACCCGTGACATGCTGATCGGCCAGCACCGGGACCTGTATCAGGCGATTATCGAGGGGCGGGCGGAACAGGCGCGGGAAGTCTCCAGCCGGCACATTCTGTATGTGCAGGAAGTGCTCGAAGAGGTGCGTCAGGAAGTGCAGCGCGTGGCTCGGGCCGAGCGGCGCAAGGGGATGTAGCGATTGAATGGGATTCAGTGTGGCGAGGGAGCAAGCCCCTCGCCACAAAGTCGCGCCAGGGAGGAGAGCTAGTCTTCCTTGCCCTTGTTGCGCACCGCGCGTTGCAACTCACGGTTGGAGTCGCGCTCGCGCTCAGTGTCACGCTTGTCGTACTCCTTCTTGCCCTTGCCCAGAGCGATCTCGCACTTGATCAAGTGCTTGCTCCAGTACAACGACGTGCAGACGCAGGCGTAACCTTTCTGCTGCACGGCGGCAAACAGCTTCTCCAGCTCGCGCTGGTTGAGTAGCAGTTTGCGCGAACGTGTCGGGTCGGCAATGACGTGGGTGCTGGCGGTGGTCAGCGGGGTGATATGACTGCCGAGCAGCCAGGCCTCGCCATCCTTGAGCAGCACATAACTGTCGACCAGTTGTGCCTTGCCTGCACGCAGACTCTTTACTTCCCAGCCGGCCAGGACCATGCCAGCCTCGAACCGCTGTTCGATGAAGTAGTCGTGTCGCGCTTTTTTATTCTGCGCGATGGTCCCTGTTGGGTGTTTCTTCTGTTTAGCCATAGGGGCGGCATTATAGGGAGTTGCACGCGAGTCGGCTACGGTGAACCTGCATGCTTGAGCGCATTGAGTGAATCCCGGACAATGCGCCCTCTTTTTTGATCGGTTGGGCGTGTCAACAATGTCGTCAGACAAGGTTTCAGTCCACGGCAGTTGGGCTAGCCGTTGGGTTTTCATACTCGCTGCGACCGGTTCAGCCGTGGGGCTGGGTAGTATCTGGAAATTCCCTTACATGGTCGGCGTCTATGGCGGCGGCGCGTTCGTGCTGGTGTTTCTGGCGTGCATTGCGCTGATCGGCATACCGGTGATGCTGGCCGAAACCCTGATCGGCCGTCGCGCCCGGCAAAGTCCGGCCAATGCCTTGAAGGTGCTGGCACTTGAGGCGGGGCACTCGGCGAAGTGGTCCTGGGGCGCGTTCGCCGGGATGATCACGGCGTTGCTGATCCTGTCTTTCTACAGTGTGGTGGGTGGTTGGTCGTTCGACTACATCATCAGCATGGGGCGTGGTGACTTTCAGGGGGTGACGGCCGATCAGGTCGGTGCCTACTTTGCCGGAGTGATTTCCGATCCCTGGCGCCTGACGCTGTGGCACACGTTGTTCATGCTGCTATCGGCCGCGATCATCGCCAAGGGGGTGGTGGCAGGGCTTGAGCGCAGCTTGCGGATCATGATGCCGCTGCTGTTCGTGATGCTGCTGGTGCTGCTGGGCTACAGCATGACCACCGGGCATTTCATGGAAGGCGTGCATTTCATGTTCGACTTCGATGCCTCGAAGGTACTCGATGGCTTGCTGCCGGCCATGGGTCATGCGTTCTTTTCCCTGAGCGTGGGTGTCGGGTCGATCATGATCTATGGCGCCTACATGCCCAAGCATTCGTCGATCTCCGGCACCGTTGTCGGTGTCGCCTTGCTGGATACCTTTGTCTCGCTGCTGGCGGGGCTGGCATTGTTTCCGATTGTGTTTGCAGGCGGCTTGAACCCGAGCGAAGGGCCAGGGCTGATGTTCGTCAGCCTGCCATTTGCCTTTGGCAACGTGGCGTTCGGCCAGATCATGGGCGTGGTGTTTTTCGTGCTGGTGGCCATTGCGGCCTGGAGTTCGGCCATTTCCTTGCTGGAGCCGATGGTGGCCTATCTGGTTGAGCGGACCAAGGTCCGTCGGGGCTGGGTCACCTTCTGGCTGGCCTTCAGTTGCTGGTTTGTTGGCCTGGGTACCGTGTTTTCCTTCAATATCTGGAAACAGGCCAAGTTTTTCGTGAGCGAAGGCGGCGGGTTCCACCTCTACCAGTGGGGGGCACAAGGCGGCCTGGACTTCTTTGGTGTCATCGATTTCTTCACCTCGCGGATCATGTTGCCGCTCGGTGGTTTGTGCTTTGTGGTGTTCGCCGGTTGGGTGATGGGCCGGGGTGCGGTACGCGACGAACTGTCGATCCGCAGTCCAGCCTTGTTCGCGCTGACCTTGTTCTTGATGCGCTATGTAGCGCCCATCGGCATTCTTATCGTATTTGCCGCCCAGCTGTGGAAGTGACGCTGACATGACGACTCATATTCAACGTTCGGCCCTGTTGCCGTATCCGGCACAAGCGCTGTATGACCTGGTCAACGACGTGGCGCGTTATCCGGAGTTCCTGCCCTGGTGTTCCGAGGCCAAGGTCATCGAAAGCTCTGCCGAGCACATGCGCGCCAGCGTGGGGGTGGCCAAGGGCGGGTTGAGCCAGCACTTCGTGACACGCAATACGCTGGTGCCGGGGCATTCGATCGAGATGAATCTCGAAGAAGGGCCGTTTACCCAGTTGCATGGCGTCTGGGTATTCAAGCCGCTGGGCGAGAAGGCGTGCAAGATCAGCCTGGACCTGACCTTCGACTATGCCGGGCCGATTGTTCGGGCCACCTTGGGGCCGTTGTTCAATCAGGCGGCCAACACCTTGGTCGATGCGTTCTGTCAGCGGGCCAAGCAACTGCATGGCTGAGTCGTTGATCAGCGTCGAAGTGGTGTATGCCGCTGTCGATCGCCAGGTGCTGCTCACAACTCGGGTTGCGTCGGGTACAACGGTGCGGGCGACCCTGTTGCAGTCAGGGATCGCCGAGCAATTCCCTGGGCTGGATCTGGCGAGCTGTCCTGTCGGGATCTTTGGCAAGGTCGTTACGGATCCTGATAGCCAGCAGGTTCAGGCAGGCGACCGGCTCGAGATTTACCGGCCGTTGCTGGCTGACCCCAAGGAGGTGCGTCGACTGCGTGCCGCGAAGGCAGCTCAGGCCCGGGCCCAGGAAAAGTAGGCGCCTGGCGACAGGCAAGAAAAAGCCCGGACATGCCGGGCTTTTTCTTGTGCGCTGAATTACTGCGTGGTGTCCAGGGGTTCTGGCGTCGGGACTGGAACGGTTTCTACACCGTCGACGTCCTTCTGGATCTGATCCAGCAGCGATCCCGGCTTGACCGGTTTCTCAGGCTTTGGCTGTTCGACGTTTTCAACAGGGGTGGCCACGGTAGTGCCGCTGTCCTTGCCCATCAAGGCCTCGTCACGGCTTACGCCCGGCATGAAATCGCCCGACAGGCTGACCAGTTGATCGTTCGAGTTGAAGATAACGCTGACGCGTTCCTGTTGGCGTTCACCGCCGCCAGGCTGCAAGCTGTACAGGTAATCCCAGCGATCGGCATGGAACGTGTCGGTCAGCAGAGGGTTGCCCATGATAAACCGTACTTGCCGACGGGTCATTCCCGGGCGTAACTGGTCTATCATGTCCTGCGTGACGACATTGCCCTGCTGGATGTCGATTTTGTAAACCCCGGGGAATGAACAACCGGCGAGTGCGAGCAGTCCCACGAAGGTGAAACTGGTTAGCAAGAGCTTGGTGTTTTGCATCGGTGGGCGACTTCCACTATCTTGGCTGGGACAACGTAAACGCCGATCATACCCGCATTAAGAGAAGCTGCGAAGCAGCATCGCGAGAAAGCTGACCATGGTTGAAAATAGCGAACTACGCAAAGCAGGCCTCAAAGTGACCCTGCCACGGGTCAAGATTCTGCAAATGCTTGACTCCACCGAGCAGCGTCACATGAGTGCCGAAGATGTCTACAAGGCACTGATGGAAGCTGGTGAAGATGTCGGTTTGGCCACGGTTTACCGTGTACTGACCCAATTCGAAGCCGCTGGTCTTGTGGTCCGTCACAATTTCGACGGCGGCCACGCGGTCTTCGAGCTGGCGGATGGCGGCCACCACGACCATATGGTCAACGTGGAGTCCGGTGAAGTGATCGAATTCTTCGACGAAGAAATCGAAAAGCTTCAGAAGGCGATCGTCGAGAAGCACGGCTTTGATTTGGTGGATCACAACTTGGTGTTGTACGTACGCACTAAAAAGTAAGCATGTCGCGCAGGTTCTGGCCTGCGAAACGAACGAAGGCGACCCAAGGGTCGCCTTCGTGCTGTCTGGCGGAGTTAGTTCTTGGCGGTCACGACCATTTTCCTGGCGTGGGCCAGGGATTCCTTGGTCAGGTCGATGCCGCCCAGCATCCGGGCCACTTCTTCGATTCGCTCATTCTTGCTCAGCCTGGACACGGCGGTGTGCGTGGCTTCGTCGCCGCGAACCTTGTGGACAAACAGGTGCTGATGCCCTTGCGAGGCTACTTGCGGCAGGTGGGTGACGGTCAGGACTTGCCCGCGGTCCCCGAGGCGGCGCAGGAGTTGGCCGACAATTTCCGCGGTAGGGCCGCCAATGCCCACGTCAACTTCGTCGAACACCAGGGTCGGTATGCGTGATGTTTGCGCCGTGATCACCTGGATGGCCAGGCTGATGCGCGACAGCTCACCGCCCGAGGCTACCTTGGCCAGGGCCTTGAGGGGTTGCCCGGGGTTGGCGCTGACCAGCAGTTCGACCTGCTCAAGGCCGTTGGGCAGCAGTTCGGTGCTGGTGTTGGGCCGTAGCTCGATGGTGAAGCGGCCGCCCGGCATGCCCAGGCGCTGGATTTCCTGTTCGACGGCATGGGCCAGGCTGCTCGAGGCCTGGTGGCGTAGATCGCTCAGTTCCCGGGCCTTTTCATGATAGTGCCGGGCGTATGCCCCCAGTTCTTCGCTCAGGCGCTCGATGGACTCGTCGTTGGCATTGAGAGTCTCGATCTCGTCCATCAGTCGCTGCGCAAGCTCGGCGACTTCGGTGGGCTGGATTCGATGTTTGCGCGCCAGGGTGTAGATAGTGTCCAGGCGTTCTTCGAGTTGCTGGAGGCGTGCCGGGTCGGCATCGAAGTTGTCGAGGAAGCGGTTCAGTTCGCCGACCGCTTCTTCTACCTGGATTTGTGCGCTGGTGAGCAGGTTGGTGGCTTCGCCCAATGCGCCCACCGAATTGTTCACGCTGGTCAGGCGATTGAGGCTGGCCGTCAGGGCGTTCAATACATTGCCCGAATCACTCTCGCTGCACTGTTCGACCACCTGTCGGCAAATGCCGAGCAGGGTTTCGGCGTTGGTCAGGTTTTTATGCTCTTGCTCAAGCTGCTCCAGTTCGTTCTCGCCCAGGCCGAGGTTTTCCAGCTCTTCGAGTTGATAACTGAGCAGTTGGTGGCGGGCGCGTTGCTCGTCGCCGGAGTTGGAGAGGCGCTCCAGTTCCTGGCGGGTCTGGCGCCAGCGCTGGGCCGCAAGCTGCACCTGGCGGGCAAGGTCCGTCGCCCCCGCGTACTCGTCCAGCAGTCGGCGGTGGGTGTCGGTTTTCAGCAGCGACTGGTGTTCGTGCTGGCTGTGAATATCGATCAGCAGTTCGCCGAGGGCCTTGAGGTCGCCAAGGGGGCAGGGGCTGCCGTTGATGTAGCCGCGCGAGCGACCTTCAGCGGTGATCACCCGGCGCAGGATGCACGGGCCGTCGGTGTCGAGGTCGCGCTCGGCCAGCCAGGCGCTGGCTTCCGGAATATCGGCCAGGTCGAAGGTGGCCAGGATGTCTGCCTTGTCCGCGCCTGGGCGTACCACGCCGCTGTCGGCGCGATCACCCAGGGTCAGGCCCAGGGCGTCGAGCATGATCGACTTGCCGGCGCCGGTTTCCCCGGTGATCACGCTCATCCCGCGATCCAGTTCCAGGTCGAGGTGTTCAACGATGGCGTAGTTATGTACGGACAGGTGCACCAGCATAGAGGCCGCTCCCAGGCTAAAAAGTCTGGTTATTTATACAGTGTTTTATTTGTGCCTGACAATGCCCGTGTTTAGCTCGATTTGCTTGGTACCAGGTTTTTTTTAAAACCCGCTGTAATGACCCGTCGGCAGTTTTTGTGCGGGGAATGCTGCCTGGTGCAAGGCAGGCCCTTGAACCTGCAAATTGCGACCCCATATACCGGGGCAGAAGCGCGAGTCGAGTTCGCGCACGATTTTGAAAGGAGAAATCTATGGCTGACGAACAGACGCTGGATACGCAAAATCTAGACGCCAATCAGGCTCCCGAAACATCGGGTGAAGACCTGGTGGCTCGTGTGCAAGTGCTCGAAGAGCAACTGGCCGGCGCTCAGGATCAGGCTTTGCGTGTTGCGGCTGATCTGCAGAACGTCCGCCGTCGCGCCGAGCAGGATGTAGAGAAGGCTCACAAGTTCGCGCTGGAAAAGTTCGCTGGCGACCTGCTGCCGATCATCGACAGCCTGGAGCGCGGCCTCGAGCTGTCCAACCCGGATGACGAAAGCATTCGTCCGATGCGCGAAGGGATCGAGCTGACCCTGAAAATGTTCCAGGACACCCTGAAGCGTTATCACCTGGAAGCGGTCGATCCTGAGGGTGAGCCGTTCAACGCCGAGCATCACCAGGCGATGGCTATGCAGGAAAGCGCCGACATGGAACCCAACAGCGTGCTGAAGGTGTTCCAGAAGGGTTACGTGCTCAACGGTCGCCTGTTGCGCCCGGCCATGGTCGTGGTCAGCAAGGCCCCGGCGCCGGTTGCGCCGTCGATTGACGAGCAGGCTTGAAATCCGCCGCAAGGCCCCCATTTATAAGTCAAGCGTTTAAGTGCTACCGCAGTTAGCCACCACTGCTGCGGCAACCAAATCCAAAGTTTCGGGAGAGTGAACATGGGCAAAATTATCGGTATCGACCTGGGGACTACCAACTCCTGCGTCTCCATTCTTGAAAACGGCAACGTAAAAGTTATCGAGAACGCCGAAGGCGCGCGTACCACGCCGTCGATCATCGCGTACGCCAACGATGGCGAAATCCTGGTTGGCCAGTCGGCCAAGCGTCAAGCCGTGACCAATCCGCATAACACCCTGTACGCGGTGAAGCGTCTGATCGGTCGTCGCTTCGACGAAGAAGTGGTACAGAAAGACATTCAGATGGTCCCTTACAAGATCGTCAAGGCTGACAACGCCGACGCCTGGGTTGAAGTGAACGGCCAGAAAATGTCGCCGCCACAGATCTCGGCTGAAATCCTGAAGAAAATGAAGAAAACCGCCGAAGACTACCTCGGTGAAGCCGTGACTGAAGCGGTCATTACCGTTCCGGCTTACTTCAACGACAGCCAGCGTCAGGCGACCAAGGACGCCGGCCGTATTGCTGGCCTGGACGTAAAACGTATCATCAACGAACCAACCGCCGCTGCGCTGGCTTACGGCATGGACAAGGCCAAGGGCGATCACACCGTGATCGTTTATGACCTGGGTGGCGGTACTTTCGACGTTTCGGTTATCGAAATCGCCGAAGTGGATGGCGAGCACCAGTTTGAAGTGTTGGCGACCAACGGTGACACGTTCCTGGGCGGTGAAGACTTCGACATTCGTCTGATCGACTACCTCGTTGACGAATTCAAGAAAGAAAGCGGCATGAACCTCAAGGGTGACCCGCTGGCCATGCAGCGCCTGAAAGAAGCCGCTGAAAAAGCCAAGATCGAGCTGTCTTCGAGCCTGCAGACCGACGTCAACCTGCCGTACATCACTGCAGACGCGACCGGTCCTAAGCACTTGAACGTGAAAATCTCCCGCGCCAAGCTGGAAGCGCTGGTGGAAGACCTGGTTCAACGCACCATCGAGCCTTGCCGCATCGCTCTGAAAGACTCGGGTATCGACGTTGGCAAGATCGACGACGTGATCCTGGTCGGCGGTCAAACCCGTATGCCACTGGTTCAGAAGGCTGTTACCGACTTCTTTGGTAAAGAAGCCCGTAAAGACGTGAACCCGGACGAAGCGGTTGCCATGGGTGCTGCCATCCAGGGTGCGGTACTGGCCGGTGACGTGAAAGACGTGCTGCTGCTCGACGTCAGCCCGCTGACCCTGGGTATCGAAACCATGGGTG
The DNA here is from genome assembly GCF_900187415.1 of Pseudomonas sp. Irchel s3b6. Classification (NCBI taxonomy): domain Bacteria; kingdom Pseudomonadati; phylum Pseudomonadota; class Gammaproteobacteria; order Pseudomonadales; family Pseudomonadaceae; genus Pseudomonas; species Pseudomonas sp. Irchel s3b6. The sequence continues at coordinate 275,359 of NZ_FYDM01000005.1, read as the reverse complement.
GCGTGATGACTGCGCTGATCGAGAAAAACACCACGATTCCTACCAAGAAATCGCAAGTGTTCTCGACTGCCGACGACAACCAGGGCGCTGTAACCATCCACGTGCTGCAAGGCGAGCGTAAGCAAGCTGCTCAGAACAAGTCCCTGGGCAAGTTCGACCTGGCCGAGATTCCACCAGCACCACGTGGCGTGCCACAAATTGAAGTGACCTTCGACATCGACGCCAACGGCATCCTGCACGTAGGCGCCAAGGACAAGGCCACCGGCAAGACTCAGTCGATCGTGATCAAGGCTAACTCCGGTCTGTCCGAGGAAGAAATTCAGCAGATGATTCGTGATGCTGAAACCAACGCCGACGAAGACCGCAAGTTCGAAGAGCTGGCAACGGCTCGCAACCAGGGCGACGCGCTGGTTCACTCGACGCGCAAAATGGTTGCGGACGCTGGCGACAAAGTGACTGCTGAAGAGAAGACTGCAATCGAAGCCGCAGTGGTTGCCCTGGAAGCCGCTGTTAAAGGCGACGACAAGGCCGCTATCGAAGCCAAGGTTGAAGAGCTGTCGAAAGTCTCCGCTCCAGTGGCGCAGAAGATGTACGCCGAACAGGCTCAGCCAGCTGAAGGCGCGGCACAGCAGGGCGAATCGGCTGAAAAGGCTGACGACGTTGTCGACGCTGAGTTCGAAGAAGTCAAAGACCACAAGTAAGTTGTTGGTCGGCCGGTTGACTGCCTTTGTGCGGTGACTGGTAGGATGTCGCCGCGCGGGAGCTTGCTCCCGCGTTGGCGTGTCTGGAGTAGACGAATTTTTACAGCATGCGACAGCGTTCGGCGGTGCGACCGGGGATGCTCCTGCTTTCCGGCTCATGAATACCGCATCTGCAAGCCGGATTTCCGGCGGCAATCAAAGACCAGGATCGTTGAATTGACGTGAGTTGGGTCCGGGCCTGTATTGGGGCTCAACGAGTTTGGCAAGGCTCAGGAGGGGTTTGCCGGACGTCCTTAAGAGTGTAAAGAATTATGGCAAAGCGTGACTATTACGAAGTGTTGGGTGTTGAGCGTGGCACGAGCGAGGCAGACCTGAAAAAGGCCTACCGCCGCTTGGCGATGAAGCACCACCCGGACCGTAATCCTGACGACAAAGCGTCGGAAGACATGTTCAAAGAGGCCAACGAGGCCTATGAGGTGCTGTCCGACTCCAGCAAGCGCGCGGCCTACGACCAGTACGGTCATGCTGGCGTCGACCCGAGCATGGGTGGCGGCGGTGCCGGCTTCGGCGGGCAGAACTTCTCCGATATCTTCGGTGACGTGTTCAGTGATTTCTTCGGCGGTGGTCGCGGCGGTTCCCGTGGCGGTGCCCAGCGCGGCAGCGACCTGCGCTACACCCTGGAGCTGAACCTGGAAGAAGCTGTACGCGGCACGACCGTGAATATCCGTGTGCCGACACTGGTCAACTGCAAGCCGTGCGACGGTTCGGGTGCCAAGAAGGGCTCCTCGCCCGTGACCTGCCCGACCTGCGGCGGTATCGGCCAGGTGCGTATGCAGCAAGGCTTCTTCTCGGTGCAGCAGACCTGCCCGCGCTGCCATGGGCAGGGCAAGATCATTGCCGACCCGTGCAACTCTTGCAACGGCGAAGGCCGTGTCGAAGAGTACAAGACCCTGTCGGTGAAAGTGCCGGCTGGCGTGGATACCGGTGATCGCATCCGTCTCTCGGGCGAAGGCGAGGCTGGTACTCAGGGTGGGCCGACAGGCGACCTGTACGTGGTGATCAATGTGCATGAGCACGCGATCTTCCAGCGCGACGGCAAGCACCTGTTCTGCGAAGTGCCGATCAGCTTCGTCGATGCGGCCCTGGGTGGCGAGCTGGAAATTCCGACCCTGGATGGTCGGGTCAAGCTGAAGATTCCTGAAGGTACGCAGACCGGCAAGCAGTTCCGTGTGCGAGGCAAAGGCGTAGCGCCGGTTCGTGGTGGTGGTGCGGGTGACCTGATGTGCCGTGTTGCCGTCGAGACTCCGGTCAACCTGAGTCGTCGTCAGCGTGAACTGCTGGACGAGTTCCGTAGCTCCCTGGCGGATGACAACAGCCATTCACCCAAGACCACGGGTTGGTTCGAAGGCGTGAAGCGTTTCTTCGGCGATCTGTAAGGAATCCGGTATGCGACGTATAGCTGTGATGGGCGCTGCTGGGCGCATGGGCAAGATTCTGGTGGAGGCGGTGCAGCAGCGCGCGCCGCTCACCGGCCTGACGGCGGCAATCGTGCGCCCGGGCAGTACGCTGATTGGTGTGGACGCCGGCGAGCTGGCATGTCTGGGCCGAATCGGTGTGCCGTTGTCGGCCAATCTGGAAGCGGTGGCTGAAGAGTTCGATGTGTTGATCGACTTCACGCTCCCGGAAGTCATGCTGAAAAACCTGGCGTTTTGCCGCAAGGCGGGCAAGGCCATGGTCATCGGCACGACGGGGCTGGACGCTGCTCAGAAGCAGTTGCTGGCTGAGGCGGGCAAGGACATTCCCATCGTGTTCGCGGCCAATTTCAGTGTCGGTGTGAACCTCTCGCTCAAGTTGCTGGATATGGCGGCTCGGGTGCTGGGCGATGATGCCGATATCGAAATCATCGAAGCCCATCACCGGCACAAGATCGACGCGCCTTCAGGTACGGCCCTGCGCATGGGCGAGGTAATCGCCGAGGCGCTGGATCGTGACCTGCAGAAGGTCGCGGTCTATGGGCGTGAAGGTCATACCGGTGTTCGTGAGCGTGAAACCATAGGCTTCGCCACGGTTCGTGGTGGGGATGTGGTCGGTGATCATACGGTGCTGTTCGCCTGCGAGGGTGAGCGACTGGAGATCACTCACAAGGCGTCCAGCCGCATGACCTTTGCCAAGGGGGCGGTGCGTGCTGCGTTGTGGCTTGATGGTCGCGAGCCGGGTCTTTATGACATGCAGGATGTGCTCGACTTGCGGTAAGATGCGCCACCGACGGGGTTCGAACTCATGCTTCGGGCCCCGTTTCAGCCGCTACGCGACGTCCTGTCGCATTCTCCTGCCTTTAAGGCTCATTAGCGGTGGACCAAAAAAGCCTTTTTCTGTAAGCTACAGCTTTAGTGTGTCCACTAAAAGCGCGCAGAATAATTCAGTGAAGAAGCGGGGTGACGTGTCCATACGTCACTCCGCTTTTTTGCAACCTGCGATCGCCCCTTCAGGCTTTATTTACGGGAGGTCTTCTTGACTAAGCCAGCCATACTCGCCCTTGCTGATGGCAGCATTTTTCGCGGCGAAGCCATTGGAGCCGACGGTCAAACCGTTGGAGAGGTGGTGTTTAACACCGCCATGACCGGCTATCAGGAAATCCTTACCGATCCTTCCTACGCCCAACAGATCGTTACCCTGACTTACCCGCACATCGGCAACACCGGCACCACGCCGGAAGATGCCGAGTCCAATCGCGTCTGGTCTGCTGGCCTGGTCATCCGGGACCTGCCACTGGTGGCGAGCAACTGGCGTAACACGATGTCCTTGTCCGACTACCTGAAGGCCAACAACGTTGTGGCCATCGCCGGTATCGACACCCGCCGCCTGACGCGCATCCTGCGTGAGAAAGGCGCGCAGAACGGCTGCATCATGGCCGGTGACAACATTTCCGAAGAAGCGGCCATCGCCGCTGCCCAAGGCTTCCCAGGCCTCAAAGGCATGGACCTGGCGAAAGTCGTCAGCACCAAGGACACCTACGAGTGGCGTTCGACTGTCTGGGATCTGAAAACCGACAGCCACGCGACCATCGAAGCCTCCGAGTTGCCGTACCACGTGGTGGCCTACGACTACGGCGTCAAAGTGAACATCCTGCGCATGCTGGTCGAGCGCGGTTGCCGCGTGACCGTGGTGCCGGCCCAGACGCCAGCCGCCGATGTGCTGGCGCTCAAGCCGGACGGCGTGTTCCTGTCCAACGGCCCGGGTGACCCGGAGCCTTGCGACTACGCGATCCAGGCGATCAAGGACGTGCTGGAGACCGAGATTCCGGTATTCGGCATCTGCCTGGGTCACCAGTTGCTGGCCCTGGCCTCCGGCGCCAAGACCCTGAAAATGGGTCACGGCCACCACGGTGCCAACCACCCCGTCCAGGACCTGGACAGCGGTGTGGTGATGATCACCAGCCAGAACCACGGTTTTGCCGTAGACGAAGCGACCCTGCCAGCCAACGTCCGCGCGATTCACAAATCGCTGTTCGACGGCACCCTGCAAGGTATCGAGCGTACCGACAAGAGCGCCTTCAGCTTCCAGGGTCACCCGGAAGCCAGCCCTGGCCCGAACGACGTAGCGCCATTGTTCGATCGCTTCATCAACGAGATGGCCAAGCGACGCTGATCGCTCGCCTTGATGTAGCAAAGCTTGAGGGTGGTCCCGACACCGGCGGCCCCCTCAAGTCAGAGATTGAACAAGACGGCTTGCCGACTGACCTGCGGATTTGAGTGACAAACCCATGCCAAAACGTACAGACATTAAAAGTATCCTGATTCTCGGCGCTGGCCCGATCGTTATCGGCCAGGCCTGCGAATTCGACTACTCCGGCGCCCAGGCCTGCAAGGCCCTGCGCGAAGAGGGTTACCGCGTCATTCTGGTGAACTCCAACCCGGCCACCATCATGACCGACCCGGCCATGGCCGACGCCACCTACATCGAGCCGATCAAGTGGCAGACCGTTGCCAAGATCATCGAGAAAGAGCGTCCGGACGCGCTGCTGCCGACCATGGGCGGCCAGACCGCTCTGAACTGCGCCCTGGACCTGGAGCGCGAAGGCGTTCTGGAGAAGTTCGGCGTAGAGATGATCGGTGCCAATGCCGACACCATCGACAAGGCTGAAGACCGCTCGCGTTTCGACAAGGCGATGAAATCCATCGGCCTGGCGTGCCCGCGTTCCGGTATCGCCCACAGCATGGAAGAGGCCAATGCGGTCCTCGAGAAGCTCGGCTTCCCGTGCATCATCCGTCCGTCCTTCACCATGGGCGGCACTGGTGGCGGTATTGCCTACAACCGTGAAGAATTCGAAGAAATCTGCGCCCGCGGCCTGGACCTGTCGCCAACCAAAGAGCTGCTGATCGACGAATCCCTGATCGGCTGGAAAGAGTACGAAATGGAGGTTGTCCGCGACAAGAAGGACAACTGCATCATCGTGTGCTCGATCGAAAACTTCGACCCGATGGGCGTGCACACCGGTGACTCGATCACCGTGGCGCCGGCACAGACCCTGACCGACAAGGAATACCAGATCCTGCGTAACGCCTCCCTGGCGGTACTGCGCGAGATCGGCGTGGAAACCGGCGGCTCCAACGTCCAGTTCGGCATCTGCCCGAACACTGGTCGCATGGTCGTCATCGAGATGAACCCGCGTGTATCCCGTTCCTCGGCGCTGGCCTCGAAAGCTACCGGCTTCCCGATCGCCAAGGTCGCTGCCAAGCTGGCGGTGGGCTACACCCTGGATGAGCTGTCGAACGACATCACCGGTGGCAAGACCCCGGCGTCTTTCGAGCCGTCCATCGACTACGTCGTGACCAAGCTGCCACGCTTCGCCTTCGAGAAGTTCGCCAAGGCTGACGCCCGCCTGACCACTCAAATGAAGTCGGTCGGTGAAGTCATGGCCATCGGCCGGACCTTCCAGGAGTCCCTGCAGAAAGCCCTGCGCGGTCTGGAAGTCGGCGTTTGCGGTCTGGACGAGAAGCTCGACCTGAGCAACCCGGAAAGCATGAGCGTGCTCAAGCGCGAACTGACCGTGCCGGGCGCCGAACGTATCTGGTACGTGGCTGACGCCTTCCGCGCTGGCATGACGGTCGAAGAAATCTTCGGCATGAACATGATCGACCCTTGGTTCCTGGTGCAGATCGAAGATCTGATCAAGGAAGAAGAGAAGGTCAAGACCCTGGGTCTGTCGGCGATCGACAAAGACCTGATGTTCCGCCTCAAGCGCAAAGGCTTCTCCGATCAGCGTCTGGCCAAGCTGCTGGGCGTGACCGAGAAGAGCTTGCGTGCGCATCGCCACAAGCTGGAAGTTTTCCCGGTCTACAAGCGCGTTGACACCTGCGCTGCCGAGTTCGCTACCGATACCGCTTACCTCTACTCGACGTACGAAGAAGAGTGCGAAGCGGCGCCATCGGGTCGCGACAAGATCATGATCCTGGGTGGCGGTCCGAACCGTATCGGCCAAGGCATCGAGTTCGACTACTGCTGCGTTCACGCGGCACTGGCGCTGCGCGATGACGGGTACGAGACCATCATGGTCAACTGCAACCCGGAAACCGTGTCCACCGACTACGACACCTCCGATCGCCTGTACTTCGAACCAGTGACCCTGGAAGACGTGCTGGAAATCGTGCGCGTCGAGAAGCCGAAAGGCGTGATCGTCCAGTACGGCGGCCAGACTCCGTTGAAGCTGGCTCGCGCCCTGGAAGCGGCTGGCGTGCCGATCATCGGCACCAGCCCTGACGCCATCGACCGTGCTGAAGACCGTGAGCGTTTCCAGCAAATGGTCCAGCGCCTGAACCTGCGTCAGCCGCCAAACGCCACCGTGCGCAGCGAAGACGAAGCCATTCGTGCCGCTGGCAAGATCGGCTACCCGCTGGTGGTGCGTCCGTCCTACGTGTTGGGCGGCCGGGCGATGGAAATCGTCTACGAGGAAGAAGAACTCAAGCGCTACCTGCGTGAAGCGGTTCAGGTTTCCAACGACAGCCCTGTGCTGCTGGACCACTTCCTCAACTGCGCCATCGAAATGGACGTGGATGCGGTCTGCGACGGCAAGGACGTGGTGATCGGCGCAATCATGCAGCACATCGAGCAGGCCGGCGTTCACTCCGGTGACTCCGCATGCTCGCTGCCGCCGTACTCGCTGCCGCTGCACATCCAGGACGAGATGCGCGAGCAGGTCAAGAAGATGGCGCTGGAGTTGGGCGTAGTCGGCCTGATGAACGTTCAGTTGGCGCTGCAGGGCGAGGACATCTACGTCATCGAAGTCAACCCGCGTGCATCCCGTACCGTACCGTTCGTCTCCAAGTGCATCGGTGTTTCCCTGGCAATGATCGCGGCTCGCGTCATGGCCGGTAAGACCCTGAAGGAAATCGGCTTCACCAAGGAAATCATTCCGAACTTCTACAGCGTGAAAGAGGCGGTGTTCCCGTTCGCCAAATTCCCTGGCGTTGACCCGATCCTCGGCCCAGAGATGAAGTCCACGGGCGAAGTGATGGGTGTGGGCGACACCTTCGGCGAAGCCTTCGCCAAGGCCCAGATGGGTGCCAGCGAAGTGCTGCCGACCGGCGGTACTGCGTTCATTAGTGTGCGTGACGATGACAAGCCGCTGGTTGCAGGCGTAGCCCGTGATCTGATCAACTTGGGCTTCGAAGTGGTCGCCACTGCCGGTACTGCCAAGCTGATCGAGGCTGCAGGCCTGAAAGTGCGCCGTGTGAACAAGGTGACCGAAGGTCGTCCGCACGTGGTCGACATGATCAAGAATGACGAAGTCACGCTGATCATCAACACCACCGAAGGTCGTCAGTCGATCGCTGACTCCTACTCCATTCGTCGTAATGCCTTGCAGCACAAGATTTACTGCACCACCACCATTGCTGCAGGCGAAGCTATCTGTGAAGCGCTGAAGTTCGGTCCCGAGAAGACTGTGCGCCGCTTGCAGGATCTACACGCAGGATTGAAGGCATGAGCATAACCAAGTACCCCATGACTGTTCAGGGCGCTCGCGCCCTGGAAGAAGAGCACGCTCACCTGACTAAGGTCGTACGTCCAAAGCTGAGCCAGGACATCGGTACGGCTCGCGAGCTGGGTGATTTGAAGGAAAATGCCGAATACCATGCTGCTCGCGAGCAGCAGGGTATGGTCGAGGCGCGGATTCGTGACATTGAAGGCCGGATTCAGAATCAGGTCATCATCGATGTCACGTCCATTCCTCACACCGGTAAAGTGATTTTCGGCACCACCGTTGAAATCGCCAACGTCGAGACTGATGAGCGCGTCACTTACCACATCGTGGGTGAGGATGAGGCTGACTTCAAACTTGGCAAGATTTCGGTCGGATCGCCACTGGCCCGCGCCTTGATCGCCAAGGAAGAGGGTGACGTGGTGGCGGTGAAAACGCCTGGTGGCGTTATCGAGTACGAGATTGTCGAAGTCCGCCATGTCTGAGGGCAGGCGCCTGCATCGCGCGGGCGCCATGCTTTGGCAGCTGACCCAGGTGTTATGGGTCGGCGGCCTGTGGTTGTTGCACGTCGGTCTGCTGCCGGTGCTGGGCCAAATTGGCCTGGCGCCGCTGCTGATCCATGAGATTTCAGGCATGCTGAGTGCGCTGCTGGTCGGGTTTTCAGCGGCGTGCGTGGTTTTTCAGGTTTTGGTGCTGGTTCAGACCAAGGGCCTTGCCAGTCTATGGCTCGATATGCGCGGACAGTTGCTGTTGATGGCGCTGTACGCGAGCACGATGTACTTCGTGGTGCGCATCGAATGGCCAGAGGCGGAGCATTGGTTGCTGTTCAGCTACCTGGTCCTGGGTTTTTCCGGTTTGCTGCTGGTCATGCAGCCGGTGCCAGGTTGGGGTGGCAGGGTGCGCGAAGCACACCCTTGACCCGTTTCATCACTTGAAGCGATGGACGTTCGACAGCTGCTTGTTTACGCTGAAGTTCTTGCGGTAAATCAGCGCCATCTTGCCGATGACCTGTACCAGATCCGCTTTGCCGACCTTGCACAGTTCTGCAATGGCAGCCAGGCGCGATTCGCGATCGAGGATGCTGAGCTTGATCTTGATCAGCTCGTGATCGCCCAATGCGCGTTCCAGTTCGGCTAACACACCTTCCGTCAAACCGTTGTCAGCCACAGTCAAAACTGGTTTCAGATGGTGGCCAATGGATTTGTACTGTTTCTTCTGCTCTTGAGTGAGCGGCATAATCTGACCCTTTCGTCTGGATTCTGTAAAATGGCGGCCATTTTACCCGAGGGTGCGTGGATCCGCCCAATTAATCACGACCCTTATCATCGAGGTGCCCAATGGCGCGTTCCAAGACAAGCCTTGGTTGGCTGAAAAGACATGTCAATGATCCCTATGTGAAGCAGGCGCAGAAGGATGGTTACCGCTCGCGTGCGAGTTACAAGCTTCTGGAGGTCCAGGAGAAATACAAGCTGATCCGTCCGGGCATGAGTGTTGTCGACCTCGGTGCAGCACCCGGTGGCTGGTCGCAGGTCACTAGTCGGTTGATCGGTGGTCAGGGGCGTCTGATTGCCTCGGACATCCTGGAAATGGACAGCATTCCGGACGTGACTTTCATCCAGGGTGACTTCACCCAGGACCAGGTGCTCGCTCAGATCCTTGAGGCCGTGGGTAATTCGCAGGTGGACCTTGTGATTTCCGATATGGCCCCCAATATGAGTGGTACGCCTGAAGTGGACATGCCAAAAGCCATGTTTCTTTGCGAGCTGGCTCTTGATTTGGCGGCTCGGATACTCAAGCCTGGCGGTAATTTTGTGATCAAGGTTTTTCAGGGCGAAGGGTTCGATGCTTACGTGAAGGACGCTCGTCAGAAATTCGACAAGGTCCAGATGATCAAGCCGGACTCTTCCCGTGGCAGCTCTCGCGAGCAATACATGCTGGCTTGGGGCTACCGCGGCCGGAGTGAGTAAAACGAGGATTTTTTGCGGGGTGATAGGTTTTTAGTATTTCGCCCCACAAGCATTAACGAATATTGTGTAGTCAATGTTTCACAAAGGGTTACAGACGGCGCCTGCCAGAGTTGTAGGTAATGTAGTAAGTTAGGCCGGTGAATATCATGCGAGGCGCGCGCCAGTTGCGGAGCTTGCTTCAGAGGGTAGTTAATTGAACGATATGGCAAAGAATCTTATCCTGTGGTTGATCATCGCGGCTGTCCTCGTGACGGTGATGAACAACTTCTCCAGCCCTAACGAGCCACAGACCCTCAACTATTCCGACTTCATCCAGCAGGTCAAGGATGGCAAGGTCGAGCGCGTAGCCGTGGACGGCTATGTCATTACCGGCAAGCGCACGGATGGCGACAGCTTCAAGACCATTCGTCCGGCTATTCAGGACAACGGTCTGATCGGTGATCTCGTGGACAACCACGTCGTTGTCGAGGGCAAGCAGCCTGAGCAGCAAAGCATCTGGACCCAGCTACTGGTCGCAAGCTTCCCTATCCTGGTGATCATTGCCGTCTTCATGTTCTTCATGCGCCAGATGCAAGGCGGTGCAGGTGGCAAGGGCGGGCCGATGAGCTTCGGCAAGAGCAAGGCGCGCCTGCTCTCCGAAGACCAGGTGAAAACCACCCTGGCTGACGTTGCCGGTTGCGACGAAGCCAAGGAAGAAGTCGGCGAACTGGTCGAGTTCCTGCGTGATCCGGGCAAGTTCCAACGCCTGGGCGGTCGTATTCCTCGCGGTGTGCTGATGGTTGGCCCTCCGGGTACCGGTAAAACGTTGATTGCCAAGGCGATTGCCGGTGAGGCCAAGGTGCCGTTCTTTACCATCTCCGGTTCCGACTTCGTCGAAATGTTCGTGGGTGTCGGCGCCAGCCGTGTTCGCGACATGTTCGAGCAGGCCAAGAAGCACGCCCCATGCATCATTTTTATCGATGAAATCGACGCCGTCGGTCGCCACCGTGGCGCTGGCATGGGCGGTGGTCACGATGAGCGTGAGCAGACCCTCAACCAGTTGCTGGTAGAGATGGACGGTTTCGAAATGAATGACGGCATCATCGTCATCGCCGCGACCAACCGTCCTGATGTGCTAGACCCGGCGCTGCTGCGTCCAGGTCGATTCGACCGTCAGGTTGTCGTCGGTTTGCCGGACATCCGTGGTCGTGAGCAGATCCTCAAGGTTCACATGCGTAAAGTACCGATGGGCGACGACGTCGCTCCGGCAGTGATCGCGCGCGGTACTCCGGGTTTCTCTGGTGCTGACCTGGCCAACCTGGTGAACGAGGCCTCGCTGTTCGCGGCTCGCGCCGGCAAGCGCATCGTCGAGATGAAGGAATTCGAGCTGGCCAAGGACAAGATCATGATGGGCGCCGAGCGCAAATCGATGGTCATGTCCGAAAAAGAGAAGCAGAACACCGCTTATCACGAAGCAGGTCATGCCATTGTGGGTCGAGTGGTGCCTGAGCACGACCCGGTCTACAAAGTGTCGATCATCCCGCGCGGTCGTGCACTGGGCGTGACCATGTTCCTGCCGGAAGAAGATCGCTACAGCCTCTCCAAGCGTGCCTTGATCAGCCAGATCTGCTCGCTCTACGGCGGTCGTATCGCCGAAGAGATGACCCTTGGCTTTGACGGTGTCACCACGGGTGCTTCGAACGACATCATGCGTGCCAGCCAGATCGCCCGGAACATGGTGACCAAGTGGGGGCTTTCCGAAAAACTCGGCCCCTTGATGTATGCCGAAGAAGAAGGCGAGGTGTTCCTGGGTCGCGGCGGTGGTGGTCAGCATGCCAGCTTCTCGGGCGAGACGGCCAAGCTGATCGACTCCGAAGTGCGTAGCATCATTGACCAGTGCTACGGCACGGCCAAGCAGATCCTGACGGACAATCGCGACAAGCTCGATGCGATGGCCGATGCGCTGATGAAGTACGAAACCATCGATGCCGATCAGATCGACGACATCATGGCGGGTCGTCCTCCGCGCGAGCCGCGTGACTGGTCTGGTGGTACCGGTACTTCCGGTACGCCTCCTGTTGTCCAGGACGAACGTCCGGAAACCCCTATCGGCGGCCCGGCTGCCGACGTCTAAGGTTTGAAATGACTTTTGTTCAGTCCTCAACCCGGTTGCCTTGCGGCAGCCGGGTTCTTGATTTGGCCCATGCGCATGTCATGGGCATTCTTAATGTCACTCCCGATTCCTTCTCCGATGGCGGTCGTTTCAGTCAGCTCGATGCTGCCCTGAAACATGCTGAGGCGATGGTTGCTGCTGGCGCCACCTTGATTGATGTGGGGGGCGAGTCGACTCGACCCGGTGCCCGGGCGGTTTCGCCGCTTGAGGAGCTCGAGCGCGTCGCGCCGATTGTCGAGCGGATTCATCGTGAACTTGACGTGATTATCTCGGTCGATACCTCGACGCCAGCCGTCATGCGTGAAACTGCGCGTCTGGGCGCTGGGATGATCAATGATGTTCGATCTCTGCGTCGCGATGGTGCCCTGGATGCCGCTGCGGCAACGGGGTTGCCGGTGTGCCTGATGCATATGCTCGGCGAGCCGGGTGATATGCAGGACAATCCCCACTATGCCGATGTAACGCTCGAGGTTGGCGAGTTTCTCGCGGAGCGCATGGCGCAGTGTGCTGCGGTGGGTATCCCGGCTGAGCGGATCATTCTCGATCCCGGTTTTGGGTTTGCGAAAAACCTGCAGCACAATTTGAGTCTGTTCAAGCATTTGGAAGCCTTGCATGACCTGGGGCGGCCTCTTCTGGTCGGGGTGTCTCGCAAGAGTATGATCGGGCAGGCGTTGAATCGCCCGGTGGGGGAGCGGCTGCATGGCGGTCTGGCTCTCGCGGCGTTGGCGGTGGCCAAGGGCGCGCGCATCCTGCGGGTGCATGACGTGGCCGAAACGATGGATGTGGTACGGATGATCACTGCTGTTGAATCAGCCGAATAAGAATGATGGAGCACTTATGACTAAGAAATATTTTGGCACCGACGGTATTCGTGGTCGGGTCGGCACCTACCCGATTACTCCTGACTTCATGCTTAAGCTCGGCTGGGCTGCTGGCATGGCGTTCCGGAAAATGGGCGTTTGCAAGGTTCTGATTGGCAAGGACACGCGCATTTCCGGGTATATGTTCGAGTCGGCGCTCGAAGCTGGGCTTACCTCCGCGGGTGCGGATGTGATGCTGCTGGGGCCGATGCCTACGCCGGCAATTGCCTATCTGACCCGTACCTTTCATGCCGAGGCCGGCATCGTGATCAGTGCGTCCCATAACCCTCATGATGACAACGGCATCAAGTTTTTCTCCGGGCAGGGCACCAAGCTGCCGGATGACGTCGAATTGATGATCGAAGAATTGCTTGATGCGCCGACGATGACGGTTGTCGAGTCGAGCAAGATCGGCAAGGTGTCGCGAATCAACGACGCGTCGGGTCGCTACATCGAATTCTGCAAAAGCAGTGTGCCTACCGGTACCAGTTTTACCGGCCTGAAGATCGTTATCGATTGTGCGCACGGTGCGGTGTACAAGGTTGCTCCAAGCGTCTTTCGCGAGTTGGGCGCCGAGGTGGTGGTGCTCTCCGCGCAGCCCAATGGCCTGAACATCAATGATAACTGCGGCTCGACCCATATGGGGCAGTTGCAGGCGGCTGTCCTGGCTGAACAGGCTGACCTGGGTATTGCCTTTGATGGTGACGGTGATCGCGTATTGATGGTCGATCACACGGGGGCCGTTGTCGACGGTGACGAGCTGTTGTTCATCATTGCTCGTGACCTGCAGGAGCGCGGCTCTCTGCAGGGTGGTGTGGTCGGTACGTTGATGAGCAACCTGGGTCTGGAGCTGGCGTGCGCCGAGCTGAAGATTCCGTTCGTGCGGGCCAATGTCGGTGACCGTTACGTCATTGCCGAGCTGCTGGAGCGTAAGTGGACGGTGGGGGGTGAAAACTCCGGGCATATCGTCTGCTTCCAGCACACGACTACCGGCGATGCGATTATCGCTGCGCTGCAAGTGCTGATGGCCATGAAGGCGCGTCAGGAAGGGCTCGCCCAGACTCGACAGGCGCTGCGCAAGTGTCCTCAGGTCCTGATCAATGTGCGTTTTGCCGGTGGTGCAAATCCTGTCGAGCATGCGGCTGTCAAAGCGGCCAGCGAGCGGGTTACCAAGGCGATGGCGGGGCGCGGTCGGGTCTTGTTGCGCAAGTCCGGCACTGAGCCGCTGGTGCGCGTAATGGTCGAGGGCGAGGACGAAACTCAGGTTCGTGCATACGCTGAAGAGCTGGCAAAACTGGTTGCTGAAGTTTCTGCCTGAATTCGGCTTGCCAGCAATGATTGTGTTGGGTAACATCTGCGCCCACTTTGACCGACGAGGTACAGCATGCGTCGCCCTATGGTAGCTGGTAACTGGAAGATGCACGGTACCCGCGCCAGCGTCGCTGAGCTGATCAACGGCCTTCGTGACTTGGCCTTGCCGAGCAGTGTTGATGTCGCGGTATTCCCGCCTTTTCTGCATATCAATCAAGTGATTGAAGGCCTGGAAGGAAAGTCGATTTTAGTCGGCGCGCAGAATTCTGCGGTGGAATCCGGGCAAGGTGCGTTGACCGGTGAAGTTGCACCGAGTCAGTTGGTGGATGCAGGTTGTTCCCTGGTGCTTGTCGGGCATTCCGAGCGCCGCCAGATCATGGGCGAGCAGGACGCAATGCTGATCCGCAAGTTCGCAGCGGCACAGACATGTGGCTTGATTCCGATGTTGTGCATAGGGGAAACCCTGGAGCAGCGTGAAGCCGGAAAAACTCTTGAGGTTGTCTCGCGTCAGCTGGGCAGTATCATTGAGGAGCTGGGTGTCGGTGCCTTTGCCAAGGCAGTGATCGCTTACGAGCCGGTCTGGGCCATTGGCACCGGGCTGACTGCAACGCCGCAACAGGCGCAGGATGTGCATGCAGCCATTCGCGCCCAGTTGGCGGCAGAGAATTCTGAAGTCGCACAAGGTGTGCGGCTTCTATACGGCGGCAGCGTGAAGGCGGCCAATGCGGTCGAACTGTTCGGCATGCCGGATATCGATGGGGGTCTCATTGGTGGGGCTTCCCTGAATGCAGATGAGTTCGGTGCGATCTGTCGCGCCGCGGGAAACTGAAAAAATGCTGGAAACAGTCGTAGTCGTTTTTCATCTGCTGGGTGCATTGGGCGTAGTGGCTCTCGTATTGCTGCAGCAGGGTAAGGGTGCGGACGCTGGCGCGTCTTTCGGAGCAGGTGCTTCAAATACTGTGTTCGGAAGCCAAGGTTCCTCTACCTTTCTTAGTAAGTTTACTGCTATACTTGCCGCAGGTTTTTTCATAACCAGCTTAGGGTTAGGTTACTATGCTAAAGAGAAAGCTCACCAGCTGACTCAAGTAGGTTTGCCAAACCCAGCGGTTCTGGAAGTTCCAGTGCAAAAACCGGCTTCTGATGATGTCCCGGTGCTTCAAGAGCAAAAGTCGGCAACCAATGCGACTGACGTGCCTCCAGCTCAAGAGCAAAAGTAAGAAGGGTTTCAAACGTAGTATTGCCGAGGTGGTGGAATTGGTAGACACGCAACCTTGAGGTGGTTGTGCCCATAGGGTGTAGGGGTTCGAGTCCCCTTCTCGGTACCAATTAGTCAGGAGAGCCCGCTGTTGCGGGCTTTCTTGCAGGTGGAAGGTTACATTGACCCTGTCAGGGATCGGTCGTATACTTCCGCCCCAGCTTTGTCGCGGGGTGGAGCAGTCTGGTAGCTCGTCGGGCTCATAACCCGAAGGTCGTCGGTTCAAATCCGGCCCCCGCAACCAGTTTCAGGAGCCCCTTTTCAGGGGCTTTTTGTTAGCTGGACACTTTATAACGCCGTTATTCGACGGCGTTTCAGGGATGGGCGATTCGCCCATTTTTTTATTTTGCATAGCATGCACATACATGCACGAGGGGGTTCAGGTGTCGAGCAAGCTAGAACAGTTGCAGGCCTTGCTGGCCCCGGTGGTCGTGGCCCTAGGCTATGAATGCTGGGGTATTGAGTTTTCGGCTCAAGGTCGCCACTCAATGTTGCGCGTTTATATCGATAAAGAGGGCGGCGTGCTGGTGGACGATTGTGCCATCGTCAGCCGTCAGATCAGCGGTGTGCTGGATGTTGAAGATCCGATCGCCGTTGAATACACCCTTGAAGTTTCCTCGCCTGGCATGGAACGCCCGCTGTTCACTATTGAGCAGTTTGCAAAATTTGCCGGTGAACAAGTGAAGATCAAGCTGCGCTCGCCTTTTGAAGGTCGACGCAACTTTCAGGGCCTTCTGCGCGGTGTAGAAGAACAGGACGTCGTGGTGCAGGTTGATGACCATGAGTTCCTGTTGCCGATCGATATGATCGACAAGGCCAACATTATTCCCAGTTTTGACTGAGACGTGCCAGAAACTGCGGATCCCGCGGATCCAATGGCTTGCGAAAGGCGAGGCGTACGATGAGCAAAGAAGTACTGCTGGTTGTTGAGTCGGTATCCAATGAAAAGGGCGTACCGGCAAACGTAATTTTTGAAGCGCTGGAGCTGGCTCTGGCCACGGCTACCAAAAAGCGTTTCGAGGACGAAGTCGATCTGCGTGTGGAAATCAATCGCCACACCGGTGCTTATGAGACTTTCCGTCGCTGGACGGTCGTCGAAGAAGCAGACCTGGACGATCCGGCCATCGAAACCTGGCCAAGCAAGGTTGCTGAAACGCATCCTGGCGCCAAGGTCGGTGACGTTGTCGAAGAGAAAATCGAGTCCATCGAATTCGGTCGCATCGCTGCACAGACTGCCAAGCAGGTCATCGTGCAGAAAGTTCGCGAAGCCGAACGCGCTCAGGTTGTTGACGCTTACCGCGAGCGCCTGGGAGAGATCATCTCCGGCACCGTGAAGAAAGTCACCCGCGACAACGTGATCGTCGACCTGGGCAACAACGCTGAAGCGTTGCTGGCTCGTGAAGACATCATTTCTCGTGAAACCTTCCGTGTCGGCGTGCGCCTGCGTGCACTGCTCAAGGAAATCCGCACTGAAAACCGCGGCCCGCAGCTGATCCTGTCGCGTACCGCGCCGGAAATGCTGATCGAGTTGTTCCGCATTGAAGTGCCGGAAATCGCCGAAGGCCTGATCGAAGTCATGGCCGCTTCCCGTGATCCGGGTTCGCGTGCAAAGATCGCGGTCCGCTCGAAGGACAAACGTATCGACCCGCAGGGCGCTTGCATTGGTATGCGCGGTTCGCGTGTCCAGGCGGTGTCCGGTGAGCTGGGCGGTGAGCGTGTGGATATCGTCCTGTGGGACGACAACCCGGCGCAGTTCGTAATCAACGCCATGTCACCGGCCGAGGTTGCGGCAATTATCGTTGACGAAGATGCCCATGCAATGGACATCGCCGTTGGCGCAGACAATCTGGCTCAGGCCATCGGTCGCGGTGGTCAGAACGTGCGTCTGGCTAGCCAGTTGACTGGCTGGACCCTGAACGTGATGACCGAATCGGACATCCAGGCTAAGCAGCAAGCAGAAACCGGCGACATCCTGCGCAACTTCATCGACGAGCTGGAAGTCGACGAAGAACTGGCGCAGGTGCTGGTAGATGAAGGCTTCACCAGCCTGGAAGAGATTGCCTACGTACCGTTGGAAGAAATGCTCAACATCGACGGCTTTGACGAAGACATCGTCAACGAGCTCCGCGCTCGGGCCAAGGATCGTTTGTTGACCAAAGCCATCGCTACTGAGGAAAAGCTGGCAGACGCCCATCCGGCCGAAGACCTGCTCTCGCTTGAGGGTATGGACAAGGATTTGGCGATGGAACTGGCGGTGCGCGGCGTAATTACCCGCGAAGACCTGGCCGAGCAGTCTATTGACGACCTGCTCGACATCGACGGCATTGACGATGATCGTGCCGGCAAGTTGATCATGGCCGCCCGAGCCCACTGGTTCGAGTAATTAGGCGCGGCCTGAGGAGAGAAGTGCATGACGCAAGTCACGGTGAAACAACTGGCCGATGAGGTCAAAACACCGGTAGAGCGCCTGTTGCAGCAGATGCGTGAGGCAGGTCTGCCGCACACCGCCGCCGAAGAACATGTGACTGACAGTGAGAAGCAATCTTTGCTGACTCACTTGAAAAGCAGTCACAAGGCGAAAGTGGAAGAACCACGCAAGATCACGCTGCAGCGTAAAACCACCAGCACCCTGCGGGTTGCTGGCAGCAAAAGCATCAGCGTTGAAGTCCGTAAAAAGAAAGTTTTCGTACAGCGCAGCCCGGAAGAAATCGAAGCCGAGCGCAAACGCGAACTGGAAGAACGTCGCGCAGTAGAAAATGCTGCTCGTCAGAAGGCTGAAGAAGAAGCCAAGCGTCGCGCCGAAGAAGAAGCGCGTCGCCAGCCTGCTGCTGCGCAAACCGCTACTAACGACGCTGTTGCAGCGCCGGCGGCAGTTGCCGCACCAGTGCGCGAAAGCGCGCCAGTCGTTGCAGCTGCTCCAGCACCGTCTGCTGACGTTCGCAACAAGCAGAACGAACAGCGCCGTCCGGACAAACCACGCGCCGACGATAGCAATCGTCGTGGCAGTGGCGATGGCGAGCGCAAAAACGCTCCGCATCGTGCTTCGGTCAAGGAAAAAGCGCCTGCGCCACGCGTTGCGCCACGTACTACCGACGAAGAAAGCGATGGCTTCCGTCGTGGTGGTCGCGGCAAGGCCAAGCTGAAGAAACGCAACGCTCACGGTTTCCAGAGCCCAACCGGCCCTGTCGTGCGTGAAGTGAAGATCGGCGAAACCATCACTGTTGGCGATCTCGCTCAACAGATGTCGGTGAAGGCTGCTGAAATCATCAAGTTCATGTTCAAACTGGGTACTCCAGCGACCATCAATCAGGTACTCGATCAGGAAACTGCTCAACTGGTAGCTGAAGAGCTGGGCCACAAAGTGACCCTGGTCAGCGACACTGCCCTGGAAGATTCCCTGGCCGAGTCCCTGAAGTTTGAAGGTGAGGCTTTCTCCCGTGCGCCAGTCGTGACCGTAATGGGCCACGTTGACCATGGTAAGACCTCGCTGCTCGACTACATCCGTCGTGCCAAGGTAGCGGCTGGCGAAGCCGGCGGTATCACCCAGCATATCGGTGCCTACCACGTTGAAACCGAGCGCGGCATGGTCACCTTCCTCGACACCCCAGGTCACGCCGCGTTTACCGCCATGCGTGCCCGTGGTGCCAAGGCGACCGACATCGTGATCCTGGTAGTTGCAGCGGACGACGGCGTGATGCCGCAGACCATTGAAGCTGTCCAGCACGCAGTAGCGGCCGGTGTTCCACTGGTTGTTGCAGTGAACAAGATCGACAAGCCGGGCGCCGATCTCGATCGCATCCGTAGCGAACTGTCGGTTCACGGCGTGACCTCGGAAGAGTGGGGCGGCGACACCCCGTTCGTATCGGTTTCGGCGAAAGTCGGTACTGGCGTGGACGAGTTGCTCGAAGCTGTTCTGCTGCAAGCTGAAGTTCTCGAACTGAAAGCGACTCCTTCGGCTCCTGGCCGTGGCGTCGTGGTTGAATCGCGTCTGGACAAAGGTCGTGGCCCGGTGGCAACCGTTCTGGTTCAAGACGGTACCCTGCGCCAAGGCGACATGGTCCTGGTCGGTTCGAACTATGGCCGCGTTCGCGCCATGCTCGACGAGAACGGCAAGCCAATCAAGGAAGCCGGTCCTTCCATCCCTGTCGAGATCCTCGGCCTGGACGGTACCCCGGACGCTGGCGACGAGATGAGCGTGGTTGCCGACGAGAAGAAAGCCCGTGAAGTGGCTCTGTTCCGTCAAGGCAAGTTCCGCGAAGTCAAACTGGCGCGCGCTCACGCAGGCAAGCTGGAAAACATCTTCGAAAACATGGGCCAGGAAGAGAAGAAGACGCTTAACATCGTCCTCAAATCTGACGTCCGTGGTTCGTTGGAAGCGTTGAACGGTGCCTTGAACGGCCTGGGTAACGACGAAGTGCAAGTGCGTGTCGTGGGTGGCGGTGTCGGTGGTATCACCGAATCCGACGCCAACCTGGCACTGGCCTCCAACGCTGTACTGTTCGGTTTCAACGTGCGTGCCGATGCTGGCGCTCGCAAGATCGTCGAGCAGGAAGGTCTGGATATGCGTTACTACAACGTGATCTACGACATCATCGAAGACGTCAAGAAAGCCCTGACCGGCATGCTTGGCAGCGACGTCCGGGAGAACATCCTGGGTATTGCTGAAGTCCGCGACGTGTTCCGTTCGCCGAAGTTTGGCGCGATCGCCGGTTGCATGGTTATCGAAGGTGTTGTGCACCGTAACCGTCCAATCCGTGTACTGCGTGAAGACATCGTTATCTTCGAAGGCGAGCTGGAATCCCTGCGCCGCTTCAAGGATGACGCTTCCGAAGTACGTGCCGGCATGGAATGCGGTATCGGCGTGAAGAGCTACAACGACGTCAAGGTCGGTGACAAGATCGAAGTCTTCGAGAAAGTTCAGGTTGCTCGCAGCCTCTAACTCGCGCACTTCAAGAGCCGTGATGGGCAGCCGCATGCAAATGCACGGCGCATCACCCGGACTCTAAACGCAACGCCCGGTCTGGCTTCTGTCAGGCCGGGCGTTTGCCGCTTTCAGACCACACGGGTTTCACCGTGAGGCAGTAACAGGTAACAAGACATGGCAAAAGAATACAGCCGTACCCAACGTATCGGCGATCAGATGCAGCGCGAGCTGGCACAACTGATCCGTCGTGAAGTCAAAGACCCGCGCGTCGGCCTGGTCACCATTACCGCTGTTGAAGTCAGCCGTGACGTCGGTCACGCCAAGATCTTCATCACCGTGATGGGGCAGGACAGCGCCGAAGATATCGCCCAGAGCATCAAGGTGCTCAATTCCGCCGCCGGTTTCCTGCGCATGCAGTTGGCTCGCGAGATGAAACTGCGCAGCGTTCCACAGTTGCACTTCCACTACGACGAAAGCGTCGTGCGTGGCGCGCACCTGTCGGCATTGATCGAGCGCGCGGTGGCTGAAGACAATCAGCACCCGGTCGCGGTCCAAGCCCAGGACGCCAAGGAGTAATCGGTGGCTCAGGTCAAACGTATCCGTCGTAACGTCAGCGGCATTATCCTGCTCGACAAGCCACTGGGGTTCACTTCCAACGCGGCCTTGCAGAAGGTTCGCTGGCTGCTCAATGCCGAGAAGGCCGGTCACACCGGCAGCCTCGATCCGCTGGCCACCGGTGTGTTGCCGTTGTGCTTCGGTGAGGCCACCAAGTTCTCGCAATACCTGCTCGATTCCGACAAGGGTTATGAAACCCTGGCGCAATTGGGCAAGACCACCACCACGGCAGATGCTGAGGGTGATGTTTTACTGGAGCGCCCCGTGACCGTTGGTCGCGCCGATATTGAAGCGGTCTTGCCAAAATTTCGTGGGCAAATCAGTCAGATACCGCCGATGTACTCAGCCCTCAAGCGTGATGGGCAGCCACTGTACAAGCTGGCGCGTGCAGGTGAAGTGGTGGAGCGCGAACCGCGTTCTGTTACTATAGCGCGCTTGGAATTGCTGGCCTTTGAAGGTGATACTGCGCGCTTTGCCGTAGATTGCAGCAAAGGCACCTATATCCGTACCCTGGTGGAAGATATCGGTGAACAGCTCGGTTGTGGCGCTTACGTGGCTGAATTGCGACGTACCCAGGCCGGTCCGTTCAGCCTGGCCCAGACGGTCACGCTGGAAGAGTTGGAAGCGGTACATGCCGAAGGCGGCAACGAAGCAGTCGATCGCTTCCTGATGCCATCGGACAGTGGTCTGCTGGATTGGCCGCTGCTGCAATTCTCGGAGCACAGCTCGTTCTACTGGCTTAACGGCCAGCCGGTACGCGCCCCGGATGCACCGAAGTTCGGCATGGTACGGGTACAGGATCACAATGGTCGCTTCATCGGAATCGGTGAAGTGAGCGAAGACGGGCGCATCGCGCCACGTCGACTGATTCGGTCAGAATGACCGAAACCAGTCTGCGTAAAAGCGTAGCGAGCGAAGGGAAGACAAGGAAAAAACAGGCGAGGAAGCGGAGTTGACTGCTGTCAATGAGCATTCCGAGCCGGTTTTTGACGCAGTATTACCGAGCGCAGCAGCTTTTAAGCAGGCTGGCGAGGGTGGCTGTTAACAGGCACGGTCACTACTCATTTTTAGATACAGGGATTTGTCCCTGGCCTGTTGAAGCTGTTTTTCTGAAACAGTTTCCTGATAAAAGGATTGCCTCATGGCTCTCGACGTTCAAGAAAAAGCCCAAATCGTAGCTGACTACCAGCAAGCTGTTGGTGACACTGGTTCTCCAGAAGTGCAAGTTGCACTGCTGACCCACAACATCAACAAACTGCAAGGTCACTTCAAGGCCAACGGTAAAGATCACCACTCCCGTCGTGGTCTGATCCGCATGGTAAACCAGCGTCGTAAGCTGCTGGACTACCTGAAAGGCAAGGACGTGAGCCGTTACAGCGCTCTGATCGCTCGCCTGGGTCTGCGTCGCTAATAAGCGATTGCGCTAGAGGTTGGTTGTCTGTCGTGCGTCAGCGGGTTTCCCGCTGGCACATGGCAGGCTCCCAGCCTCAAGTTTTATCTGGACAGTAGTTTTACCTGGACAATACACGCCGGGCCGATTCCCGACATTGCCCAAGAATTTCGCAAGAAAACCAGTTCCCCAAGAGCCACAAAGAAGGTAGGACACCGTGAACCCGGTAATCAAAAAATTCCAGTTCGGTCAGTCGACCGTTACCCTCGAGACTGGCCGTATCGCCCGTCAGGCCTCCGGCGCAGTATTGGTCACCGTTGACGACGACGTCAGCGTATTGGTGACCGTAGTCGGTGCCAAGCAAGCCGATCCAGGCAAGGGCTTCTTCCCTCTGTCTGTTCACTACCAGGAAAAAACTTACGCTGCCGGTAAGATCCCTGGCGGTTTCTTCAAGCGCGAAGGCCGTCCTTCCGAGAAAGAAACCCTGACTTCCCGACTGATCGACCGTCCGATCCGTCCGCTGTTCCCGGAAGGCTTCATGAACGAAGTGCAGGTTGTCTGCACCGTCGTTTCCACCAGCAAGAAGACCGATCCGGACATCGCTGCGATGATCGGTACCTCGGCTGCCCTGGCCATCTCCGGCATTCCTTTCGATGGCCCGATCGGCGCTGCCCGCGTTGCGTTCCACGAAAGCACCGGCTACCTGCTGAACCCGACTTACGAACAACTGAAAGCTTCGAGCCTGGACATGGTCGTTGCCGGTACTTCGGAAGCGGTATTGATGGTTGAATCGGAAGCCAAAGAGCTGACCGAAGACCAGATGCTGGGCGCGGTACTGTTTGCTCACGACGAGTTCCAGGTTGTGATCAACGCGGTTAAAGAGCTGGCTGCCGAAGCTGCCAAGCCAACCTGGACCTGGGCTCCCCAGGCTGAAGCCACCGAACTGCTGGGCGCTATCCGTGCCGAGTTCGGCGAAGCGATCTCCCAGGCTTACACCATCACCATCAAGGCCGACCGTTACGCTCGTCTGGGCGAACTGAAAGACCAGGTAGTTGCCAAGCTGTCCGGTGAAGAAGGCCAGCCTTCTTCCAGCGAAGTCAAAGCGGCTTTCGGTGAAATCGAATACCGCACCGTTCGCGAAAACATCGTAAACGGCAAGCCACGTATCGACGGTCGCGATACCCGCACCGTACGTCCGCTGAACATCGAAGTCGGTGTTCTGCCGAAGACCCACGGTTCGGCACTGTTCACCCGTGGCGAAACCCAGGCTCTGGTAGTCGCGACTCTGGGCACCGCCCGTGACGCACAACTGCTGGACACCCTGGAAGGCGAGAAAAAAGACCCGTTCATGCTGCACTACAACTTCCCTCCGTTCTCGGTAGGCGAGTGTGGTCGCATGGGTGGCGCTGGTCGTCGCGAAATCGGTCACGGCCGTCTGGCCCGCCGTTCGGTTCAGGCCATGCTGCCGGCTGCCGACGTGTTCCCGTACACCATTCGTGTTGTGTCGGAAATCACCGAGTCCAACGGTTCGAGCTCCATGGCTTCGGTCTGCGGCGCGTCCCTGGCCCTGATGGATGCCGGCGTTCCGATGAAGGCACCGGTTGCCGGTATCGCCATGGGTCTGGTTAAAGAAGGCGAGAAATTCGCCGTCCTGACCGACATCCTGGGTGACGAAGACCACCTGGGCGACATGGACTTCAAAGTAGCCGGTACCGCCAAAGGTGTGACCGCGCTGCAGATGGACATCAAGATCAAGGGCATCACCGAAGAAATCATGGAAATCGCTCTGGGCCAAGCCCTGGAAGCGCGCCTGAACATCCTCGGCCAGATGAACCAGATCATTGGTCAGTCGCGTACCGAACTGTCGGAAAACGCTCCGACCATGATCGCGATGAAGATCGACACCGACAAAATCCGTGATGTCATCGGTAAAGGCGGCGCGACCATTCGTGCGATCTGTGAAGAGACCAAGGCTTCGATCGATATCGAAGACGACGGTTCGATCAAGATCTTCGGCGAAACCAAGGAAGCGGCTGAAGCGGCACGCCAGCGCGTTCTGGGTATCACCGCAGAAGCCGAGATCGGCAAGATCTACGTCGGTAAGGTTGAGCGCATCGTCGACTTCGGCGCATTCGTCAACATCCTGCCTGGCAAGGACGGTCTGGTTCACATCTCGATGCTGAGCGATGCTCGCGTTGAGAAAGTGACCGACATCCTGAAAGAAGGTCAGGAAGTGGAAGTACTGGTACTGGACGTGGACAACCGCGGCCGTATCAAGCTGTCCATCAAAGACGTGGCAGCAGCCAAGGCTTCGGGCGTTTAATCACTCCCGTAGGCTGACTGCTTCAACGCTGTAAAAATGCCCCACGGTGAAAGCCGCGGGGCATTTTTTTGTCTGTAGGAAAGTACCGTGGCGAGGGAGCTTGCTCCCGCCGGCCGGTCCGCGTTCGGGCGCAGCAGTCGTAAGTCGTCAATCGCAGCGGACCTGCTCGAGCGCCTTGGTGGTTGCTTCGCAACCCAGCGCGAGCATGCTCCCTCGCCACAGGTTGCCGGACCTCAAAAGCGGTGCTAGGTTTAGCCCACCGCCCGTGTAGCTCAGCCGGTAGAGCAGCGCACTCGTAACGCGAAGGTCGCAGGTTCGATTCCTGTCTCGGGCACCGTTATTTAATTCCAGGTGGTGTCAAAACCACCCGAAATCCCACAAAAGGCCCGCCTGGTGCGGGCTTTTTGTTGTCTATGGTTTCCCAGACCTTCCTTGCCTGCCAAGGTTTTGGGGGCTGACCATAGCTCACGTTTAAACCGTCCGGCTCAAAGTGAGGCTCCGTCACTTCGCCTTGGCCCACTACAAGGGGTGCGCCCCCCAGGGGGGTAATGCTTCAAAACGACACCCCTCCCGCCACGATGTCTGTCGAGGGGTAATCGCGGTTCCGCTGGATGAGTACGAAAGGAATCTCGATCTGATCGCGACCAGACTGAGATCAACGGGCGCAAAGGTAATCTTCCAGGGCGTTACCATGGTTCCTGATCAGGAGCAGTCGTTGCAACGGTCACTCATGGTGCGTTTTTGCAAACGACTCATTCGCTTATATGTCAGGTCAACCCATGGTCATGGCGTGGAATTGTTGCCATGCACGCATACTGCTTGAAGTCAGTGGGGGGGGGCTCATCTCGGGAGGGTTTCAGCGGACGGTGGTACAGGCAATCCGAGGCCCGACGTCAGTCAGGCCTGGTCTGGGCCGTTGGATACTACGGTGTTCGGCTCCAGATCAATCACGCTAAGCTCGTGCGCTGTGCCTCAGTTGGATGAGGGCAGACGAATGTTGCCGCGTGGGCCGGTCAGAGCCCAGATGATCAGGCCGAGTACTGGGAGAAATGCAACCAGTGCCACCCAGAGAACTTTCTTCAGGGTATCTGCATTACTTTTCACCACATTGAAGATCGCCCAGATATCCAGGGCAAAAATGACGAAGGCGATGAGGTCGAACAAGATAGAGCCCAAGGAAATACTCATATGTAATTGGATTGTTACTGATGATAAGCAAAATACTTTGCTGATCCAAGGCGCACCAGCGACTTTCGGTCATGATGCCTGTCAATGTCCGCATCCGCCTGTGGATTCAACCGGGATACCGGTAGCACAGCGGACGCCGAAAGCGGCGTGAGCCGGTGACCAGATTCTAGCGGTGGCACGGGTTGAACTGGCACAGTAAGATTCGACGCCACTCCCCTTATTTCACCTTCTGGCTCAATTCCTCGACGATCCGCTTGAGTTGATCGATCGTGCGATCTTGATCGCTGATCTGTTGCTTGAGGTTCGAGATTTCGCTGTTGTTCGAGTTGGCGCTTGAGCCGCTGTTGCGCTTGAGTTCTTCTATCTGGCGGGCCTGGTCGCCGATGGTGCGCTTCTGGGTTTCCAGTTCGTCGACATTGGCCTTCACGGTTTTCTGCAGGTTTTCCAGATCAGTGATGCTGACGTTGCTTCTGACCAGTGTGTCCTTATCGAATGAGCTGTGGATGGCAGGGATTTTGTCGTCGTAAGACGCCGGGCCAGAGGAGACTTCAACCGCGGCGTGGGTAGTGCTGGCCAATGTCAGGGTGCCGAGCAGCAGGGCGGACGAAAGCTTCGGGAAACTGCGCATCACTGTGGCGCTCCTTGTGAAGTGCTGATATGGCATATCGCTATGACCTGGGGGAGGATTTATGTTCCCGAAGGCTGCTGCACCTGATGTGCATGGCTTTTTATGGAATAGATGCAAAGAGCCGTGTAAATCGTCGGCCAAACATCCTATATTTGATGTCTGCATGAGCATCGCCCAGCAGTTTTCAGATGATCCCGAATGGTTCTGAAGGCCAGACAAACCAGGCTTGAAGCGGTTTTTCTGCGTCAGAGAGATCCTTGATGATCCAGATCCATCTTCCATTCCCCAGATCAGCGAGAACGCCATGACCGTGAAAGAAATGACCCAGCAAGACAGGCACGCAGAAGCGCTCAGGAAGTACATGCTTGATGCGCCGGAACTGATGGACGAGATCAAGGACCTGAGTCCCGATGATCAGAAAGATCAGATCCAGTGGGCGTTCGAGGATGAAGCCGAAGCCCAGGGCTTGCAGCCGTGGGAGCTGACGCTCAAGTACACCTCGACGCCAGAAGAGTACGAAGCGACACGCCTTGCATTGCACAAGGAAGCGGCTGAAGTGCTGGGTGTCGAATGGGAAGAATACTGCGAGATGAACAATCTGGTGGTCTAGGAGCGGCTTGAAGCTTCAAGCGGCAAGCTACAAGACAAAGCCGCGCCGCTTGAGGCTTGTAGCTCGCCGCTTGCCGCGGCTCCTCAGAGACTGAGACGCATCGACAGGTCCACAGCCTTCACGTCCTTGGTCATCGCACCAATCGAGATGTAGTCCACGCCCGTTTCGGCGATTGGCCGCAAGGTGCTTTCGTTGACACCGCCGCTGGCCTCCAGCTTCGCCTTGCCGGCGTTCAGGCGTACGGCTTCGCGCATGTCGTCCAGGCTCAGTTCATCGAGCATGATGATGTCGGCGCCCGCCGCCAGCGCCTCTTTGAGCTCCGACAGATTTTCCACTTCAACTTCCACCGGTTTTCCCGGGGCGATCTTGTGCGCGGCCGCAATGGCTTGCGCGATGCCACCACAGGCGGCGATGTGGTTTTCCTTGATCAGGAAGGCGTCATACAGGCCGATACGGTGGTTGTGGCAGCTACCGCAGGTCACCGCATACTTTTGCGCCAGGCGCAGCCCAGGCAGGGTCTTGCGGGTGTCCAGCAGCTTGACCTGGGTGTCGGCGACGAAGTCGGCCAGGTATTGCGCGCGGGTGGCTACCCCCGAGAGCAATTGCAGGAAGTTCAGCGCGCTGCGCTCGCCTGTCAGTAGCGAGCGGGCCGGGCCTTCAAGGTGAAACAGGATCTGATCGGGGCTCACGCGCTCACCGTCGCGCACTTGCCAGTGCACGGCCACGCGTGGATCCAGCTGGCGGAACACCGCATCAACCCAGGCAGTACCGCTGATGACGGCGGCGTCACGGGTGATGATGGTGGCTTTGGCCAGGCGTTCGGCCGGGATCAGTTGTGCGGTGATGTCGCCGCTGCCGATATCTTCCAGCAACGCACGGCGCACGTTGGCTTCGATTTCGGCGGTCAAATCGGCGAGGCGTAGGTTCGGCATAACGGGCTCCACAAACAAAGTGGCCCGATTATAGGGCCATGCCGGGAGCGAACCCAAGGCGGCAAATGCCTTGAGGGTGTACTCCCTTGCGCGTTTGCTCGACCCAAGCGCTATTTCAAGGGCGCGAGCAGAGTCCGCTGGCACTCGGAGCGACTTTTGCCAGATAATCGCGCCTTGAGATTGACGTCATGGCTTTGACGAGTCCGACTCCCTTCCGAACATCGAAACCTGATGGTGTGCGTTATACGTAGCACTGCGCACGGGGTGCGAGCGTTTGCCATGGGGTTCACGGTTGATACCGGACCGCAGCGTTATCCCTTTCAGGAGGCTTGGATGCACAACGACGGGAATGTGGTGCCTTTGCACAAGGGCACTACCGATCAGGCGAGTCCATCGCCGCTCGCCCGCCTGTCGGTGATTGCGCTTCAGATTCGCGACAAGGCCACGCAGCAATTGCGACAGGGTTTGCAGGTGCTGTTCGATAACGCCGACGATACCCTGTTTGAAATGGCTGACCGGGCCCGGGACAACTCGGAGCAAAATACTTTCTTTGAAGCCATGCGCGACTTGCGCCTCAAACGCAAGAACATCGAGCGCGGCTTCCTTGAGTGCTTCTACGAGGCCTTTGCCGGGCTGATCCAGTACGTTCCCGCACATGCCAGCTTGCCGCTGACCATGACTGTCGACCCGGTCGAGCGCCAGGACGACCATGAGCGGCAGGTGGCGCTGCACGCCATGGTATCCAGGGCACTCAACCGCGATGGCCTGGCCCTGCGCCAGTTGACCCTGCGCCTGAGCGCGCTGCTGGGCAAGCCGCTGGAAGACGCCCGCAACCCGCTGGGACCGACGATGCTGTGCGAGTATTTCTTGCGGGCCGGGCGCAATCTGGGGGTGGAGACCCGGGTCAAGCTGATCATCCTCACCTTGTTCGAGCGCTACGTGCTGAGCGAAGCCACCCAGATCTACGCGCACGCCAACCAGTTGTTGATCGCCACTGGTGTGCTGCCAGAGCTCAACGCCGCTGTGGCGTGCCCTGTGGAGGAGCCTTCATTGATCTACAGCTGTGTCGAGCCCTGTGCAACAGGCATCCCTCAGGACGACAAACCTGTGCAGGAGGTCTTCGTTGCCTTGCAGCAACTGTTGTGTCACCTGCGTGGCAGTGTCGCGCCGGGGCTTGAAACCCGTACCCGACCGCAACCCCTCTCGACTCGCGACCTGCTGCGTTTGCGCTCGCACTTGCAACGGTACGAACCGACACCGGACACCCGGAACGATCTGGACCGGAACCCGCTTGAGTCCCCCTCCCTGTGTCTGGCCGAGGACGACAGCGTGCTGTTCGATCAGGCCCTGGAGTCGGTCATTGGCCAGTTACACCGACTCAATCGTGGCAAGTGATCGCAACCTTGGGGGCGATCACGGCATACTGAAGCCTGTCAAAGCCGTTGTTGAAGGAACCTGTATGCAGCTGGACCTCGCGAGTGGCTGGTTTGACGGGGTGCGTCACTGCCCGTCCCCCAACTTCAATGCGCGCCCCTCGGGTGAAATTTCCTTGCTGGTGATTCACAACATCAGTCTGCCCCCGGCGCAGTTCGCCACGGGCAAGGTGCAGGAATTTTTTCAGAACCGTCTGGATGTCACCGAACATCCCTACTTTGCAGGGATTGCCGACCTGCGCGTGTCGGCGCACTTTCTGATCGAGCGTGACGGCACGATCACGCAGTTTGTCTCTTGTCTTGAGCGAGCCTGGCATGCAGGTGTTTCCAGCTTCCAGGGACGCGAAAGCTGTAATGATTTTTCGCTGGGCATCGAACTGGAAGGCACCGATGATCTGCCGTTCACCGATGCCCAGTATCAAGCGCTGACGGCTCTCACAAACCAGTTGCAGGCCGCTTTTACGGCAATCACCACTGAGCGTATCCAGGGGCACAGTGACATCGCCCCAGGACGCAAGACTGACCCAGGGCCGGCGTTCGACTGGGCACGCTATCGCGCGGCGTTGGAAAAAGGGGAAGGACAATGAGTTTTCTGGTGTTACTGCTGGCTGTCTGGATCGAGAAGTTCTCGGCGCTGCGACACCGGGTGCAGCGTGACAGTGGATGGTTGCGTGAACTGACCCGGCTGGAAAGCACCTCGCGGTTGACTGACCGGCCATGGGTGGTGTTGGCGCTGCTGGTGCTGTTGCCGGTGACCGTGCTTGGCCTGCTGCTACTGGCGCTGGAGCCGGTGGCCTATGGGTTGCTGGCCTTGCCGGTGCATTTGCTGGTGGTGATCTACAGCCTGGGTCGGGGCGACTTGCTCGGAGGCCTGGGGCCGTTTCGTGATGCCTGGCGCCGGGAAGACCTGCAAGCGGCCGCCCATGTCGCCCAGCGCGATCTGGATGTTTGCGCTGACAGCGGTGAGCAATTGCTGCAACGGGTGCAAGGCTATTTGGTGTGGGAAGCATACCAGGGTTTTTTCGCGGTGATTTTCTGGTATTTCCTGCTCGGTCCGGTGGCGGCCCTGAGCTATCGCTTGCTGGCCCTGGCCGCGGAGCACGGCCAGAGCCCGGCACTGGTGGAGCGTGCTGCGCAACTGCGGCACGCCTTTGACTGGTTGCCCGTGCGCTTGCTGGCGGTAAGTTTCGCCCTGGTGGGTAATTTTGTCGCCGTCAGCCGGGCCATGCTCCATGAACTGCTGAACTGGAACATCAGCGCCGCGCAGTTGATCGAGAAAGCCGGCATGGTGGCGGGAGAAATTCCACCGCCGGTGACCGGACCTGACGGTCTCAACAACCTGGATCAGATTTGGGAGCTGTTGCTGCGGGCGGCAGTGGTCTGGTATGCCGGTTTTGCCCTTTGGACTGTCCTGCTCTGAAGACCCCGTGGGCCTGTAGCCGCCAGTTGCTACAGGCCTGCACAGCTTCCTGCCGTTAACCTTAAGTTACAAAACCTTCCGCCGATTTAAGTTATACAGCAGTAGCGCGCCATGGTGGCTATCTGCCGTCTCTGCGTGCCTGCCAATAACAATAAGAAATCCAAGGGAGACTTCCAGTGAAGAGCTTGCTCTATCCCGCCATTGCACTGATGAATCGCCTGAGCTTCGGCATGAAGTTCAGCCTGATCAGCGTGCTGTTCCTGCTACCCATGCTGGTGACCAACTTCTATCTGGTGCGCGATTCGTATCGTGAATTCCAGGGGACGCGGGTTGAATTGCAAAGTCTCGACCTGTTGGGCAGCGGCCTGACCCTGCGGCGCGACCTGGAAACCCTGAACAATCTGGTGCAGATCAACACGAGCCTCGGCCAGTCCGGCAAGGCGGGGGATATCGAGTCGAAGATCAGTGCCCTTGAGCAGAGCGTGCTGGAGCGCCTGCAAGCGCTGAACGCGATGACCAGCGACCCGGAACAGGTCAGCGTGTTCGATGCCAAGCGCGATGAAATGATCGCAGCGTTCAAGGCCCAGCAGACGGAGAAGTCCCTGCAGAGCAAAAGCGCGATGATCGGCAAGCTGCTCGGCAATGCGCAGATTTTCGGCCAGATCATCACCAGCCAGTCCGGCTTGAGCCGGGACAACCAGGGCGACATCCGTCAACTGAGTGAACTGCTCACCAACGTCACCCCCCGAGTCACGCAGATCCTCGGCGATGGCCGGGCAATGGGCGCGTTCTCGTTGGGGCAGGGCTTTCTGAATTCCGCGTCGTCCACCCGCTTCGATGAACTGCTGGCGCAGATGGAAAGGCTGCAGGCTGAATATGCCCTCAAACTGCAGGACGCGCTGGGTGCCAGCCAGGCTGCGCGCGAGGTGCTGGAACCGGCGGCCAATGCCAGCCAGGCCACGCTCAAGCAAGCCAGCGAGCTGTTCGAAGACCAGGTGGTGATGGCCGACACCCTCGACGCACCTTGGCAGGGTTTTTACGATCAGGTCACCGGTCTGATGGCGCAGACCTACCAGTTGAACGACGCGACGCTGAAGTTTCTTGCGGTCCAATTGCAGCAACGCCTGGAACAGAACCGTACGCACATGGTGCTGCAAGCGGTGGCGCTCAGTGTGGTGTTCGTGCTGATTTTCTATCTCTACGGCGGCTTCTACGCCTCCACCCGGACCACGCTCAAACGCCTGGGCGGGGTCATGGACAAAGTGGCGGCCGGTGACATGACCGTGACGTTCACCGCCCACAGCCGAGATGAACTGGGTGAGCTGGGTAACGTGTTCAACGGCACGGTGGCCAAGATTCATGACCTGATCGAACGGGTCGGCAAAACCGTCAATGAGGTCGAGCGTCAGGCCGGCCAGGTGCAAACGGTGTCAGCCCAGAGCAATCAGGCGGTGGCCGGTCAGCGCACGCAGATCGAGCAGGTTGCCACGGCGATGAACCAGATGTCGGCCACCTCCCAGGAAGTGGCGCGCAGTGCCGCCGCCGCGGTGAGCAGCGCCCACAGCGTGAACGACGAAACCATCAGCGGGCGTGGGTTGGTCGAGTCGCAGCAAGGCAGCATTGCTCAACTGGCCAGCGAGATCGACGCATCGGTGCTGGTGATCAATCAACTGGCCAGCGACAGCCAGTCCATCAGTCGCGTGCTGGAAGTGATCAAGAGTATTGCCGAACAGACCAACCTGTTGGCGCTCAATGCCGCCATCGAGGCGGCCCGGGCGGGTGAGCAGGGACGTGGTTTTGCGGTGGTGGCCGATGAAGTCCGCACCCTGGCCAAGCGTACCCAGCAATCGACCGAAGAGATCGAACAGATGATCGCCAGGCTGCACGCTGGCGTGGGGGCCGCGGTGAAGGCCATGGGCGTCAGTCATCAGATGGCCAGCGGCACCGTCGGGCAATCGGAGAAGGTTCAGCAGGCCCTGGAAAACATTCTCGGCGCGGTGGGCATGATCGTCGACCAGAACCAGCAGATTGCGGCCGCCGTCGAGCAGCAGACCGCCGTGGCGCACGATATCGATCAAAACATTGTCGAGATCAACCGCGCTGGCGAGCGCACCGCCGAAGGCGCGCACCAGACCGAAGATGCCAGCCGCGCCCTGTCAGCCCAGGTCGTGCAGTTGAAGCACTTGATCAGCGCCTTTCGGGTCTGACGGCCACCACAACGGTCGTTTGCACAGGGCCGCTGCGGTTGATTACCAGTTGAACACTTCGCAGGCGTTGGCCGTGCTGGCGGCCGCCAGTTGTTCCGGGCTGATGGCCATGATCGGTGCCAGGGCCGAGCAAATCGCCGGCAGGTGGGCAGGGCTGTTGCGTTGGTTGGGGTACATGGCGGGGGCCATGTCCGGTGAGTCGGTTTCCAGTACCACCGACTCCAGCGGCAAGTCGGCAATCACCTTGTGCAGGCGCAGCGCTTGCGGCCAGGTCGGCGCGCCACCCAATCCCAGCTTGAACCCGAGCTTGATGTACTCGCGGGCTTCCTCGCGGCTGCCGGCAAAGGCGTGAATGATCCCGGCACGTTTGAGCTTGAAGCGCTTCAAGGTGGCAATCACCGCTGCGTGGCTGCGCCGAACGTGCAGCAGGGCGGGTAACTGGAAGTCGGCGGCCAGCTGTAACTGTGCTTCAAACAATGTTTGCTGGCGCTCGCGATCGAGGGTCTCCAGGAAGTAATCCAGACCGATTTCACCCACCGCGCATAACTGCCGATGGCCGGCCAGGCGGGTCAGCCAGCCGGCCAGTTCCGTGAGGTCGGCGGGGCGGTGTTCGTCGAGATACACCGGGTGTAGGCCGAATGCGGCATACAGGTGCGTATCGCTTTGCACCAGGTCCCAGACCCGCTGCCAATTGCGCTGATAAACCCCCAGCACCACCATCCGCTTGACCCCCAAGGCGCGGCTTTTGGCCAGCAACGCCTGACGGTCCGCGTCGAAATCCGGAAAGTCCAGATGGGTATGGCTGTCGATCAGCTCCACGGTTCAGTCCTGGTGAATGCGCTGCTTGAACGTCCGCGCAATGGCCTGTACGCCGGGTTGATAGTGGTCTTGCTCAATGGCAGCGAGGGCCAGTTGCAGGGCCTTTTCGGCGATCAGTCGATGCTGCTGGGCCATGGCGTTGACGGGTAGCGGCAGGAAGTCCAGCAGCTGGGTGTCACCAAAGGTGCCCAGGCGCAGTGGACGGGTCTTCAACGGGAAGTCGTGCAAGGCATCGAACACGCCTTGCAGCAGCACGTAGGAGGTGGTCACCAGCGCATCCGGCAAGTGACCCAGGCGTTGCAGCAGTTCTTCCATCAGTTGCCGACCGCAGTCGCGACTGAATGACTCGCCGTGTTCGATCAGCACCTGGCCCTTGAACTCGACCAGGGCCTGTTTGAAGCCGGCGGCACGTTCCTGGCTGATGCTCAGTTCGGGCCGCGCGCCAATCAGGGCGATCTGCCTGGGGGCCGGTTGCAACAGGCTTCGTGTGAGCTGCAGGCTGGCTTCGCGGTCATCGCTGATCACCGAGCAGAAATGCTCAGGCTCCATGACCCGGTCGATGGCAATGATCGGTAAGCCCTTGGCCTGCAACTGGCGATAGCTGTCATCGCCGGCTGGCAGGCAGCTGGCAACGATCAGGGCATCGCAGCGTCGGGCGCGAAACAGCGCCAGCAATTGCCGCTCGCTGTCCGGGGCGTCGTCGGAGCTGGCGATCAGCAACTGATAGCCGCGCGCCCGGGCACCTTGCTCCAGCAATTTGGCAATCCGTGCGTAGCTGGGGTTTTCCAGATCCGGCAGGATAAAGCCCAGGGTGCGGGTGTGCCGACTGCGCAACCCGGCGGCTTGAGGATTAGGCGTGAAGCCGTGCTGCTCGACCACCGCGCGGACACGCTCGACCGTGGCGTTGCTGATGCGCTGCTGTTCGGCCTTGCCATTGATGACATAGCTGGCGGTGGTCACGGACACACCGGCCAGCTGGGCGATATCACTGAGTTTCAACCCGGGAATTCCTTGTTTGTTCGAGCTTGCCCCGACATTGTGGCCAATCCTACCCGATTACGGCAGGCGACCAATGTCGCAAGCATCCGACCGGTTGGACTTCAAGCATGAGCGATTATCGAGTAACGTGCCAATTCATCTAGATTAAACGTTTCAGCAAGCGTATTTTCTTCTCCATTGGCGCCTTTGGCCATGACTGCCGTGAAACCGCCAAAGGATGCCCTGAAAGAGAGTGCGCGGATTAAAGCCTAAGCTTATTCATTCAAAACAATACCTGGTGCGGCCCCCGTACCCAAAAGGAGAAAGCATGCTCGAGCTCACTATAGAGCAGATATCCATGGGCCAGTCGGCTGTGGATAAAGCCGCTGCATTGCGTGTGCTGGCTGATAGCCTGGTCGCCGACGGTCTGGTGGCCGAGGGTTACCTTGGCGGGTTGCAGGCACGTGAAGCCCAAGGCTCGACCTTTCTCGGTCAAGGTATTGCCATTCCCCATGGCACCCCGCAAACCCGTGATCTGGTGCACACCACGGGTGTGCGTCTGTTGCAGTTCCCTGACGGGGTGGACTGGGGCGACGGTCAGATGGTTTACCTGGCGATCGGCATCGCGGCCAAGTCCGACGAGCATTTACACCTGCTGCAACTGCTGACTCGCGCCTTGGGTGAAACCGACCTGGGCCAGGCATTGCGTCGAGCCGGTTCTGCCGAAGCCTTGCTCAAGCTGTTGCAAAGCGCCCCGCAGGAGTTGGCGCTGGATGCCCAGATGATCGGCCTGGGGGTCTGCGCCGAAGATTTCGAAGAGCTGGTCTGGCGGGGCGCGCGGTTGTTGCGTCAGGCCGATTGTGTGGGCAACGGTTTTGCGGCCGTCCTGCAGCAGGTTGAAGCGCTGCCCCTGGGCGATGGCTTGTGGTGGCTGCACAGCGAGCAAACGGTCAAGCGCCCGGGCCTGGCGTTCGTGACGCCGGACAAACCGATCCGTTACCTTGGCCAGCCACTGAGCGGGTTGTTCTGCCTGGCCAGCCTGGGCGAAGCGCACCAGGCATTGCTTGAGCGGTTATGCGCCCTGTTGATTGAAGGTCGCGGCCATGAACTGGGACGGGCCACCAGTCGTCGCGCGGTCCTGGAGGTGCTCGGTGGCGAGTTGCCGGCTGATTGGCCCAGCGCTCGCATCGCGCTGGCCAATGCGCACGGTTTGCATGCGCGGCCGGCGAAAATCCTCGCCCAACTGGCCAAGCGCTTTGAGGGCGAGATTCGCGTGCGGATCGTCGATGGCCAGGACAGTGCGGTATCGGTGAAAAGCCTGAGTAAACTGCTGAGCCTGGGTGCCCATCGTGGGCAGGTGTTGGAGCTGATCGCTGAGCCAAGCATTGCCGCCGACGCCTTGCCCGCCTTGTTGGCGGCCATTGAAGAGGGGCTGGGGGAAGACGTTGAACCCTTGCCGGCCGCGACCGTTCAACCAGCGGTGATTGCTGAAGACACCCTGGAGATCGTCGCGCCGAGCCCGGGCAGCCTGGTTCAGGCCATTGCCGCCGCGCCGGGGATTGCCATTGGTCCGGCCCATATACAGGTTCAGCAAGCCATTGATTACCCGTTGCGTGGCGAGTCCTCCGCGATCGAGCGCGAGCGGCTGAAAGCGGCGCTGGCTGAGGTGCGCCACAGCATTGAAGGGCTGATCCAGCGCAGCCAGGCCAAGGCCATTCGTGAGATTTTCATCACTCACCAGGAAATGCTCGACGACCCGGAATTGACGGATGAGGTCGATACCCGTCTCAAGCAGGGGGAGAGTGCGCAAGCGGCCTGGATGGCGGTGATCGACGCGGCAGCCAGGCAACAGGAGTCCTTGCAGGACGCCTTGCTCGCCGAACGCGCGGCAGACTTGCGCGATATCGGCCGCCGGGTGCTGGCTCAGTTGTGCGGCATTGAAACCCCGAGCGAGCCTGCGCAACCGTACATTCTGGTGATGGATGAAGTGGGGCCGTCCGATGTGGCGCG
Organism: Pseudomonas sp. Irchel s3b6; assembly: GCF_900187415.1. NCBI lineage: Bacteria > Pseudomonadati > Pseudomonadota > Gammaproteobacteria > Pseudomonadales > Pseudomonadaceae > Pseudomonas > Pseudomonas sp. Irchel s3b6. The sequence continues at coordinate 238,657 of NZ_FYDM01000005.1, read as the reverse complement.
GCTGGATCCGGCCCGGGTCGCCGGCATTCTTACCGCACGGGGTGGCGCCACCGCCCACAGTGCTATCGTCGCCCGGGCGCTGGGTATCCCGGCGTTGGTCGGCGCGGGCGCGGCAGTGTTGTTGCTGGCACCGGGCACCCCGTTGCTGCTGGATGGCCAGCGCGGCCGACTGCATGTCGATGCCGACGCCGCGACCCTGCAGCGCGCGATTCAAGAACGCGACAGCCGCGAGCAGCGGCTCAAGGTCGCCGCTGAACAACGTCATCAACCGGCGCTGACCCTCGACGGTCATCCGGTGGAAGTGTTCGCCAACATCGGTGAAAGCGCGGGCGTGCACAGTGCAGTGGAGCAGGGCGCCGAAGGCATTGGATTGCTGCGCACCGAACTGATTTTCATGGCGCACCCACAAGCACCGGACGAAGCCACTCAGGAAGCCGAGTATCGTCGGGTGCTCGATGGCCTGGCCGGGCGGCCGCTGGTGGTGCGCACCCTTGATGTCGGCGGTGACAAGCCGCTGCCGTATTGGCCGATTGCCAAGGAAGAAAACCCGTTCCTGGGTGTGCGTGGCATTCGCCTGACCCTGCAGCGCCCGCACGTCATGCAGGCGCAGTTGCGCGCCTTGCTGCGCGCTGCTGGCAACCGCCCGTTGCGAATCATGTTTCCAATGGTCGGTAGCCTGGACGAATGGCGCCAGGCGCGGGACATGACCGAACGCCTGCGTCTGGAAATCCCGGTGGCCGACCTGCAACTGGGGATCATGGTCGAAGTGCCGTCGGCGGCATTGCTGGCGCCGGTGCTGGCCAGGGAAGTCGACTTCTTCAGCATTGGCACCAACGACCTGACTCAATACACCCTGGCCATCGACCGGGGTCACCCGACGCTATCGGCACAGGCTGATGGATTGCACCCGGCGGTCCTGCAATTGATCGACATCACCGTGCGGGCCGCCCATGCTCATGGCAAGTGGGTCGGCGTCTGTGGCGAGCTGGCGGCCGATCCGCTGGCGGTACCAGTGCTGGTGGGGCTGGGGGTGGATGAGTTGAGCGTAGGGGCGCGCAGTATCGGCGAGGTCAAGGCGCGGGTTCGCGAGTTGAGTCTTGAGCAGGCAACATATCTGGCCCAACAGGCATTGGCCGTGGGCAGCGCACAGGAAGTGCGCGCGTTAGTGGAGGCACTGTAATGGCTAAGATTCTAACCCTGACCCTCAACCCGGCGCTGGACCTCACGGTTCAGCTGTCGCACCTGGAGCCCGGTCAGCTCAACCGCAGTGAAACCATGCACACCCATGCTGCCGGCAAGGGGGTGAACGTGGCACAGGTACTGGCCGATCTGGGTCATCAACTGACCGTCAGTGGATTTCTTGGCGAGGACAATCTCCAGGCCTTCGAGGCGTTGTTCGCCGAGCGTGGATTTGTCGATGGCTTTATCCGTGTGCCGGGAGAGACCCGCAGCAATATCAAGCTGGCCGAAGCCAATGGGCGCATCACCGACATCAACGGTCCGGGACCGGTGGTCAGTGGGGTGGCGCAGCAGGCGCTGCTGGCGCGGTTGGAGCAGATAGCACCAGGACATGACGCGGTGGTGGTGGCGGGCAGTCTACCCCAAGGCGTCAGTGCGCACTGGTTGAAGACCTTGATCGTGCGTTTGAAGCAACTGGGCTTGAAAGTGGCGCTCGACACCAGTGGCGAAGCCTTGCGCGTTGGTCTGACAGCCGGCCCGTGGTTGATCAAGCCCAATGCCCAGGAGTTGGCCGATGCACTGGGTTACGAAACGCTTTCAGTGGCCGCCCAAGCCCAAGCCGCGAGCCGCCTGCACGCCAAAGGCATCGAGCATGTGGTGATTTCCCACGGTTCCGATGGCGTGAATTGGTTCAGTGTCGGCTCGGCGATGCATGCCTCATCGCCGACGGTTCGTGTGGCCAGTACGGTCGGGGCGGGTGACTCATTGCTGGCCGGAATGCTCCACGGCCTGCTCAGTGCCGATCTGCCTGAACAGACGTTGCGCACCGCCACGGCGATTGCCGCCATGGCGGTCACCCAGATCGGCTTTGGCATCGGCGATGCGGCGCAGTTGGCGCGGCTCGAACAGGGGGTGCGCGTTCATCCCCTGACAGAACAATAAGAGGGTAGGTCATGAAGTTAGCCATCGTTACGGCCTGCCCCAATGGCATGGTCACCAGTGTGCTGTGCGCCCGGTTACTGGAGGCGGCGGCGCAGCGCCAGGGCTGGAGCACCAGTGTCGAAGTGCATGACCCGGCACACCCGGAGCGCCAGTTGTCCACCGCGACCCTTGAGGAGGCCGAGTGGGTGTTGCTGGTCAGCACCGGTGCGCTGGACATGTCGCGGTTTGTCGGCAAGCGCGTGTTCCAGAGCACGCCGTCCCAGGCCTTGCAGGACGTCGACGCGGTGCTGCGCCGTGGCGCTTCAGAAGCCCAGGTCTACGTTGCCCCGCAGGCGGCTGAACCGCTGGCGACCCGCCAGGCGGCCCCGCGTCTGGTGGCGGTCACGGCTTGCCCGACGGGTGTGGCCCACACCTTCATGGCCGCCGAGGCCCTGCAGCAAGCGGCCAAGCGGTTGGGCTATGACTTGCAGGTCGAGACCCAGGGCTCGGTCGGCGCGCGCAACCCGTTGAGCGCGCAAGCCATCAGCGATGCCGACGTGGTGCTGCTGGCGGCGGACATTGAAGTCGCCACCGAGCGTTTCGCCGGCAAGAAAATCTACCGATGCGGTACCGGCGTTGCCCTCAAGCACGCCGAAGCAACGCTGAACAAGGCCTTGGCAGAAGGCAAGCAGGAAGCGGCCTCAAGCGGCTCCAAGGGGCCGGCCGCTCAAGAGAAGACCGGTGTCTACAAACACCTGCTGACGGGCGTGTCGTTCATGCTGCCTATGGTGGTGGCCGGTGGTCTGATGATCGCCTTGTCGTTTGTGTTCGGCATCACCGCGTTCAAGGAAGAGGGCACGCTTGCCGCGGCACTGATGCAGATCGGCGGCGACACCGCGTTCAAGTTGATGGTGCCCTTGCTGGCCGGTTACATCGCCTACTCGATTGCCGACCGTCCGGGCCTGGCGCCGGGGATGATCGGCGGTCTGCTGGCCAGTACCCTGGGGGCCGGTTTCATTGGCGGGATCATTGCCGGCTTCATCGCCGGTTACGCGGCCCAGGCGATCAATCGTTATGCGCGCTTGCCGCAAAGCCTGGAAGCGTTGAAGCCGATTCTGATCATCCCCTTGCTGGCCAGCCTGTTCACCGGCCTGATCATGATTTACGTGGTCGGCAAACCGGTGGCCGGGGTGCTGGCCGGGCTCACGCACTTCCTCGACAGTATGGGCACCACCAATGCGATTCTGCTGGGTGTGTTACTGGGCGCGATGATGTGCGTCGACCTCGGCGGGCCGATCAACAAGGCGGCGTATGCGTTCTCGGTGGGGCTGCTGGCCTCGCAAAGTTATGCACCGATGGCCGCGACCATGGCCGCCGGCATGGTGCCGCCGATTGGCCTGGGCATTGCCACCTTCATCGCCCGGCGCAAGTTCGCCCAGACCGAGCGCGAGGCGGGCAAGGCAGCGCTGGTGCTGGGGCTGTGCTTTATTTCCGAAGGGGCGATTCCGTTCGCCGCCAAGGACCCGTTGCGGGTGATTCCGGCGAGCATTGCCGGCGGCGCGTTGACCGGCGCGCTGTCGATGTACTTCGGCTGCAAGCTGATGGCGCCCCACGGTGGGTTGTTCGTGATGTTGATCCCCAACGCGATCAATCACGCGTTGTTGTATCTGCTGGCGATTGTCGCCGGCAGTCTGCTGACCGCGGTGGTCTATGCCGTGGTCAAGCGCCCGGAAGTGACCGAACTGGCGCTGGAGCCCGCCAAGGCCTGACAGGTCGGCGGTTTCGGCGGCTGCTATTGACCTGTGGCGAGGGATCAAGCTCCCTCGCCACGCAGATGTGTGCCTGTCACAACGGTTTCATTCGGGCATGCTTAAGTTTCCCTTTTCAGGGAGAACACCATGAGCGAATTCGACCCGGGACGTCGTCGAGTCATGCAAGCCGTTGGCGCCGGGCTGTTGTTGCCTGGCCTGGCTCCGGCGGTCATCGCGTCGGTCAAGGAGCGTCCGCAGCTGACCGACGGGGTACAGTCCGGTGACCTGTTGGGCGACCGGGCAATGATCTGGAGCCGCAGCGATCGTCCGGCGCGAATGGTCGTTGAGTGGGACACCCGCAGTCTGTTCAACAACCCTCGCCGGTTCGTCTCGCCCCTGGCCGACGCCCGCACCGATTTCACGGCGCGCGTCGAGTTGACCGGACTGCCCGCCGACCAGGCGATTTTCTACCGTGTGTCCTTCGAAGACGCCCGGACCGGTGTGGCCAGCGAGCCCTGGTTCGGTCACCTGCGCAGCGTGCCGCAGAGTCGTCGGGATATCCGCTTTGTCTGGAGCGGTGACACTGTCGGCCAGGGCTTCGGCATCAACCCGGACATCGGCGGCATGCGTATCTACGAGGCCATGCGTTTGCGCCTGCCGGACTTCTTCATCCACTGCGGCGATACCATCTACGCCGACGGCCCGGTGCCGGCGCAACTGACTACCGAAAGCGGCCGGGTGTGGCGCAACATCACCAGCGAGGCGAAGAGCAAAGTCGCTGAAACCCTCGATGAGTATCGCGGCAATTATCGCTACAACCTGATGGACGAAAACATTCGTCGCTTCAACGCCGAAGTGCCGCAGATCTGGCAGTGGGACGACCACGAAGTGGTCAACAACTGGTCGCCGGGCAAGTTGCTGGACGAACGCTACAGAGATAAAGATATCCACAGCCTGGTCGGTCGGGCGCGACAAGCCTGGCTCGAATATGCGCCGATGCGTTTGCAAACAGCCGACAACGGCGGGCGCATCTACCGCAAGCTGGGTTACGGACCTCTGCTGGACGTGTTCGTGCTGGACATGCGCAGCTATCGCGGGACCAACGATGACAACCTGGGCGCAGAGAAACCTTTCCTGGGGCGTGAGCAACTGGACTGGCTCAAGCGTGAGCTGAAGCAGTCCGGCGCACAGTGGAAAGTCATCGCCGCCGACATGCCTGTTGGCCTGAGCGTACCGGACGGCGAAGTGAGCCCTGGTGTACCGCGCTGGGAAGCGGTGGCCAACGGTGACCCCGGCCCGGCTCAGGGCCGTGAGCTGGAAATTGCAGAATTGCTGGGGTTCTTGAGGGCACAGACTGTGCGCAACGTTGTCTGGCTGACGGCCGATGTGCATTACTGCGCCGCGCACCATTACCACCCGGATCGTGCTGCCTTTCAGGACTTCGAACCGTTCTGGGAGTTCGTCGCCGGACCCTTGAACGCGGGCAGCTTCGGGCCCAACCCGCTGGATAAAACCTTCGGCCCGCAAGTAGTGTTCGAGAAAGCGCCGCCTGCGCAGAACACCTCACCCTTTGCCGGATTTCAGTTTTTTGGCGAGGTGAACATCGATGGGCAGACGGGGGAGATGAGCGTGGTGCTGCGCGATCTGGATGGGGTGGGGGTGTTTGAGCAGAAGCTGCAGCCGGTATGAGCGCCGGACCTGATGCGGGAGCGAGCCAGCGGAGCGTCGCCTGGCTCTCTCCCTCATCGGATGGTGAGTGTCAGTAAACGTCGCGGCGGTAGCGCCCTTGTTCGATCAAGCGTTCGACCGCTTCTGTACCCAGCACGTCGTTGAGCACCTGATCCACCCCACTGGCCATCCCTTGCAGGCTGCCGCAGATGTAGATCGAAGCGCCCTCGGCCAGCCATTTCTTCAACTCGACGGCCTGTTGGCGCAGGCGATCCTGCACGTAGACTTTCTCGGCCTGATCCCGTGAGAACGCAAGGTCCAGGCGTTCCAGGTCACCCTCGATCAACCAGCCTTCCAGCTCATCGCGGCACAGGTAGTCATGGGCGCGATTACGTTCGCCGAACAGCAGCCAGTTGCGGGTCTGGCCCTCGGTAATCCGCGCCTTGAGCAAGCTGCGCAGGCCGGCCAGGCCCGTGCCGTTACCCAGCAGAATCATCGGCACCGGGGAGGCGGGCAGATGAAAGCCACTGTTGCGCCGGACCCGCAGGCTGATCGACGAACCCACGGCGGCGTGCTCGGTCAGCCAGCCAGAGCCGATGCCCAGGCTGCCATCGGCATGACGCTCCTGACGCACGATCAGTTCCAATACCCCGTCGGCGGCAATCGAGGCAATCGAATACTCGCGCATGGCCAGCGGCACCAAGGCATCCACCAGTGCCTGAGCGTGCAGGCCCACCAAGTGAGCGCGATTGCCCGGCAATTGGCGGCTGGTCAACGCTTGTTCCAGGGACTCCGGCAAGCCATCGAGTTGCACCTGGGTGTTGCCGGGGATACCCAGCCCGTCCAGGAAGTGCTCAACCGCCCACGGGCAATTGCGTGGCAGCACTTCCACCAGGTCGCCGGCCAGCCAGCTGCTGGTGTCGGGTGGGGTCAGGCTCAGTAAATAGACTTCGGAGCCTGCGCTGTCGGGGTTCAGCAGGTCACGGGCGCTCAAGGTCCAGTGGGTGTAACCGGGCGCTTTCCAGGTCTCGACCGGTGCTTGTCCGGTCAATTGAGCGAGTTGCTGCTGCCAATGGCTCAGGGCGTAGGGGTCGCCACTGTCGACTTCCACCGGGGCAAACAGCGTGGTGCCGCCATGCTCTGCCAGCCACGCGTGCAAGCGTCTGGCGAAGCCACAGAAGTGCTGATACTGCCGGTCACCCAGGCCAAGGATCGCGTAATTGAGGCTGGCAAGCGTTGCTGCCTGGCCCAGCACTTTACGCTCGAAACCACGGGCACTGTCCGGCGCCTCGCCATCGCCAAAGGTGCTGACGACGAACAACGCATTGCCTGAATCGCGCAAGTCCTGTTCGCTCACGCTGGCCAGGGGCTGCACCTTGACCGGCAGCCCTGCGGCCTGCAATTGGCTGGCGGTCTGCCAGGCCAGTTGTTCGGCAAAACCACTCTGGCTGGCAAACCCGATCAACCATGCTGGTGCATTGCCGGTGGTGGGCGCCAGGTCTTTGCGCGCCTGTTTGACCTGGCGTTTCTTGCGCCGACGGTCCAGGTACAGCAACCAGCCGGTGATGAAGAACAGCGGCATCAGCGCGGCGCCGACCATCAGTACGATCCGCCCGACGATCCCGAAGTAACTGCCGACGTGCAGCGCGTAGATGCTGGTCAGCAGTTGCGCCTTGAAGCTTTTGTCACTGTAGCGATCATGCCGCTGGATGACGCCGGTGGCCGGGTCGAGCCTGATCTGGTTCAGTGCCCGGTCATGGGGTGAATCCTTCAGCAGGTAGAACACCGTCGCCTGTTGGCCGGCCACTGGCGGCATGCGCACGTTATAGGTGCTCAAACCCGGGCCTGCCGTGCTGTAGATGCTGCTCCAGATGGCATTGTAATCAGCCACTGGTGCCGGACCTGCCGGCGGTTTAGCGCCACGCCCCTTGCCTGCGCGCTCGCTCTGCGGCGAGTCGGACAGCAGTTTGTTCAGGCCCTTGTTGTACCACTCATAGGACCAGGACAAGCCGGTCAGGGCGGCCAGCAGGTACACCAGCAAGCACCAGGTGCCGGCGACCGAGTGCAGGTCCCAGTTGAAGCCGCGGCCTTTTTTCTTCCAGTCCAGGGTCAGCCAGGCCCGCCAGCTTTGCCACTGCCGCGGCCAGCGCAGGTACAACCCGGACAGGCAGAAGAAGATCAGGATCAGGGTGCAGGCACCAGTGATTTGCCGGCCGGTGTCGCCCATGGCCAGAAAACGGTGCAGTTTCAGCATCAGGTCGAAGAAGCCCTGGCCGACGGCATCGCCCATGTACTGGCCGGTGTAGGGGTCGAAGTAGCGCATCTGCCCGCGGCGTTCGCCGGGGGGCGGGGTGAAGTACACGCGTGCGGCGTTGCCGCTGTCGGTTTCGACCCAGAGCATCGCGACTTTCTTGCCTTCGATGGCTTCGACGCTGGCCACCAGGTCCACGGGCGGCAGCACACCGGCCGGGCGTTTTTCCACCTGCAGGACCTGTGGGTTGAGGGCCCGCAGGATCTCGTCCTGAAACGACACCGCGGCACCGGTGATGCCCATCAAGGCCAGCACCAGGCCTGCGCTGATGCCGAAGAACCAATGCAACTGGAACAGGGTTTTCTTCAACACGTCGACCGCCTTGCTCGTTCAAATATGTGTTTCACGGCGCGCATTATGCCGTGAGTTGTCGAGAAGCCTTCCTTCTTGCGCACAAAAGCCCCGCTCATCAGGATGAACGGGGCCTTGTGGCTTGTACGGCTAGTTCGTTAGCTCAAATTCGGATGCTGGCGCCGAAGTTGATTAACAGAACTGGCCACACAGGCCACTAACCGCTTCCATTAGAAGTGGAAGTTGGTGCTCAGCAATGCCGTACGGCCCGCCGCCTGGTTGGCGAAGTGGGTCGAGAAGGCTTTGTCGTAGTAGGTTTCGTCGGTCAGGTTCTGCACGTTCAGTTGCAGGTCGATGTTTTTGGTCAGCTTGTAGGCGGCCATGGCATCGTAGCGAACGTAGGAATCAACCATGGTGGTGTTGGCCACGCTGCCGAACACGTCATCGACGTAGAACGCGCCGCCACCGACCGTCAGCTTCGGCGTGACCTGGTAGGTCGACCAGACGCTGGCACTGTTTTTAGGCGTGTTTGGCAGCTCGTTGCCATCGGTCACGCTCATCGGGCCGCCATCGACTTGCTCGCTGTCCATGTAGGCATAGCCGGCGAACACTTGCCATTTGTCGGTGAGCTTGCCGGTGGCCGACAGCTCGAGACCTTGGACGCGGGTGGTACCGGCGTTTTCATAGGTGGTGGAATCGACCTGGACGCGGGCGTTGTCTTTCTCGGTGCGGAAGATATCGGCAGTCAGCGACAGGCGATCATTCAGCAAGTCCCACTTGGTCCCGATCTCGTAGTTCTTGGTGGTTTCCGGCTCCATGTCGCTGTTGAGCAGGTTGCCGGCACGGTCGGTGGTACCCGGCAACGAGTTGCCTTCCATGCCCTCGCCGACGAAGTTGCCCGGTGGGGTGGCGGAAGTGGCATACGAGGCGTAGATGCTGCCGTTTTCGGCCGGCTTGTAGATGACGCCGAATTGACCGGTGATGAACTCGCTGGTGTCCTCGCCTTTGGCAGCGTTGCCTTTGGTCACGAGCGTCGCGCCAGAAGCGTCATAGGTACGGTACTTGGTGTTGAAGTGGTCGTAACGCAGGCCCATGTTCACCAGCCATTGCTGCGACAGTTCCAGGGTGTCGAACGCGTAGATGGCGCGGGTATTGGCTTTTGTGTCTGTCCCGGCGTAGTTGCGCGAAATCGCACCGTTCCATGGGTCGCTCGGCGTCGGATTGGACAGCGAGGTGCAGTTGTAGCCGCTTGGCGCGCCGATCATCGATGGGGTGCAATTGCTGTTGGCACTGCCGCCCGGCACGGTGTCGGTGTTGACGTTGTACGAGGACTTCTCGCTTTCTTCGCGGCTGAACTCGATGCCGGTGGAGAAGCTGTTCTTGAAGCCTGCGATGTAGATGTCACCAAACAGGTCGGTCTGGTTAGTGGTGGTGTCGGTGTTGCTGACCCGGGTGTTGGCGCGGCGCCACACGGTGCCGTTGTTCACGTTGCCCTTGCTGTCGTCCGGCTGGGTCAGGATGTAGTCCTGCATGCTGCTGCCGTGGCGCAGGGTGTTCTTGACTGTCAGCGCGTCGCTCAGGTCGTGCTCGATGGCGAAGGTCGCGGTATCGGTACGGGTCTTGCGGAAGTCGCGATCGGTCAGGCCGTAGAAGTTGCTGCTGTCGCCGCCAGCGTAGGGCTTGTCCGGGTTGCTCTTGGTGCGGTCAGCGGTTTTGCCTGACGCCGGCACGGTATACGGGATACCCGAATCCGGCGTGTCGTTGCTTTCCAGGTGGTAGTAGTCAAGGTTGACGCGAGTGTCGGTGCCCAGGCCGAAGGCCAGGGATGGCGCGACGCCCCAACGGTCGTAGTCGACGCTGTCACGGCCGGCGACGTTGCTTTCGTGGCTCATCAGGTTCAGGCGGCCGGCAGCGGTATCGTTGAACTGGTAGTTGCCGTCCATGGTGTAGCGTTGGGTCTGGTCGGAGCCCCAGGTGAAGCCGCCGTCGAGCGAGTCGCCCAGGTGGGCTTTCTTGCTCACCAGGTTGATGCTGCCACCCGCCGCGCCACGACCGCCGATGGCGGAGTTCGGGCCCTTGCTGACTTCGATGGATTCAACGGCAAAGATTTCACGGCTTTGCGAACCGGTGTCGCGCACGCCGTCCAGGTACGTATCGCCTTGGGCGTCGAAACCACGGATGAAGGGACGGTCGCCCTGCGGGTTACCGCCTTCACCGGCACCGAAGGTGATACCCGGCACGGTACGCAGCGCATCCTGCATGTTCAGGGCGCCCGTGTCCTTGAGGACTTGTTGCGGGATCACGGTCACCGAACGCGGGGTATCGATCAACGGCGCGGTGTACTTGGGCGAAGAGGCTTTTTCTACCTGGTAGGACGTCGATTCCTGGGCCTCACCGGTCACGCTGGTGGCATCCAGAGCAATCGCATTGCTCGGTGCTTTCTCGTCAGTCTTCTCGGCCGCGAAAACCATCTGGCTTGCGGAGCTGGCGGTGATCGCCATGCCAATGGCAGAAGCGAGCAAACGCGGTGAGCTAACGGGTGATTGTAGTGGTTGGCGTGACATGGTGAATTCCCCTCCCCAAGGATTTGAGGCGGCGGAATATAGGGTAAATACGTATTTGTATCAATTGAGATACATTGCTATTTGCATTGAATTTACATTCTTTACAATTTGTCCTTACGGTTTTTACAGTCTCGTTCGTCATGGCGATTTTACATAGTCAATAAGAATCAATACCATTACGATCCCTTCGCTTTCAGGTACCGCCCCATGCTGCTGCATATTCCCGGCTTGTTCTCCCGTGAAGAGGTGCAGCGCATTCGCGAGGCTCTGGAGCAGGCTGATTGGGCCGACGGCAAGATCACCGCCGGCTATCAATCGGCCAAGGCCAAGCACAACCTGCAATTGCCTGAAGGCCATCCACTGGCCAAGGAAATCGGCGCCGCCATGCTGGAGCGGCTGTGGAAGAACCCGCGCTTCATGTCCGCGGCGTTACCGCACAAGGTCTTCCCGCCGCTGATCAATTGCTACACCGAAGGTGGCAGCTTCGACTTTCATATCGACAACGCCGTGCGCCAGCCCAAGGGCAGCATCGAGCGGGTGCGCACCGATCTGTCGTCCACGCTGTTTTTCAGCGACCCCGACGAGTACGACGGTGGCGAACTGGAAATCCAGGACACCTTCGGTACCCAACGGGTGAAGTTGCCGGCCGGCGATCTGGTGCTCTACCCGGGGACCAGCCTGCATAAGGTCAATGCCGTCACCCGTGGTGCGCGTTATGCGTCGTTTTTCTGGACCCAGAGCCTGGTGCGCGAAGACAGCCAGCGTGCCTTGCTGTTCGAGATGGACGAAGCGATCCAGCAACTGACCCGGGACATGCCCGATCACCCGTCGCTGATTCGCCTTACCGGCACCTATCACAACCTGCTGCGTCGCTGGGTCGAGGTATGAGTTATCAACTGCGCCGCGAGGAAGTCCTCGACGGTGATCGGCTCAAAGCCATGCTCAAGGAAAGCCCTGCGCGGGCGGCCCAGGCGATACTGATCTCAGCCCGGGAAGGCGAACTCGAGGCCCAGGCCTTGCTCGGGCAGATCCTGCTGGACGGGCAGGGCATCGCCCAGGATCAACCGCTGGCACTGCGTTGGTTCGACATTGCCGCCCGACAAGGGCACCTGATGGCGCGCAACATGTTTGGCCGTTGCCATGAACATGGCTGGGGTTGTGCTGCCGATGCTTCGGTTGCAGCGCGGCACTACCGGATCGCAGCGGAGGGCGGGCTGGATTGGGCGATGTACAACTACGCCAACCTGCTGGCCACCGGACGCGGCGTGGTTGAGGATCAGTTGCAAGCATTGAGTCTCTATCGCCGCGCAGCCGAACGGGGTCATGCGAAGTCGATGAACCTGCTGGGCCGTTACCTTGAAGACGGCCAGTACTGCCCGGCCGATCCTGCTGCTGCCCTTCAGTGGTATCAGCGTTCTGCCGAGGGCGGAGATTTTCGCGGGCAATTCAGCTATGCGGCTGTTCTGGCGAACGCGGGGAAAGTCGAGGAGGCCTTAGTGTGGCTCCATAAGGTATTGGCGGCAGGGAATTTGAACTTCTTGCGAGTCAGTAGCCAGGCACTGTTGCATGCTCCCCATCCCGATTTCCGGGCACTGGCGCAGCGCTATCAACAGCGCGTCGTTCAATTGCAAAAACAGGCGCTTGCGGTCTAGGCAGAGAAGTGTGGGACTGAGTGTCAAGGGGCCGCGATGGCCACCAAGGCGAGGGAAAAAGCACGGAGTACTTTCCCCCTCGCCTTAATCTGTGTGTTCCACCGAGCTGGATGGCGCCCGGTTTAGCTGCGCCACTCCTTGCGAAGGTTATCCAAATGCTTGATGAAGACGTTTGACTGTTCGATGAACTGTTTAACGACAGACTTCAGTTCGTCGGAAGCGTCATGCCTGGTAAGCTCCAAAAATTTATTAATGGATTCGGCGATGATGCTCATTTCACGTGTGTAATCTTCTCTCGGAGTTTTTATTGCCTGAAATTCAGTTAATTGTTTTTTTCGGTCTTGAAGGGTTTCTATGTTTTTGTCAATGAGAGACGAGCTCTTGCGGCGGTCATCTAGCTGCGTTTGTATCTGACGTCTGGCCTCAATCAGATTGTCATACTTGATAGCGTCGCTGATCAACCCCAGGACTTTACCTGCTGCGGCAATGCCTGCCTTGACGAGTTCAAGTTGAGGGGCTGATAGATTAAGTGCGGACAGTTTTTCGGTCGTGAGAAAAAGCTCCTTGATCAGCGTGAAGGTGTCCGTTGCTTCAATGACTTTGATCGCTTCGTTCAGTTCTGTTTCATTTTTTACCAGTTTCTCAATGGCGAGTTTTTCTTCGGCGAGGCGCGGAGTGATATTGTTGATTGAAACATCCAGTTCATTGATCCGATATTGGTTGTCACTGAGTGTGGTTGCTTTCAAATTCGCCAGGTTGTTGTTCAGTCCTGTCGCGAATTTCAATGTTTCGGATGTGCCGGCCTCAATCAGTAACTTTATTTCGCCGTAGTAACTATCAATGGCCTCCTGCTGTTCTGGTGTGGGCGTTTCGTGCTGTAGTTTTTCAATGACGGTATGAAATCGCTGAATTTCACTGGTTTGTAGTGCGGCGGGTACCTGGGTGATGGCTTTCAGTGTCTGTTCGTCGGTGGAATTGATTTCCATCTGTAGCGCGTTCAACTCTTCCCCTAGGACGGGTAAATAAATAGTGCTCAAGGTGCGAATTTTATAATTGAGTTCCTCCCTGCTTTTCTGAATTTTATTCAGGTCGGGTGCAGGGTATTGGAATGAAGTGCTGAGAGTATGGAGGGTCATGGTTGTCTTGCCTTTAAATGTGTAGGTGGTGGTAAATGTGTTTGAGTATCGTTCGGTAATGTCAGGAGCTACTCGTGGCATTGTTAAAGGCAGTCAATAAATCGCCCGCCTGTTTTTTTATCGCCGACCAGTTTTCCATCATCGAGGTTAACCTGGAAACAAAAGAAACCAGGTACATGGCATTGGTAACGCCATCCAGTCTTTTGCTGGAAGAATCGACATACGTCTGTATTAACTCCCAGAGGCTTTCGAGGTTCGATGAGCTGCCAGCGGCGCCTTCCACTCTGACTTGCAGGTCCTGGAGACTGGTTTCGAACGCAAGCAACGAGGCAAGGATCTCGTGGGTCGTTGCAATTTTCGATTCGATGTCGCGTCGTTCGTCTGTGAGCTGGCCAAGTTCATGTCGGGCCTGCTGGGCCTTGTCACCATAAATCGTAGAAGTGACGATAAAACCGACTACACCTCCGAACAGTCCCCACCATTTGCTCTCGGAATATTTCTCGACTTCCGCATTTTTTTCGTTGATTCGTTGGTTGAGGATGTCGAGTCTTTCGTTAAGCTCTTTTATTTCTTTGTTGACGTTTCGGCTATTGATAAGCGCTATTTTCAAACCCAGTGCTGGCTTCAGGGTGTTGGTAATTGTGCGCTTGAATTCTGTTGTTTTGACTTTAGTGGTTTGTGTGCTTTGGCTGTGTTCGGTGATGACTGTTTTTAGCTCGCTGACCAACTCCAATAAGGCCGGGATTTTTTGTTTCTCCTCCCCGGTTAATTGTATTTCTGGAAGCTTGTCGATTTCCTCTGGGGTCAAATTTCCGATTTTCCCGATGCCGCTGATGTAGCTTGGCAGTGTTTTCAGGTAGTTGATGATGGAATTGCTGCTGGAAGTAAAGTTGTCAGCAAAGACGTAAAGATCCGAGCCGACCGTTTTCATGCTGGACTCAAGTGCAGACCAGGTCTCAGCGTGATTTTTCATGGCTTTATACAGAACCTGCATATCGGCTGATTTAAGTCCGGCGATATCCAGTTGGTCGTACTTATGTATCTGTTCTATTTCATTTATGTCGGTAGGCAGTGCCAGTCCGGCACTGACGTAGCGTTTGATTTTTTTAATGTCGTCGTTTGTGATCAGTAACCCTTGTTCGCGCTCGACACCTGCGAGGGTGCCGGAAACTGCACTCATGAAATCAGAAGTGAGTGAATTAATTTCTTTGGCGGTGATGTTTAGGTCTTGAGTGGCTAACATGAAAATCCCTTTTATGTTTTAGCGTTGTTGTGATGCGCTCTTTCTGTTAGGGAAAAGTAATGGTGATTATAATAAAGGTTAAGCGAATAATGTTTTCAGAATGTGTCGGGCGGGAGGTGTTGCTGATTGTCAGGCCGGTTTATCAGGTGGCTGTATTTGATGTGTGGTCAATAAGTGTGTGGGGTTGTTGTTTTTGAAATGCTAATAAACATGGGCGAGGTGGAAATAAAACAACCTGTGAATATTTACTGGGTTTTTTGTATTGCTGTCCCGCCATGAATAAGGTGTATCCCTTATGACCTGTTCTCAGGAGGACACAATGGATTCAGGTAAAAGGCGCAGTAGCGGGATTACACGCTGTGTTTTTAAACTGTCGCTCGTCGCACAGGTCGTAAAAGGCGAGTTGAGTTATAAAGAGACTCAGTTTTTCGAAGCAGTCGTCAATATTTTTATAAACGGCTACGGTATTTCCGTCGTAAAAAACGACTCGGCAAGTCCTCTCGCAAGGGCAAATCGAAGACCTGAGCATCACCAGGGCTTGCCTGTTACTTGTTGACGGCTATCAGAACGCTATGGCCGAGAGGGTAAACGGGATTCTGAAGAGGGAACTCTTGCTGCACCGATCCAAAGGATCTGGCGCAAGCGAAGCAAAGGGTGGATGAGTCGGTGATGATCTATAAACGGAGAGCGACCGCATTTGTCCCTGAAATACAAAACGCCCGATGCGGTGCATCGGGCGTTTTGAGGCTGAAATAGGTGTAAACCTATTTCAGGACTGGATATACGCGCGGGACTTAAACGTAGAACGACTTCAGAGGCGGGAAGCCATTGAACTCAACCGCGCTGTAGCTGGTGGTGTAGGCGCCGGTGGACAACCAGTACAAACGATCACCGATCGCCAGGTTCAGCGGCAGGCCGTACTTGTAGTTCTCGTACATGATGTCGGCGCTGTCGCAGGTAGGACCGGCGATGACCACTTCTTCCATCTCGCCTTTCTTCTCGGTCCAGATCGGGAACTTGATGGCTTCGTCCATGGTTTCGATCAGGCCGGAGAACTTGCCTACATCCGTGTACACCCAACGCTCTACCGCGGTACGGGATTTACGCGCGACCAGCACCACTTCGCTGACCAGGATGCCGGCGTTGGCGATCAGCGAGCGGCCTGGCTCCAGGATGATTTCCGGCAGGTCGTCACCGAAGTCTTCCTTGAGGAAGCGGATGATTTCCTCTGCGTAGGTTTCCAGGCTGTTGGTGCGGGTGATGTAGTTGGCCGGGAAGCCACCGCCCATGTTGATCAGCTTCAGGTGGATGCCGTCTTCTTCTTTCAGGCGTTCGAAGATCACTTTGACCTTGGCGATCGCGGCGTCCCATACGCTGATGTCACGCTGCTGCGAGCCCACGTGGAACGACACGCCGTAGGGCACCAGGCCCAGGTCGCGAGCGAGGATCAGCAGGTCCATGGCCATGTCGGTCTGGCAGCCGAACTTGCGCGAAAGAGGCCAGTCTGCGGTGGTCGAACCTTCGGTGAGGATGCGCACATAGACTTTCGAGCCTGGTGCGGCCTTGGCGATGTTGCGCAGGTCGGCTTCGGAGTCGGTGGAGTACAGACGCACGCCCTTCTCATAGAAGTAGCGAATGTCCTTGGATTTCTTGATGGTGTTGCCGTAGCTGATCCGGTCGGCGCTGACGCCACGGTCGAGTACTTTGTCCAGCTCATAGATCGAGGCGATGTCGAAGCTAGAGCCTTTCTCCTTGAGCAGGTCGATGATCTCGACGGCCGGGTTGGCCTTGACCGCGTAGTAGACCTTGGCGAATTCGAAACCGGCACGCAGGTCGTCATAGGCCTGGCTGATCATCGCAGTATCGATCACCACGAACGGGGTTTCTTGCTTGTCGGCGAACGCCTTCATTTTTTGAAAGGTTTCGCGCGCGAAATAGTCTTCGACCTGGATCGACATACTTGGGAGCTCCTACTGGCAAACGTTAGTAATCAATGGGTGCAAATGAACGTCCTCCGTATCCCCACTTTGGTTCGCCTACTTCCCAAGGCATGTCGCCGAAAGCAAAAAGGCCACGGGAGGCGGTGCAGCCCTTGGCCTTGCTGTCTCGTCGTCAGTACTTGAGCCGGATGGATCGTTTCCAGCATGGACGTTCGGCGCGAACTTTAGGGCGTGAGGGGCTTGAGATCAACAAAAAATGTCGCGTTTTTGCACGCTTCCGTCGTGCGGTCCCGGACAGCTACTGATGTAACCGACCTGCGTGACAGTGTGATGTTCCCGTTAAAGGGCTATTTAAGGTGATTCAGGAGTGGGTAGGAGCGAGCTTGCTCGCGATGGTGGTTAACGATAACGCGTGCTGTCTGAATAAACGCGGCGTTTTCAAGTCCATCGCGAGCTCTCGAGCGTCGACCGGCTGCTCCACAGTTTCAATCAGGCCAGCGCAGCCTCGGCTGGCGAGACGATGCTGGTCTTGCCACCCCGGGAACGTCCGGAGCTCAGGTAGGCGGCAATCGACTCCTGTGTCACTTCCCCCAGGAACACCCGCTCGGCATCCATCACCGGCAGCCACGAGCGGTTGAACTCGTACATGCGCGACAGCAGGATGCGCAAGTGTTCGTCATAGGCTGCGGTGGCGTTGAATTCGCGCAGGTATTGCCCGCAGTTGCCGCTCTGACGGTGCAGGTCGCGGCGGCGCACGTAACCCAGGGCCTTGTTGTCGGCGCAGGTGACGACGACATAACGCCGGTCGTGCTCGTCCATCAACTCCAGTGCCTCGGCCACCGGGGTGTCCGGGCTGACGGAGGGCGCGTTGTCCGCCGCGTCTTCGGCTTTCACCAGGAGCAGGCGCTTGAGGGTGCTGTCCTGACCGACGAAGTTGCTGACGAATTCATCGGTAGGGTGGGCCAGCAGGGTGTCAGGATGGTCGATCTGCAACAGCTTGCCGGCGCGGAAGATGGCGATCTTGTCGCCGAGCTTGATGGCCTCGTCGATGTCGTGGCTGACCATGATCACGGTCTTGTTCAGCGCCCGCTGCATCTCGAAGAACTCGTTCTGGATCATCTCGCGGTTGATCGGATCGACCGCACCGAACGGCTCGTCCATCAGCAGCAACGGGGCATCGGCGGCCAGGGCGCGGATCACGCCGATCCGTTGTTGCTGGCCCCCGGACAACTCACGCGGGTAGCGATGCAGGTAGTGCTTGGGTTCGAGCTTGATCATGCTCATCAACTCGCGAGCGCGGTCGTGGCATTTCTGCTTGTCCCAGCCCAGCAGGCGCGGCACCACCACAATGTTTTCCTCGATGGTCATGTTGGGGAACAGGCCGATCTGCTGGATCACATAACCGATGTTGCGACGCAGGGTGACTGCGTCGAGGTCGGTGGTGTCTTCGCCGTTGATCAGGATCTTGCCCGAGGTCGGCTTGATCAGGCGGTTGATCATCTTCAGCGTGGTGCTCTTGCCGCAGCCCGACGGCCCGAGGAATACGCAAATCTCGCCTTCGTTGACGGTCAGGCTCACCGAGTCCACGGCCTTTACGTCTTTGCCGTTGCTTTGAAAGGTCTTGGTCAGGTTTTGAAGTTCGATCATTTAAGCAGTCCTTTTGGAGTCAGCGAGCGTTGCAGCCACTGCAGAAGCAGGTCGGCGAAGATGGCCAGCAAGCTGACCAGCACCGCGCCGACGATCAGCATCGACATGTCGCTGCGGCTGATGGAAGCGAGAATGAGCACACCCAGGCCACCGGCACCGATGGTGGCGGCGATGGTCATCACCCCGATGTTCATGACCACGGCGGTGCGCACGCCAGCGAGGATCACCGGCACCGCAATCGGCAACTCGACCATGCGCAAGCGCTGGCCGAAGGTCATGCCGATGCCGCGTGCGGCTTCGCGAATGCCGGGTTCCACACTGGTCAGTGCCAGGTAGGTGTTACGCATGATCGGCAGCAGGGAGTACAGGAACACCGCGGTAATCGCCGGCATCGGTCCCAGGCCCTGGCCGAATGTCGAGTACACCGGCAGCAGCAAGCCGAACAGGGCAATCGACGGAATGGTCAGCAGCACCGTGGCGCTGGCTTGCAGGGGGCCGGCGAGTGACGGGAAGCGCGTCATCAGAATACCCAGTGGCACGCCGACCAGGATCGCCAGGGTGACGGCAATCCCGACCAGGGTGATGTGTTGCCAGGTCAAGTGCAGGACGAGCGGCCAGTCCAGGTGGGAAAAGGCGTTGAAAAACTCCATGGCTTTTCCTCCGGTTCAATTAACAGAAAGCAGTGGGTGCTGGCGCAGGAAATCAGCGGCCACGGCCGACGGGCTTTCATGGTTGACGTCGACCCGGGCGTTGAGCTGGCGCATGGTTTCGTCGTCGAACAGATCGGCCAGCGGTTTGAGCTGCGCGGCCAGTTGCGGGTGGGTGTCGAGGTAGGCCTGGCGTACCACGGGGGCGGCGGTGTAGTCGGGGAAGTAGTGTTTGTCGTCTGCCAGCAACTTGAGTTTGAAGGCGTTGAGGCGGCCGTCCGTGGTGTAGACCAACCCGGCAAACACCTGGCCATTGCGCAGCGCGGTGTAGACCAGGCCGGCATCCATCTGGCGGATGTTGCGCCGGGTCAGGTCCATGTCGTAGCGCTTGAGCATGCCGGCCAGGCCGTCGGAACGGTTGGCAAACTCGGTGTCCAGCGCCACCAGCGGTTGGTCGTTGGCCGCATTGCGCAACGCGGTGTCGAGCTCACTGATCGTATTGATCTGCGGGTAGCGGGCGGCGACGTTTTCCGGCAACGCCAAGGCGTAGGTGTTGCTGAATTTCGACGGTGAAAGCCAGGTCAGGCCCTTCTTCGCGTCCAGCTCAGTGACCCGTGCCAGTGACTGCTGGCTGTCGAGTTTTTCCGTGACATGGTTGTAGGACACCAGTGACACACCGGTGTATTCCCAGACCAGATCCAGTTGTCCGGTTTCCTGGGCGCTGCGGGCCAGGTTGCTGCCCAGGCCGCCAGTAACCTGAGCGTCATAGCCCTGGGTGCGCAAGTATTGAGCGGTGATTTCGGCCAGTAGGGTTTGTTCGGTGAATACGCGCGCGCCAATGCGAATCAGCGGTTTTTCCGCGGCGTGGGCAATTCCTGCGCACAGCAGGACGCAGCCTAGTAAAAAGCGAATGGTTTTCATGAGTCTTCCTTTACCGGGGCTTAAGACGGGCGGAGGCCGCGTTCCAGCCAGAGGCGGCTGGCCAGGGTCACCAGGCCGTCGAGCAACAAGGCCAGCAGGGCGGTGCAGGCTGCGCCGAGGATCAGTTGCGGCTGATTGTTCAAGGCAATGCCGGGAAAAATCAGGCTGCCCAGGCTGTTGGCGCCGATCAGGAATGCCAGCGGTGCGGTGCCGACGTTGATCGCCAGGGCTACGCGCACGCCACCGATGATGATCGGTATGGCATTGGGTAGCTCGACCCGCCACAGCACCTGGCGTGGGGTCATGCCGATACCGACGGCGGCTTCCTTGAGTGAACCCTGAACGTTTTTCAGGCCTTCGTAGGTGTTGCGCACGATGGGCAGCAGGGAGGCGAGGAACAGGGCGAAGATTGCAGGGCCGCTGCCGATGCCGAGGATCCCCAGGGCGATGGCCAGTACAGCAAGAGGCGGGACGGTGTTGCCGATGTTGAAGAGTTGCATGAAGCGTTCGGCACGTCCGATCAGGGTCGGGCGGCTGAGCAGGATACCGGCGGGGATGCCCACGACAAGGGCGGCCAGCATGGAAGCGAGGACGAGAATCAGGTGAGCTTGCAGGTAAAACAACAAATCGTCGCGGTACAGTTCGATCGTGTTGATGCCGATCCAGTGAATCAGCAGGGCCAGAAGCGCGATGACAACCGCACCTCCTGTCAGCCCTTTGCCATAGCGGATAGCCACAGGCGGACTCCTATTTTTTTAGTCGGCGCACGCTTTCCCGTGTGGCATGCCATACCTGGCTGCCGGGAGGAGCGTTCGCGAAAAGCAGCTCTATCGATGCCGGCAAATGCGGCGTGAAATCGAGCCATGAGCACAGCCTCGTCAGGCTGACTTGCAGGTATTTCAGCCCCTGACGATGGGTCGTAACAGGGGAGTGGACGCCTCCACGGCCTCAAAGGTTCCCATCTCAGGCAGCATTTGGCCACCCCTAATGTGCTCAACGGTTCGGTTCTGGGATCAACTTGGGCTATAATCGCCGCCCTTTTTTGAATCACCTGCCAGGCGATTTCCCATGACCAAACAGGCCGCCGAAGTCGCGAAACGCCGCACTTTCGCCATTATTTCCCACCCCGATGCGGGTAAAACCACCATCACCGAGAAGCTCTTGCTGATGGGCAAGGCGATTGCGGTTGCCGGCACGGTGAAATCTCGCAAATCCGACCGCCATGCCACCTCCGACTGGATGGAAATGGAAAAGCAGCGGGGTATCTCCATTACCACGTCGGTCATGCAGTTCCCGTATCGCGATCACATGATCAACCTGCTCGACACCCCGGGCCACGAAGACTTCTCCGAAGACACCTACCGCACCCTGACGGCGGTCGACTCGGCACTGATGGTCCTCGATGGCGGTAAGGGTGTAGAGCCACGGACCATTGCCCTGATGGACGTCTGCCGTCTGCGCGATACGCCGATTGTCAGCTTCATCAACAAACTCGACCGTGACATTCGCGACCCGATCGAACTGCTCGACGAAATCGAAGCAGTCCTGAAGATCAAGGCCGCGCCGATCACCTGGCCGATCGGTTGCTACCGTGACTTCAAGGGTGTCTACCACCTCGCCGACGACTACATCATCGTCTACACCGCCGGCCACGGCCACGAGCGGACCGAGGTGAAGATCATCGAGAAGCTCGACTCCGATGAAGCCCGCGCCCACCTGGGCGATGAGTACGAACGCTTCATCGAGCAGCTGGAACTGGTGCAGGGCGCCTGCCACGAGTTCAACCAGCAGGAGTTCATGGACGGCCAGCTGACGCCGGTGTTCTTCGGTACCGCACTGGGTAACTTTGGGGTCGATCACGTGCTCGACGCCGTGGTCAACTGGGCACCGAAGCCATTGGCCCGGGTTGCCAACGAGCGCACCGTGGAACCGGTGGAAGAGAAGTTCACCGGCTTCGTGTTCAAGATCCAGGCGAACATGGACCCCAAGCACCGCGACCGTATCGCCTTCATGCGTATCTGCTCCGGCAAGTACGAAAAAGGCATGAAGATGCGCCACGTGCGTACGGGCAAGGACGTGCGGATCGGCGATGCGCTGACCTTCTTCTCGTCCGAGCGTGAGCAACTGGAAGAAGCTTTTGCCGGCGACATCATCGGCCTGCACAACCACGGCACCATCCAGATCGGCGACACCTTCAGCGAAGGCGAAACCCTGGGCTTCACCGGCATCCCGCACTTCGCCCCGGAACTGTTCCGTCGCGTACGCCTGAAGGACCCGCTGAAATCCAAGCAACTGCGCCAGGGCTTGCAGCAGCTGGCCGAAGAGGGCGCCACCCAGGTGTTCTTCCCGGAACGCAGCAACGACATCATCCTCGGCGCCGTCGGTGTGCTGCAGTTCGATGTGGTCGCCAGCCGCCTTAAAGAGGAATACAAGGTTGAGTGCGCCTACGAGCCGATCACCGTGTGGTCCGCGCGCTGGATCGATTGCAGCGATAAGAAGAAGCTCGAAGAGTTCAGCATCAAGGCGGTGGAAAACCTCGCCCTGGATGGCGGCGGTCACCTGACCTACCTGGCCCCGACCCGGGTCAACCTGGCGCTGATGGAAGAGCGCTGGCCAGATGTGAAGTTCCGCGCGACCCGTGAGCATCATTAAGCGCTGACACGTCACATCCCAAGCCCCGCCGCGAAAGCCGCGGGGTTTTTTATGGGCTGCCGAAAATCCTATGGGCTGCCGAAAATCCACGGTGGGAGCGTCGCCCGACTCTCTTTCACAGGAGCCCTTATCAAGTCTGAAATAACCATTCGCTATGGCGGTTATGCAAAACCAGTCTGTTGATCAATGGTATTTCCGCCCATTCATTAGCGTCCTATCTGGAGAACCGACTCAATCGGAACTAGATTTCACTCAGCGCCAGACGGGCACTCCTGCTTCACACAAAAAAAGGATGGAATCGACGATGAGCAAGTTTCTACGCATGGTGTTGCTATTGAAGGTGCTGGTGATCTGGTCCCTGGGGACCTCGATGGCGTGGGCCGAGTGCCCGGATCATGGTGAGCAGGTGTCGAGTGGGCATGGGGCACAGGGTGAGCTGATGCTCGCCAAGTCCGAATCCGAGCCTGGTGACCAGGATCAGGGTGGCAGCAAGGGGGATGACGACTCGACCACTGAAGAGCCGGACACCGATGAAGGTGATAGCCAGACGTAGATCGCGGGCAAAAGAAAACCCCTCCCGGCGGACTGATGCGCAGTCCTGGAGGAGGGGTTTGGTTAACGCGGTTCAGGAAGCGCCCCGATAGGGTAATGCCGATCAGTTAAGGAGATGAGGTCGAATGTGTAGGAGCGAGCGGGCTCGCGATGAACTCAAGAACAACGCGTTCAATCAGAAAACACGCGTTATCGTTAACGTCCATCGCGAGCCTGCTCGCTCCTACAAAGGTCTGCGTTCACCTAACTGACTGGCATTGCCCCGATAGGGCGCTTGTTCATGCCCGGCTTATTACGATGAATTGCTCGGCGTAATGGCAGGCCACCTGACGGTTGTCGAGCGGGCGCAAGGCCGGCTCTTCTTTGCTGCAACGTTCGGTCGCGTACGGGCAGCGCTTGTGGAAAGCGCAGCCGGACGGCGGGTTCAGCGGGTTGGGCAGTTCGCCGACGATCTTGATCTTCGGCTTGTTCGGATCCGGGTGGATGGTGGGTGTCGCCGACAGCAGGGCCTGGGTGTACGGGTGCAGCGGACGGGTGTAGATGTCTTCCTTCGGGCCCATTTCCACCGGCCGGCCGAGGTACATCACCATCACGTGATCGGCGACGTGACGCACCACGGCCAGGTTGTGGGAGATGAACACGTAGGCGGTGTTGAACTCTTGCTGCAGGTCCATGAACAGGTTCAGCACCTGGGCCTGGATCGACACGTCCAGCGCCGAGGTCGGTTCGTCCGCCACCAGCACCTTGGGTTGCAGCATCATGGCGCGGGCCAGGGCGATCCGCTGGCGCTGGCCGCCGGAGAACATGTGCGGATAACGCTGGTAGTGCTCGGGACGCAAGCCGACCTGCTTCATCATCGCCTGGACTTTTTCGCGACGTTCGCTGGCCGAGAGGTTGGTGTTGATCAACAACGGCTCGGCCAGTTGGTCGCCGATCTTCTGCCGTGGGTTGAGTGACGCGTAAGGGCTCTGGAACACCATCTGCACGTCTTTGCGCAGTTGCTTGCGCTGGGCCTTGTTGGCGCCGGCCACTTCCTGCCCGGCGATTTGCAAGGAGCCGGAGGACGGCTCTTCGATCAGCGTCAGGGCACGGGCCAGGGTGGATTTGCCGCAACCGGATTCGCCCACGACGGCCAGGGTCTTGCCGGCTTCCAGCTCGAACGATACGCCGTTCAGTGCGCGAACCGTCGCATGGCCTTTGAACAGGCCGCGGGAAACTTCGTAGTGACGGGTCAGGTCACGGGCGGTGAGAACGACGGCCATTACGCCACCTCCTGATTCAAAGGATAGAAGCAGCGGGCGAGGCTGTTGCTTTTCGGGTCCAGGGTTGGACGTTGTTGACGGCAGTTGTCCTGCACGTAGGGGCAGCGTGGCGACAGCAGGCAGCCCTGCGGACGGTCATAGCGGCCAGGAACGATACCCGGCAGCGTGGCCAGGCGGGAAGAGCCCAGGCTGTGTTCGGGAATCGCCTTGAGCAGCGCTTCAGTGTACGGGTGAGCTGGAATGTCGAACAGTTGTGGCACTTGACCGACTTCCACTGCCTGGCCTGCGTACATCACGCACACGCGCTGGGCGGTTTCGGCCACGACCGCGAGGTCGTGGGTGATCAGCACCAGGCCCATGTTCTGCTCTTTTTGCAGGGCCAGCAGCAGGTCCATGATCTGCGCCTGAATGGTCACGTCCAGGGCCGTGGTCGGCTCGTCCGCGATCAACAGCTTGGGTTCGCCGGCAATGGCCATGGCGATTGCCACGCGCTGGCTCATCCCGCCGGAGAGTTGGTGCGGGTAGGCGTCCATACGGCTCGCGGCGCCCGGGATTTCCACTTTTTCCAGCAGTTCGATGGCGCGCTTGCGGGCGGCCTTGCCGGACATTTTCAGGTGCAGGCGCAGCACTTCTTCAATCTGGAAGCCCACGGTGTAGCTCGGGTTCAGCGCGGTCATCGGGTCCTGGAAGACCATCGCCAGGTCTTTGCCGACGATCTGCCGGCGCTGGCGATTGCTCAGCTTGAGCATGTCCTTGCCGTCGAAGCTGAGGGCGTCAGCGGTAACGATGCCGGGATGTTCGATCAGGCCCATCAGCGCCATCATGGTCACGGACTTGCCGGACCCCGACTCGCCCACGATGGCCAGCACTTCGCCCTTGTCCACGGTCAGGTCCAGGCCATCGACCACGGGAACGGCGTTCTTGTCGCCGAAGCGAACGTTGAGATTCTTGATTTCCAACAATGACATGTGAATCCCCTCAGGCGGCGTTCTTGAGTTTCGGGTCCAGCGCATCGCGCAGGCCGTCGCCCATCAGGTTGATTGCCAGCACGCTGAGCAAAATGGTCAAGCCAGGCAGGCTGACGACCCACCAGGCGCGTTCGATGTAGTCGCGAGCCGAAGCCAGCATGGTGCCCCACTCGGGGGTTGGCGGTTGTACGCCGAGGCCGAGGAAGCCCAGTGCGGCGGCATCGAGAATCGCCGAGGAGAAGCTCAGGGTCGCCTGGACGATCAGCGGCGCCATGCAGTTGGGCAGCACGGTGATGAACATCAGGCGTGGCAGGCCGGCACCGGCCAGGCGCGCGGCGGTCACGTAGTCGCGGTTCAGCTCGCCCATCACCGCGGCGCGGGTCAGGCGGACGTAGGACGGCAGGGACACGATGGCGATGGCGATGACGGTGTTGATCAGGCCTGGGCCGAGGATGGCGACGATCGCCACGGCCAGCAGCAAGGAGGGCAGGGCCAGCATGATGTCCATCAGGCGCATGATGGTCGGGCCAAGCATGCGCGGGAAGAACCCGGCGAACAGACCCAGCAGGATCCCTGGAATCAGCGACATGACCACCGATGACAGGCCGATCAGCAGCGACAGGCGCGAGCCCGCGATCAGGCGCGACAACAGGTCGCGACCCAGCTCGTCGGTACCGAGCAGGAACTGCATTTGCCCGCCTTCCAGCCAGGCCGGAGGAGTCAGCAGGAAATCGCGGTATTGCTCGCTCGGGTTATGAGGGGCAACCCAGGGGGCGAAGATCGCGCAGAAGATCACCAGCAGCATGAACATCAGGCCGGCAACGGCGCCCTTGTTCTTGGAGAACGCTTGCCAGAATTCTTTGTACGGGGACGGATAGAGCAGGCTGGTGTCGACTGCTACGGAGGGTGTTGGAGTACTCATTCGTAGGGTCTCAGCGCTGGTGGCGGATGCGTGGGTTTGCGAAGCCATAAAGAATATCCACTACAAAGTTGACCAGAATCACCAGGCAGGCGATTAACAGAATGCCGTTTTGCACCACCGGGTAGTCCCGGGCGCCGATGGCTTCGATCAGCCATTTGCCGATGCCGGGCCAGGAGAAGATGGTTTCGGTCAGTACCGCACCGGCCAGCAATGTGCCGACCTGCAGGCCGACCACGGTCAGTACCGGGATCAGGGCGTTGCGCAGGCCATGCACGAAGACCACGCGTGCCGGCGACAGGCCTTTGGCCCGTGCGGTACGGATGTAGTCTTCACGCAGTACTTCGAGCATCGAGGAGCGGGTCATCCGGGCGATCACCGCCAGCGGGATGGTGCCCAGCACGATGGCCGGCAGAATCAGGTGGTGCAGGGCATCGAAGAACGCCCCGGTGTCATCGGCCAGCAAGGTGTCGATGAGCATGAAGCCGGTGCGTGGCTCAATGTCGTAAAGCAGGTCGATCCGCCCGGAAACCGGAGTCCAGCCCAGGGACACCGAGAAGAACATGATCAGGATCAGGCCCCACCAGAAGATCGGCATCGAATACCCGGCCAGGGAAATACCCATGACCCCGTGGTCGAACAGCGATCCTCGCTTGAGTGCCGCGATGACGCCCGCCAGGAGCCCCAGGATGCCGGCGAACAGCAGCGCAGCCATGGACAATTCCAGTGTTGCCGGGAACAGTGAGGTGAACTCGCTCCATACACTTTCACGGGTACGCAGGGATTCACCCAGGTCACCCTGGGCCAGCTTACCGATGTAGTCCAGGTACTGGGCATACAGCGGTTTGTTCAGACCAAGGCGTTCCATTGCCTGAGCATGCATTTCGGGATCGACCCGACGTTCGCCCATCATCACTTCCACGGGGTCGCCGGGAATCATGCGAATCAATGCGAATGTCAGCAGGGTGATGCCGAAGAACGTGGGGATCAACAGCCCCAATCGGCGGGCAATAAAACTAAACATCTTCTGGTGTACCTCATCAGCCGGTTCGGCGTTCCCGGCTTCCCTGGGGTCAGGGAAGCTGGGAGTTTCTTATCTACTTCACCTGAGTAGTGGCAAAGTTATTAGTGGTGAGAGGGCTGATGTGATAGCCCTCTACGTTGTTGCGCATTGCAGTAAACATCCGGGTGTGGGCCATGCTGATCCACGGTTGGTCCTGATTAAACAGCACCAGTGCCTGTTCGTAGAGCGCGATGCGCTCGGCCGGATCTACTTTAGCCCGTGCTTCATCCAGCAGTGCCTGGAATTTCTCGTTACACCAGCGTGCGTAGTTTTCGCCGTTCTTGGCCGCTTCACAACTGAGCATAGGCGTCAGGAAGTTATCCGGGTCGCCGTTGTCGCCCGCCCATCCGGCAGACACGATGTCGTGCTCGCCGTTCTTGGCGCGTTTAAGCATTTCGCCCCATTCCATCACGCGGATGTCGATCTGGATCCCGACTTTCGCAAGGTCGGCCTGCATCATCTGGGCACCGAGCATGGGGTTGGGGTTCGTCGGGCCGCCGCCGTTACGGGTAAACAGGGTAAACACGGTGCCTTCCGGAACCCCGGCTTCCTTGAGCAGGGCGCGGGCCTTGTCGAGGTCGCGTGGCGGGTTGTTCAGGTCGTGGTTGTAGCCCAGCAGGGTCGGCGGGTACGGGTTGACCGCCACGGTCGCATTGCCCTTGCCGAACAGCGCGTTGACGTAGGCTTCTTTGTCGAAGGCGATGTCGATCGCTTTACGCACCCGCACGTCGCTCATGTATTTGTGCTGGGTGTTCATGGCCATGTAGGACACGGTCATCGCGTCCAGCTCGGCGACTTTCAGGTTGGGGTCGCTCTTGACGCTCGGAATGTCATCGGGCTTGGGATACAGCGCGATCTGGCACTCGTTGGCCTTGAGCTTCTGCAGGCGCACGTTGTTGTCGGTAGCGATCGCCAGGATCAAGGCTTCGGCCGGCGGCTTGCCACGGAAGTATTCCGGGTTGGCCTTGAAGCGCACCTGAGCGTCTTTCGCATAACGCTGAAAGATGAACGGGCCGGTGCCGATCGGCTTGTTGTTCAGGTCGCCGGCCTTGTCGGCCTTGAGCAACTGGTCGGCGTATTCGGCGGAGTAGATCGAGGAGAATGCCATCGCGATATCGGCCAGGAACGGCGCTTCGCGGCGGGTCAGGGTGAACTTGACGGTGTTGTCGTCGACTTTTTCTACGTTTTTCAGTAGTTCCTTGAAGCCCATGCTTTCAAAGTACGGGAAGCCCACGCTCGACTTCTTGTGCCATGGATGATTCGGGTCCAGCTGACGCTGGAAACTCCAGACCACGTCGTCGGCGTTGAAATCACGGGTCGGCTTGAAGTAATCGGTGGTGTGGAACTTGACGCCTTGGCGCAGGTGGAACGTGTAGGTTTGGCCGTCTTCACTGATGTCCCAGGAGTCTGCCAGTACTGGAATGAGTTCGGTGGTGCCGGGCTTGAAGCCCACCAGACGATTGAAGATGGTTTCGGACACCGCATCGCCTGTGACTGCAGTCGTGTACTGGACCATATCGAAGCCTTCCGGGCTGGCTTCGGTACAGACCACCAAGGGCTTGGCCGAGGCGCCGACAGCGACACTCAGCAGCGCGGCGGCGATGGCCGCTCGTAAAGGAAGCTTGTTCATCAATAACCCCTCTGCAATCAGTTGGATCAACGTCGCAGAACGGCCGCTCGTCATTGAGTCAGCCGTTCGACGGGTGCTTAGAGAATGTTGAATGGAATGGT
This sequence comes from Pseudomonas sp. Irchel s3b6, assembly GCF_900187415.1. NCBI lineage: Bacteria > Pseudomonadati > Pseudomonadota > Gammaproteobacteria > Pseudomonadales > Pseudomonadaceae > Pseudomonas > Pseudomonas sp. Irchel s3b6. The sequence continues at coordinate 209,639 of NZ_FYDM01000005.1, read as the reverse complement.
GGTGACCAGACGGAACTCGTTGATGCTGCCGTCAGCCTGGTTTTCGCTCGCACGGTGCGCGGTGTAGGTCGCACGCACGGTGGTGGCTTTCAGAGGACCGCTTTGAATGGCGTAGGTGGAGCCGATGCCGTATTCATAGTGGTGTTCGCCATCCATCGACTGCACGCCGTCGTAACCGCCGCCGGTGTAGTGGGTGCCGTCGATGCCCCAGCCGCGAGCCTGGTAGATGTTGAACTTCAGGCCTGGCACGCCGTATTCAGCCATGTTCAGGCCGTAGGCCACCTGGAAGGATTTCTCGTTCGGGCCGTTGAAGTCCGAGAGCAGGGAGTTGGCCAGGTAGATGCCGTTGGTTTCATGCAGGTAGTCGAAGTACTCGTTACCGTTGATCTCCTGATAGGACAGGGTCAGGGTGTGGGCCTGGTGGGTCAGGCCGAACGACAGCGAGTAGGTGTCGTTGTCGATGTTGCCGAGCTTGGCCTGGCCTTCATCCTGGGTCTTGTAGTAGTTCAGGCCGGTGGTCAGGCTCAGCACCGAGCTGTCGCCCAGCACGTGGGTGGCGCCGAAGTAGTACTGGTTCCAGAGATCTTCAGCCTGGGTGCCCCAGAAGCTGGTGGTCAGGCTGGCGAATGGCGAGTAGCTGATACCGGCGGTGTGGACGTGATCGGCTTCGGCATTGATGTCACCGTACTCGGAGCGGAATTTGCTCAGGCTTTCTTCGGTACGCGGTGAGTTGCGGTCGAAGGTGGCCACGTCGAAGGCCAGGTTGTTCAGTTCTTCGCTGTGCAGGGCCACACCCTGGAAGCTGGACGGCAGGGCACGGTTGCCGATGACGTCGACTTGCGGGCTGCTGAAGTTCATGCGGCCGGCGGTCAGGGTGGTGTTGGAGAGACGTGCCTTGACGTTGGCCAGGCCCAGCTTGCTCCACTGGCCCTGGGCGTCGCCGCCTTCCTTGGTCAGCGTACGGTTGTTGCCCGCGCCTGGACGAGTACCCGGTGCGCCACCGTTGTTGGACGCCAGGTTCTCGCGGTCGCGTTCCAGCGCGACGGCGTTGTAGGCCGCCAGCTCAGTGCTGAAACCGACGGGCCCCTCGGTGAAGCCCGAGTTGTACTTGATGATGGTGCCCTGCACCCAGTTGATACGACGATCAGTGTCGACCGACTGGCCGTCTTTCTTGTACTTGAATTTGCCCCCACGCTTGAGCTGTTCGTTGGCGTACCAGTTACGGGTACTGCCATCGATCTTCTGGCCTTCGATGAAGCCGGTGGCCTCGGACTGCGCATTGTTGGTGTTCACGGTAACCGGGTTGAACGCCTGGCTCTGCGGTTCGGCATAAGCGGTAGCCGTAATGCTGCTGATGGCCAATGCCAACAGTGCTGTGCTGCTCAGTTTCATCGGTAAAGCTCCTTTCTTTCTTTTTTTAATGCCGGTCTTTTTTGGTGATCCGGCTATTTGGTTTCGAACTCATTCAAGGCATCGCAAACGTTTGCTTGTGATGTGATCGCCGAATTCAGGCAACAGCTTTGCGTGAGGGCGAAAATCGCCCTCAGGGTTCCGGCTAATCAGTTATTGGTCGATGCTGACGCCCGAGAACACGTTACGGCCGAAGGGGCTGACCTTGAAACCTTCGACTTTGGCGTTCAACGGCTGGTTGACCGTCGAGTGGGCCACTGGCGTGATCGGCACTTGCTGCTTGAGCAATTGCTGAGCCTGTTTGTAGAGCACCGTGCGCTGGTCACGGTCGGTGACAATCTTGGCCTGCTTGATCAGCTTGTCGTATTGCGGGTCACACCACATGGAGTAGTTGTTGCCGCCAATCGCATCGCAGCTGTACAGGGTGCCCAGCCAGTTGTCCGGGTCCCCGTTGTCACCGGTCCAGCCGATCAGGCTGATGTCGTGCTCGCCATTCTTGGTGCGCTTGATGTACTCGCCCCATTCGTAGCTGACGATCTTCACGTTCAGGCCGATTTTCGCCCAGTCCGCCTGGAGCATTTCAGCCATCAGCTTGGCATTCGGGTTGTAGGGACGCTGTACCGGCATGGCCCACAAGGTAATTTCGGTGCCTTCCTTGACCCCGGCGGCCTTGAGCAACTCCTTGGCTTTTTCCGGGTTGTAGGCGGCGTCCTTGATCGTCTCGTCGTAGGACCACTGGGTCGGTGGCATGGCGTTGACGGCCAGTTGCCCGGCGCCCTGGTACACGGCGTTGAGGATGCCTTGCTTGTTCACCGCCATGTCCAGCGCCTGACGCACTTCGAGCTGGTCGAAGGGTTTATGCCGCACGTTGTAGGCGATGTAGCCGAGGTTGAAGCCCGGCTTCTCGATCAGTTGCAGCTTGGGGTCTTTTTTCAGCGCGTCGACATCGGCCGGGCGAGGGTGCAGGGTGATCTGGCATTCGCCAGCCTTGAGCTTCTGCACACGTACCGAGGCGTCGGTGTTGATGGCGAAAATCAGCTGGTCGAGCTTGACGCGGCTCGGGTCCCAGTACTGTTTGTTGCCCGCGTAGCGGATCTGCGAGTCTTTCTGGTAGCGCTGGAACACGAACGGACCGGTGCCGACCGGCTTCTGGTTGATCTCGCTGGGCTTGCCGGCGGCGAGCAACTGGTCGGCGTATTCGGCGGAGAGGATCGAGGCGAAGCTCATGGCGATGTTCTGGATGAACGCGGCGTCGACCGAGTTCAGGGTCATGACCACGGTCAGCGGCCCGGTCTTTTCGACCTTGGCGATGTTCTTGTTCAGGCTCATCCCGTTGAAGTATGGGAACTCGGTCGGGTAAGCCTTACGGAAGGGGTGCTCGGGGTTGAGCATGCGGTTGAAGGTGAACAGCACGTCATCGGCATTGAAATCCCGGCTCGGTGTGAAGTACTTGGTGGTGTGGAATTTCACCCCTTCGCGCAGGTGGAAAGTGTACGTGAGGCCATCTTCGGAAACATCCCAGCGGGTAGCCAGGCCGGGTACGACAGTGGTGGCACCCTTTTCAAACTCGGCCAGCCGGTTGTACAGCGGCTCGGCGGCATCGTTGTCGGTAGCGGTGGTGTATTGCGCCGTGTCGAAGCCCGCCGGGCTGCCTTCGGAGCAAAACACCAGGCTGTTGCTGGCGGCGTGGCTGATGGATGTGGCAGCCAGCAGGCCGGTGCCCAGCAATGCGGATAAAACCAAGGTATGGCGCATGACGCTCCCTCTTTTTTTTAGATGTTAAGCAGTGAGCCGTCGTCCCGTCCGGGGATGTGCAGGTATCACTGGTCCAAAGCCATGGATTCAGCAGGTGCAATACGGTCGGACTCCGACGGTAGGAGTCGAAGACCAGGCAGTAAATGCATAAGGTCTGAAAAACAGGTAGGAAAATGCGACGGGTCCTAAACCTGCAGCGGTAGTCCACAGTGGTTTGGGATGTAGGCGATTTCCGCTGTCTTGGCAGATTGAGCCGTGGCGACGTCAGGGACGTCGCCACGACAAAACCTTATTTGCTGACGCTGACGCCGTAGAAGGAGTTCAACCCAAACGGGCTGATCTTGTAGTCCTGTACGGAGTTGCGCATGGGTTGATACACCGTCGAGTGCGCGATAGGTGTCATCGGGACTGCATCTTTGAGGAGGTGTTGCGCCTGCTTGTACAGCTTGGTGCGTTCGGCGACGTCGGTGGTGGCCTTGGCTTGCTTGATGATGGCGTCGTAAGGCTTGTCGCACCATTTCGAGAAGTTGTTGCCGCTCAGGGAGTCGCAGCCGAACAGTACGTTCAACCAGTTGTCCGGGTCACCGTTGTCACCGCTCCAGCCAATGATCATGGCCTGGTTCTCGCCACCTTTGGAGCGCTTGATGTACTCGCCCCATTCGTAGCTGACGATGTTGACCTTCAAGCCGATCTTCGCCCAGTCCGACTGCAGCATTTCAGCCATCAACTTGGCGTTCGGGTTGTACGGACGTTGAACCGGCATGGCCCACAGGGTGATCTCGGTGCCTGGCTTGATGTCGGCTTTCTTGAGCAGCTCCTTGGCCTTCTCCGGATCGTACTTGGCATCCTTGATGGTGTCGTCGTAGGACCACTGGGTCGGTGGCATGGCGTTGACCGCCAGCTGGCCGGCACCCTGGTACACCGAGTCGATGATCTGCTGCTTGTTCACCGCCATGTCCAGCGCCTGGCGTACTTCGAGCTTGGCCAGTGGGTTGGCGTCGGTGCGGCCCTTGAGGACCGGCATGACGTTATAGGCGATGTAGCCCAGGTTGAAGCCGGCCTGGCTTGGCAGTTTCAGGTTTTTGTCTTCACCCAGGGCCTTGAGATCGGCCGGACGCGGGAAGAGGGTGACCTGGCATTCGTTTTTCTTCAGCTTCTGGATACGTACCGACGGGTCGGTGGTGATGGCGAAGATCAGGTTGTCGATCTTCACGTCTTCCGGCTTCCAGTACTCCTTGTTACCCGTGTAACGGATGTTGGAGTCTTTCTGGTAGCTCTTGAACACGAACGGACCGGTGCCGATCGGCTTCTGGTTGATGTCGCCCGGCTTGCCTTCCTTCAACAGTTTGTCGGCGTATTCGGCGGACTGGATGGAGGCGAAGCTCATGGCCATGTTCTGGATGAACGCGGCGTCGACCGTGCCCAGCGTGAACTTGACGGTATGGTCGTCGATCTTTTCGATGTTCTTGATGTTGGTGTCCATCCCCATGTCCGTGAAGTACGGGAACTCGGTGGGGTAGGCTTTGCGGAACGGCATGTCCTTGTCGATCATGCGGTTGAAGGTGAACAGCACGTCGTCGGCGTTGAACTCACGAGTCGGCTTGAAATACGGCGTGGTATGGAACTTCACCCCTTCGCGCAGATGGAAGGTGTAAGTCAGGCCATCCGGGGAAACGTCCCAGCTGGTGGCCAGGCCTGGAATAACGGCGGTGCCGCCACGTTCGAACTGACTCAAGCGGTTGAACATGGTTTCTGCTGAGGCGTCGAAGTCGGTTCCGGTGGTGTACTGACCAGGGTCGAAACCGGCCGGACTCCCTTCGGAGCAAAACACCAGGTTAGTCGCAGCGGAGGCGAAAGGTGCGCTAGCCAACAGGCTTGCGCCGACTAAAAACGGAATGACCGCGTGTTTAAGCATGGTGGCCTCATGATTTGTTGTCATTTTTGGAATTAGAGGACGACCTCGTGAGTCGACCTGCGGATACTTATGCAGGGCCTGTACCCAATGCAAGATCCAGAGCGGCTACAAGCCTTAAACAGTGGCACGAACGTACCTTAATGTCGCATTTGTGTAAGTCCTGACGCATTTGACCGTTTGCGCGGGGTGTTTTCGGTGCAAATGGCGCCCTGAATCGGTGCGCAAGGCGGGTTTTTCGCACCTCGCCGGAGCATGTTGTTACTTATCCAGACCTCAGCCTAGACGGGTTTCGGCTCGGTAGCGGGGAAGTGTATCGAAGGGTGTGAAGCGGTTTTTTACCGCGCCAGCCTTACAGGCTGATGGGGGGATCCTTCCCGGGCGCGGGAAGGATCATGGGGCGGGTTACGGCATCAGCACTTCGATCGAGCCATCGGCGGTCATGCCGACCTGGCTGGTACCGGCCTCGACGTCCGGGGTGACCGGAGCGGCATCCATGGCGGCAGCTTTCATCATCATCGGCGCACGCAGGTAAGGCTGTGGATAGCCACTGGTATGGAGGTTCAGGTTGACGATCTTGTAGCCCTTGCCACCCAGCGCCTCGGTGGTCAGTTGAGCGCGGGCCTTGAAGGCGTTCACGGCTTCCTTGAGCAGTGCGTCTTCGCTGGCCTTGCGGGTCGGCGTGGCGATGGCGAAATCCATACCGCCCATTTTCAGGTCGGTCAGCAGTTCGCCGGTGAGTTTGGACAGCGCCGCAAAGTCCGAGCTTTCCAGGCGCAGTTCGGCGCGTTCACGCCAGCCGGTGATCTTCTGGCCCTTGGCGTCGTAGATCGGGTAGCTGTTGCGGCTGCCTTGACGCAGGGAAATGTCCTTGACCTGTTTGGCCTGGCCCAGTGCCTTGTTCATGGTGGTGCTGACCTCGGCGGCGAGTTTGGCCGGGTCGGTGTTCTGCGCTTCGGTGTAAAGGGTCACGATCATCAGGTCGCGAGCCACTTCCTGGCTGACTTCGGCGCGCAGGGAAATCTGGTTGTAATGCAGCTCGTCCGCGGCCAGGGCCGGGAGGCTGGCGAGGGTGCCGGCACTGAGGGCGAGAAGGGCGGCACTGCGGCGCAATGTAGTCATGAAAGCTCCTTGGGTGGTGCGCAGGGATAAAAATGCGAACCTGCGTGAAACCATCAGACTCAATGGAGCAGCTGCAAGTTTCAAGCTGTAAGCTGCAAGTTTTAAACGGCGCGCTTCAAGCTTTTACTTGTAGCTTGCCGCTTGAAACTTGCAACCGCTTCTATGTGACGCTTTGCCGCACTTTTGCCTGTCAGGGCCCCCGCCTGGTTATACTTGGCGCGATCCGCCTGGAGCGCTCATCAGGAGAGCTCATGCTCGCCCCCGTACAACTGCTTTCCGCCACTCGCCAGAACCTGTGGCGACTGACATTCATCCGCACCCTGGTGCTGGCCGCCCAGGCCGGTTCGGTGGGGCTTGCCTACTGGTTCGATCTGTTGCCACTGCCCTGGGTCGAGCTGGCGATGACCCTTGGCTGCTCGATGCTGCTGTGTGTGTTCACCGCCGTCCGGTTGCGCACGTCATGGCCGGTGACCGAGCTTGAATACGCGGTGCAGTTGGCTTGTGACCTGTTTATCCACAGTGCACTGCTGTATTTCTCGGGCGGCTCGACCAACCCGTTCGTTTCCTATTATCTGGTGCCACTGACCATCGCCGCTGTCACGCTGCCGTGGCGCTACTCGGTGATCCTGTCGGGTATTGCGCTGGCGCTGTACACCATGCTGCTGGCGCAATTTTATCCGCTGGAAACCTTCCCGATGTACCGGGAAAAAATGCAGATCTACGGCATGTGGCTGAGCTTCGCCCTGGCCGCGGCGGTGATCACCTTCTTTGCGGCGCGCATGGCTGAAGAGTTGCGCCGCCAGGAAGAACTGCGCGCGATCCGTCGCGAAGAGGGCCTGCGCGATCAGCAACTGCTGGCCGTGGCGACCCAGGCGGCGGGCGCTGCCCATGAACTGGGCACGCCTCTGGCGACCATGAGCGTGCTGCTCAACGAGATGCAGCAAGACCACCCTGATCCGATGCTGCGCGAAGACTTGAGCGTGCTGCAGGACCAGGTGAAGCTGTGCAAGCAGACCTTGCAGCAACTGGTGCGCGCCGCCGAGGCCAATCGTCGTCTGGCGGTGGAAATGCAGGACGTCAGCGCCTGGCTCAACGAAGCCCTCGACCGCTGGCACCTGATGCGCCCTGAAGCGACCTATCGTCTGCAACGTTTGGGGACGGGTCCGGAGCCGCGCCTGGCGCCGCCGCCGGACCTGACCCAGGCCTTGCTCAATTTACTCAACAACGCCGCCGATGCCTGCCCGGAAGGGCTGGAAGTGACACTGGACTGGGATGCCGAGGAGCTGACCATCAGTATTCGCGACCACGGTGCCGGCGTGCCGCTGGCGATTGCCGAACAGATCGGCAAGCCATTTTTTACCACCAAGGGCAAAGGTTTCGGCCTGGGCCTGTTTTTGAGCAAGGCCAGCGTGACACGCGCTGGCGGCTCAGTGAAACTCTATAGTCATGAGGAAGGCGGCACGCTCACCGAGCTGCGCCTGCCCCGTGCCGCACGAGGAGACGAACATGAGTGACGAGATCCAAGTCGAAGGCGAAGACCTGCCGCATCTATTGCTGGTAGACGATGACGCTACCTTCACCCGCGTCATGGCCCGCGCCATGAGCCGACGCGGCTTTCGCGTCAGCACCGCAGGCTCCGCCGAAGAGGGCCTGGTCATCGCTCAGCAGGACCTGCCGGACTACGCGGCCCTGGACCTGAAAATGGACGGCGATTCGGGGCTGGTGCTGTTGCCCAAGCTGCTCGAACTCGATCCGGAAATGCGCGTCGTGATCCTGACCGGTTATTCGAGCATCGCCACCGCGGTCGAAGCGATCAAGCGTGGCGCCTGCAACTACCTGTGCAAACCGGCCGACGCCGACGATGTGCTGGCGGCCTTGCTGTCCGAGCACGCCGATCTGGACAGCCTGGTGCCGGAAAACCCGATGTCGGTCGACCGCCTGCAGTGGGAGCATATCCAGCGCGTACTCACCGAGCACGAAGGCAACATCTCCGCCACTGCCCGTGCCCTGGGCATGCACCGGCGCACCCTGCAGCGCAAGTTGCAGAAGCGGCCTGTTCGTCGCTGACCCAGCGCTGAACGATCATCGCCGACCCTCGCAACAATCCGGACCGATCATTTATGATCGGTTCGTGTCTGTTTCTTTCTTTATCGAGCCTTAACCATGACTCAGAACGCTGAATATTCCGCGGTCAACGATGCGGTGCGCGGGCAGTTTTTCCGCCGTGTCTGGCAGATGATCACGCCCTATTGGCGCAGTGAAGAGAAGGGCAAGGCCTGGTTGCTGCTGATTGCGGTGATCGGCTTGTCGCTGTTCAGCGTAGCGATTTCGGTGTGGATCAACAGTTGGTACAAGGACTTCTACAACGCCCTGCAAAAGAAAGATGACGCGGCATTCTGGAGCCTGATCCTGTATTTCTGCGGGATTGCCGCCATAGCGATTCTGGGAGCGGTGTATCGGTTGTACCTGACCCAGATGCTGACCATCCGCTGGCGGGCGTGGCTCACCGAGAAACACTTTGCCCGCTGGCTCGGGCACAAGAACTACTACCAGCTGGAGCAGGGCGGATACACCGATAACCCGGACCAGCGGATTTCCGAAGACCTCAACAACTTCACCAACAACACCTTGAGTCTGGGCCTGGGGCTGATTCGCACCGTGGTCAGCCTGGTGTCGTTCTCGATCATTTTGTGGGGCGTGTCCGGCAGTATCGAGGTGTTCGGTTACACCATCCCCGGTTACATGTTCTGGTGTGCGCTGGTTTACGCACTGGTCGGCAGCTGGATCACGCACCTGATCGGTCGGCGCCTGATCGGCCTGAACAACCAGCAACAGCGCTTTGAAGCAGACTTGCGTTTCTCCATGGTCAGGGTCCGCGAGAATGCCGAAAGTATTGCCTTGTACAACGGCGAACAGAGTGAGAATCAGCGCCTGAGTTCCCGCTTCAGCATGGTCTGGCACAACTTCTGGGAGATCATGAAGGTGTCCAAGCGCCTGACTTTCTTCACAGCCGGTTATGGCCAGATCGCGATTATCTTTCCATTCATCGTTGCCGCACCGCGCTACTTCGCCGGCAAGATCGAACTGGGCGAGCTGATGCAAATCAACTCGGCATTCGGCAACGTCCAGGAGAACTTCAGCTGGTTCATCAGCGCGTATTCGGACCTGGCCTCGTGGCGTGCCACCTGCGACCGACTGCTGAGTTTCCGCCAGGCCATGAGCGACAACGAAGACCGCCTGCCAGCCATCGATGTACAGCAGCAGGGCGATGACCTGAAGGTGCAGCATGTGGGCCTGGACCTGGCGGATGGTCGTCATCTGCTGACCAGCGCCGATATGACGGTGGAGCAGGGTGACCGATTGATGCTCAGTGGTCGCTCCGGCAGTGGCAAAAGTACCTTGTTGCGGGCAATGGGTGGCCTCTGGCCGGCGGGCCATGGCGCGATCCGCCTGCCAGCCGCGCGTTATCTGTTCCTGCCACAAAAGCCTTATCTGCCCATTGGCACGCTGCGTGACGCCCTGAGTTATCCACAATCTGGCGACATCTATTCCCATGACCGCTATGTGCAGGTGCTGGAAGCCTGCCGCTTGCCCCATCTGGTCAGCCGTCTCGACGAAGCCAATCACTGGCAGCGCCTGTTGTCACCGGGCGAGCAGCAACGCTTGGCGTTTGCGCGGGCGCTGCTGTATGCACCGCAATGGCTGTACATGGACGAAGCCACCTCGGCGATGGATGAGGAAGACGAGGCGTCGCTCTATCAGGCGTTGATCGATCAACTGCCGGGGTTGAGCATTGTCAGCGTCGGCCATCGCAGCAGCCTGAAACGCTTCCACCCACGACATGTGCGGATCGACAACGGTCATCTGATGGAGCAGACCGTGACTGCCTGAACGTCATTTCCCTGCACTTGAAACAGCCGCGAACGGCTGCGCTGCGCCCACAAGAAGGCGCAGGCGCAGCGCGGGTGAAGGTTCAATGATCGCCCCTCCCGGCGGTCGTCGACAACCGCCAGGGGGTAACTACGAGAGTTGTTTGAACACTCCCACGCGGTGCGCGGGAGTGGTGGGGGCTTAACAGGTTTTGAGGATCGAGCGATCTACCCTGACCGACAGTTGCGCGGCTTTGGGGTTGGCGTCGAATACGGCTTGCCCCTGGTTATCCACAATTGCCCGAGCAATCGGTACACCGTCGGCCAACAGTTCCAGCGGTGCACTTTTGAGGGATTGCCCTGAGGCCAGTTCGAGTGTCAGTTTGATAGTCATCAGTGATTTCCTTATCACGCGTTACGGTCAATGAAGGTGGTGGCCTGGGCGTTGATCGAGTCGATCAGCTCCGGTGATCCGCCACGGAACTGGCGGAAGATGTTGCGAGTGCTGCCGTTGCCCGGCACGTTCAGTGTTGGCTGGAACCATTCGCTCAGTTCGGTGTAAGTCGACCAGGGCCCGATATAGGATTCATTCAAGCCGCTGGTGTAGCTGAAGGCGTAACGCACGGCGTTGCCCGGCAACCAGTTGGGCTCGCTGGGTGTCTGGCTCTGCCATCCATCGGCCTGAAGCGTCGGGGCGGCAGTGGGGGGCTCGAGATAACCAGCCGGCTTGTTGGGTGTGTAGTCCTTGAGCAGCAGGTAAGTGCTCCAGCCCCACCAGTTGTCGATCCGCTGCGTGTCATTGAGATTGTTGACGTCGCTGCGGCGCAGCACCTGGTTGCCGTCCAGCACAAAGAGTCCGGAAAAATTGCCCTCCGGTTTTTTCACCGCGTTCAGGTCTGGTACGTGTTTCAAAGCCAGGTAGCTGGAAGGGGCGGGGACAACGCCGCTTTGGAACGTGTCGAAGACTTCGTCGATCGAGCGCTGGACCGCGAGTTTGACCTGTTTGCGGTTCGCACTGTCGACTGAGTCGAAATAGCGTTTGTCGCCGTAGATATGCCACTGATCACCGTTGGCATTGCTCACGTTGAGGCCGTATTTGCTGTCTTCATCATGCATGAATCGGGTAACCAACGACCCCAGATCGCTGGGGGTGACCACGGCTGCCAACTGCTTGCGTGGGATGCGCAAATGCCCCGCGGAAAACAGGTCGGTCAGGTAGTGATCGGCAAACGCGTTCATTGCGTAGGCCAGTTCCAGCTGTTTTTCGTCGCCGCTGGTGCGTGCGATAACCGCCTGTTGGAGGGCGGCAGTGTGTCCGGCGATGTACGCCAGCAGTGCCCACTCGCCAAAGTGGTCGGTGTTGTTCGCGGCCAGCTTCAGGTAGCGGCCTAGAGGAAACAACGCCGAGACGAAGCTGCCGCCGCCCGTGATTTTGTTCCACTCTTCAGACAGCGTATCACCAAGGGCATCGTAGACTTCGTGAGGTTGTTTGCCGTCTCTGATCGCTTGGTTGGCTGCACTGACTTCCTTTTGCATGACGCCGAGAATCAACATGGCTTCTGCCTTGGACGCTGGCAGTGCGGCCAGCGAGTTGAAGGCATTGATAAAGCGCTGAAGGCGATCGGCCGGAGTTGCGCCGTCGCAGATGGGCTGGTCGGGAATCCCGTAGAAATCCCCCCCCAATGAAACGATCTGCCCATAGGTCAGTGCCAGGCCATTGGGCAGGTGCAATTGCACTTGCCAGGCGGGAACGGCGGGTGCGTCCTTGGTGAAGCGCAGCAACGCGGAGTCCCCAATGGCGGTGTGTTCGCCGCCCTCGAACCTCAGCGCAGGCTGGGCCTGGCGTGGGTTTTCAGGTGCGGGGGGCAGCATGCCGGGCGTAGGGTGTTTGCGGTTGTGGGACCTGTCGCTGACCAGCGTGAGGTGATCACCGTTGGCGGCGATGGCAATCCCGCGTTCGGAGAACAGCTGATCCAGGTCGGCAATGATTCGACCATCATGTTTAAGGTTTTCTTGGGATTGACTGTGTAGACCTGACATTTCTTGCTCCTTGATATGCCGTAGGTTGTTTCTTTGTTTGCTGTATGGATATACAGTAGTTGTCGAGCGTAGCAGGGAAGTTTCCTACGTCAAGGAAGTAATTTTCTTGGTCTGATTATCCGCAAGCGGAGGAAGTGCCGTGACCGTTACTTTTCAGGTTGGGCGATGACTGGCTTATCATTAGCCCCCTAACGACGTCCCTCAAGGCTCTCCCGGCATGCTGGCAATCTTTCTCGAAACCCTGAACATCACGGCGCCAGTCTTTGCCATGCTGTTTCTGGGCGTGCTGCTCAAGCGCATCAACTGGATCGACGATAACTTTATCCACAGCGCATCGTCCCTGGTGTTCAACGTCACCATGCCGGCCTTGTTGTTTCTCGGGATTTTCCACGCCGACCTGCATGCCGCGCTGAAGCCGTCACTGCTGATCTATTTTTCCATCGCGACCCTGGTGTGTTTCGCCATTGCCTGGGTCTGGGCGATTGTTCGTTGTCCGCGCGAAGACCGGGGGGTCTACACCCAGGGCGCGTTTCGTGGCAATAACGGCGTGATTGGCCTGGCGTTGGCGGCGAGCATGTACGGCGACTACGGAATTTCCCTCGGGGCGATTCTCGCGGGCCTGGTGATTCTGCTCTACAACACGCTGTCGACCATCGTGCTGGCGGTGTACAGCCCGGTGATCAAGTCCGATCCGTGGAGTATCTGCAAGAGCGTGCTCCGCAACCCGTTGATCATCAGCGTGGTCGCGGCGGCGCCTTTTGCTTATTTCCAGATTGGTTTGCCTGGCTGGCTGGAGACGTCCGGCGGCTACCTGGCGCAGATGACCTTGCCGTTGGCGTTGATCTGTATCGGCGGTACGTTATCGCTGGCGGCATTGCGCAAGAGCGGCGGCATGGCCTTGAGTTCGAGCCTGGTAAAGATGATCGGCCTGCCGATCCTGGCAACCCTCGGTGCCTGGCTCTGGGGCTTTCGTGGGGCGGAACTGGGGATTCTGTTCCTGTACTTCGGCAGCCCGACCGCCGCGGCCAGTTTTGTCATGGCCCGGGCGGCCAATGGCAATCATGAGCTGGCGGCAGCGATCATCGTCATCACCACAGTGATGGCGGCGGTCACCACCAACATCGGGATCTTTTTGTTGCAATGGAGCGGGTGGATCTAGCGCTGCTCTTCATCGCTCAGGGTTTTGCAGGTCGGTTCGATGATCGGGGGCGCAGCGTTCGGATAGTCTCTGGGTGTCACTTGCACCGGTGTCGTGGTAACGAAGCCGTCGGCAAAGACGGCCTCGACAAAGGTTGCCTTCCACCCTTTATCCGGTGTATCGATCAGCACCTGCGCATTGAGCGGGGCCGAGGGGGTGATCTCGCTAGATTCGTAGCGAATGCCACAGGGATGACGAAAGTCTCGAGCCTGCGGGTTGACTGCGGTCCACTGTGTGATCCGGACCGGGGCTTCGGAAAAGTCCAGCCCCAGCGTTTCCCGGGATCCCTCCAGATACGAACGAGTTGAAATGACGGGCAGGGCGCGGTCTTGCTGCCAGCGGTTGATGACTGAAATCAGCGAGTTTTCGACGAATGCCTTCACGCCGTAGTGGCTGGCGTTGGGTGTGACTCGTAAGGCTTTCGGGCCGGGCAGCGAGTCGTAAAAGTAATCCGTATTGTCCGGTAGGAAGAAGTCGTCGCTGCTGGCGTTGACGATATATTTGGGAATCGACAGGCGTGCAGCGTATGGCGTATTCAGGTAGCTCAGTGGGTCCTCGATTTTCTGGAGTCGGGCAAAGTTTTCCGTCTTGATTTGTCGGGTAATGCCTTCGTGATGATAGTCATAAAACGCCAAGGGCCAATTCTTGCCATAGCTTTGATAGGTGTGTTCGAGCACCTTGTCCATGCCTAGGATGTCGATGACGAAGGGCACGACCCCATTGATCCGTTCATCGGCGATGGTTGCCAGCCAGGCAGTCCAGCCGCGTTTTGAGGCTCCGCTGGCGATGAACTGGTTGATTTGCCAGGGCTGTAACTCCTGCTGTGCCAGATCCATGGCCTTGACCAGCGACACCACCATCGGCAGGCGCAGTGACATGAACGGACGCTTGTGTGGATCGTCGAGAAATAGCTTCCAGCTGTGGGCGACGCTTGCATCTTCGTGGCGTGCAATGCCGTCGTCGGCATAGGTCAAGTGCTGATTGGGGATGTTGCTGACAGAGATCACGATGGTGCGGGTCTGGTGGGCCACTTCGAGAGCCATGGCTTGCGTGAAATCAGTGGGGCCACTTGGTTCCTTGCCCTCTCGGGCGATAAGAGTGCCATTGTTGGCCACCAGCAAGGCGCGACCCTGCAGGGCATTGTCCGGGATGTAAATATCGACGTCGTGCCGCCAATGTTCAGGGCTGACCAGGCCTTCTGGCGACCATTGCCCGGAAACCAGGTCAAAGCTGCGTTTTTCCACACCGGGAAAGGTTTGTGTTCCTTTGGCGGTGTAGACCAATGGCTTGGCGGCTTCGGCTTTTTTGTAGCAGGCCAGAACCTCGCTGAAATCCTGACCGTTGGCTTCGAAACAGGCCTGGGCCGAGGCGTGTGCCGTGCCATTGATGAACAGACCAAAGAGCACCAGTTTTGACAGGCTGACAGCACCCTTGGGTCGCACCATGAAAACCTCCTTGTCAGGCAGCGATGGTGCGATTAACGAGGGCAGTACCCTTCAGCGACCATCACCTCTTGTGAGTGTGTGGCCGCGCAGTCTGTCTTAAAAGAATGGGGGTGTGAGGAGGGGGCGGGGTGCCATTTATTATCGAAATATGTGTACGAGTCGGGGCAGTCGCCTGTCAGCAAGCGCTGGCGGGGAGGCCACCAGTGGCTCCCCGTGGCAGGCTAAATTGAGTCGGGACTTTTCCGCTGTATGCCACTATTGCGCTTGCTGATAGCTGTCGATCACTTCCTGCGCCGCGCGAAACGCTTCCATTGCAGCGGGTACACCGGCGTACACCGCGCAGTGCATCAGGGTTTCGCGGATCTCGTCCACTGTGCAACCGTTGTTCAGCGCACCGCGCACGTGGCCTTTGAGTTCCTGCGGGCACTTGAGCGACGTGAGGGCGGCGAGGGTGATCAGGCTGCGGGTCTTCAGTTCAAGGCCGCCGCGGTTCCAGACGGCGCCCCAGGCATGTTCATTGACGAACTCCTGAAACGGCCGGGTCAGTTCGGTGGCATTGCCCATGGAGCGGTCGACGAAAGCGTCGCCCATGACCTGGCGACGTACTTCGATGCCGGTCGGTTTACGGGGGGAGGGCGTGTCGGTCATGGCAATTCCTTTTTATTGTGTTGGCGGCGCCAGGCGCGCAGTGATGTGAACAGCAAGAAGGCCAGCAGCACCGGCAGGACGAACACCAGCATCAGCTGCTCAAGCTTGCCAGCCAGTGGCATGCCCGTGGTAAACGACACCACGTGCAGCCCGTAGGCCAGGTACAAGGCCAGGAACAGCAAGCCCTCGGCGCGGGTAATCCGGTAGCCGGAATAGAACACCGGCAGGCACAGGGCGGTTACGCCGAGCAGCACCGGCAGGTCGAAGGCCAGGGCGTTGGGCGACACCGAGAGCGCAGAAGGCGCCACGAGCGCGGTGAACCCGAGGACGCCCAGCAGGTTGAACAGGTTACTGCCGATCACGTTGCCCACGGCGATGTCGCGCTGGCCACGCATGGCGGCGAGCAGCGAAGTGGCCAGTTGCGGCAGCGAAGTGCTGACGGCCACGATGGTCAGGCCGATGATTCGCTCCGACAGGCCGAGTTCGCTGGCGACCTCAACCACCGCATCGAGTAACAGGTGGCCGGCGAATATCAGCAACGTCAGGCCCGCCAACATGAGCAGCGCACTGCTGACCCAGGGGGCGCGTGGATGATGGCTGTGTACCGTGGCGCCATGGGGGCGAGCGCTGTGCCGCGACTGGCGTAGCAGCAACGCGAGATACAGCACCAGTGCGGCCAGTAGCACGGCGCCGTCGAGCGGCGTCAGCGTTTCATCCCAGGCCAGGGCAAACACCAGCAGGCTGGCCCCGATCATCAGCGGGATGTCCAGGCGCACCAGTTGCCGGGACACCCGCAGTGGAATGATCAGTGCCGACAGGCCCAGGGTGACAAGGATGTTGAAGATACTGCTGCCGATCACGCTGCCGACGGCGATGTCGGCATTGTTGGCGAGGGTCGCTTGCAGGCTCACGGTCATCTGCGGCGCGCTGCTGCCGAAGGCCACGATGGTCAGGCCGAAGATCAGCGGACGGACCTTCAGGTGTGCGACCAGGCGTACGGCGGCGCGTACCAGCAACTCGGCGCCGGCGATCAGCAATACCAGCCCACCGAGCAGTTGCAGCACACTGAGCAGTGGCAAGTCGGTTAGTGCGAAAATGGTGACAACTCCCGGTCAGTCGTTCAAGGCTTGCACGCGAACACGCGCAGTGCCGCTGCGCAGCATACCCAACTTGTCGGCCGCCGCGCGTGACAAGTCAATCAAGCGGCCACGGGTGTGCGGGCCACGATCATTGATGCGGACCACGACGGTCTTGTCGTTTTTCAGGTTGGTGACCTTGACCCGGGTACCGAACGGCAGTTGCCGGTGGGCGGCGGTCATTGCGTACTGGTCAAACGGTTCGCCGCTGGCGGTGCGTTTGCCATGGTGTTTGGCGCCGTAATAGGAGGCGACTCCGGTTTTGTCATAACCGCGGGGATCGACGTCGTAACTGGCGCAACCGGCCAGTAGAGAGAAGAGGGCGCAAGCGCCAAGCAGGCGTTTCATTCAAAGGCTCCCAAAAGCGAATGTGGCGAGGGAGCTTGCTCCCGCTCGACCGCGTAGTGGTCGCAAAATCGGCTGATGCATTCCTTCTGAAAGAATGCATTGGCCGATCTGGGCCTGCTTTGCAGACCAGCGGGAACAAGCTCCCTCGCCACGGGGAATGGGGCCAGTTTTCAACGCTGGCTCCACTCCGTTAGCCTTCGAGCTTGCTTTTGAGCAATTCGTTCACTTGCTGCGGGTTGGCTTTGCCCTTGGAAGCCTTCATCGCCTGGCCGACGAAGAAGCCGAACATCTTGCCGCGCTTGGCTTCATCGGCCGCGCGGTACTGTTCAACCTGTTCGGCGTTGGCTGCCAGCATTTCATCGAGAACGGCCGAGATCGCACCGGTGTCGGTGACTTGCTTGAGACCGCGCTTGTCGATGATCTCGTCAGCGCTGCCTTCGCCGCTGGCCATGGCCTCGAACACCGTCTTGGCGATTTTGCCGGAGATGGTGTTGTCCTTGATGCGCAGCAGCATGCCGCCCAACTGCTCGGCCGAGACTGGGGCTTCGTCGATTTCCAGGCCTTGCTTGTTCAGCAGGCTGCCCAGTTCGACCATGACCCAGTTGGCCGCCAGCTTGGCGTCGCCGGCAATGCTCACGACTTTTTCGAAGTAGTCGGCTTGTTCACGGCTCGACGCCAAGACGCTGGCATCGTAGACCGACAGGCCGAACTGCTCCTGGAAGCGCTCGCGTTTTTGCGGTGGCAATTCCGGCAGGGTGCCGCGGATGTCATTGAGGAACGAATCCTCGATGACCACCGGCAACAGGTCCGGGTCCGGGAAGTAACGGTAGTCGTTGGCTTCCTCTTTGCTGCGCATGGCGCGGGTTTCGTCTTTGTTCGGATCGTACAGGCGTGTCTGCTGGATCACCTTGCCGCCGTCCTCGATCAGTTCGATCTGGCGACGCACTTCGGTGTTGATCGCCTTCTCGATGAAACGGAACGAGTTGACGTTCTTGATCTCGCAGCGCGTACCGTACTCAACCTGGCCCTTGGGGCGGACCGAGACGTTGCAGTCGCAACGCAGGGAGCCTTCGGCCATGTTGCCGTCGCAGATCCCCAGGTAGCGTACCAGGGCGTGGATCGACTTGACGTAGGCCACGGCTTCCTTGGCGCTGCGCATGTCCGGCTCGGAGACGATTTCCAGCAGCGGGGTGCCGGCACGGTTCAGGTCGATGCCGGTGGCGCCGCTGAATTCTTCGTGCAGGCTCTTGCCGGCGTCTTCTTCCAGGTGCGCACGGGTGATGCCCACGCGCTTGACCGTGCCGTCCTCCAGGGGGATATCCAGGTGGCCCTTGCCGACGATCGGCAATTCCATCTGGCTGATCTGGTAGCCCTTGGGCAGGTCGGGGTAGAAGTAGTTCTTGCGGGCGAACACGTTGTGCTGGCCGATTTCGGCGTCAATCGCCAGGCCGAACATCACCGCCATGCGCACCGCTTCCTGGTTCAGCACTGGCAGGACGCCGGGCATGCCCAGGTCGATCAGGCTGGCCTGGGTGTTCGGTTCGGAACCGAACGTGGTGGCGCTACCGGAGAAAATCTTCGATTGGGTGGCGAGCTGGGTATGAATCTCCAGCCCGATCACGACTTCCCATTGCATGTGTTTCTCCTCAGAAGCCTGTCGGGGTGCGGGTGTGCCAGTCAGTGTTGAGCTGATACTGGTGGGCGACGTTCAACAGGCGGCCTTCCTGGAAATACGGGGCGAGCAGTTGCACGCCGACCGGCAAGCCATCGACAAAACCGGCTGGCATCGACAGGCCTGGCAGGCCCGCGAGGTTGGCGGTGATGGTGTAGACGTCTTCCAGGTAGGCTGCGACAGGGTCGCTGTTCTTGGCGCCGAGCTTCCAGGCCGGGTTCGGCGTGGTTGGGCCGAGGATGATGTCGACCTCATTAAAGGCGGCCATGAAGTCGTTCTTGACCAGGCGGCGGATCTTTTGCGCCTTGAGGTAGTAGGCGTCGTAGTAACCGGCCGACAGGGCATAGGCACCGACCATGATCCGGCGCTGCACTTCCGGACCGAAACCTTCACCGCGCGAACGCTTGTACAGGTCGGTCAGGTCTTTGGGGTCTTCACAGCGATAGCCAAAGCGCACGCCGTCGAACCGCGACAGGTTGGAAGAGGCTTCGGCGGGCGCGATCACGTAGTACGCAGGGATCGCGTGCTGCATGTTCGGCAGGCTGATTTCCTTGACCACGGCACCGAGCTTTTCCAGCTCCTTGACGCTGTTATGGATCAGCTCGGCGATACGCGGGTCCAGGCCGGCGCTGAAGTATTCCTTCGGCACGCCGATGCGCAGGCCTTGCAGCGAGCCATTGAGGCTGGCGCTGTAGTCCGGCACGGGCTCGTCGATGCTGGTGGAGTCCTTCGGGTCGAAACCGGCCATGCCTTGCAACAAGATGGCGCAGTCTTCGGCGGTGCGTGCCAGCGGGCCACCCTGGTCGAGGCTGGAGGCGTAGGCGATCATGCCCCAGCGCGAAACACGACCGTACGTCGGCTTCAAGCCGGTGAGGTTGGTGAACGCGGCCGGTTGGCGAATGGAGCCGCCGGTGTCGGTGGCGGTGGCGGCGGGCAACAGGCGCGCGGCCACGGCCGCGGCCGAACCACCGGACGAACCTCCGGGTACGTGTTCCAGGTTCCACGGGTTCTTCACGGCGCCGTAGTAGCTCGACTCGTTGGCCGACCCCATGGCGAATTCGTCCATGTTGGTCTTGCCCAGGGTCACGGCGCCGGCCTCGGCCAGCTTGGCGACCACGGTGGCGTCATACGGTGCCTTGAAGTTGTCGAGCATCTTCGAGCCGCAGCTGGTGCGAATGCCCTGGGTGCAGAACAGGTCCTTGTGGGCGATCGGCGCGCCGAGCAGGGCGCCGCTCTCACCCTTGGCACGGCGTGCGTCAGCGGCTTTTGCCTGCTGAAGCGCCAGGTCTTCGGTGAGGCTGATGAAACTGTTGAGCTGTGGGTCGAGCTGGGCGATACGCGCCAGCAGAACCTTGGTCAGCTCTTCGGAGGAAAACTTCTTGTCGGCGAGTCCGCGGGCGATCTCGGCCAGAGTCAATTGATGCATTGCAGGCTCTTTCCCTTTAGTCGATGACTTTCGGAACCAGATACAGGCCGTTTTCGACCGCTGGTGCGATGGACTGATAGGCCTCGCGGTGATTGGACTCGGTCACAACGTCTGCGCGCAGGCGCTGGCTGGCTTCCAGTGGGTGGGCCAGGGGTTCGATGCCGTCGGTATTGACCGCCTGCATTTCGTCGACCAGACCGAGAATGCTGTTCAGGGCCGAAGTGATGTGTGGAAGATCGGCATCATTGAGGCCCAGAGAGGCCAGATGAGCGATTTTTTCCACGTCGGAGCGTTCAAGCGCCATGGGATTCTCCAGTGGAAAACAAAACGGACGTCGTCCGTGTGTTAGATTGTCGGAACACTACCGCATTTCTACGGTCATAAGGCCGCGATTGTGGGGGTTGGTGCACAGAAAAGCGTCCAATTTAACATATTGGCGCCTTGCCCAAAATCCCTGTCGTTGTTAGAGTTTGCCGCACTTTTTTACCCACGCGTTGCCTAGGGTCCCTTTCCCATGTTCAAGAAACTGCGTGGCATGTTTTCCAGCGATCTTTCCATTGACCTGGGCACTGCCAACACCCTTATTTACGTGCGCGAGCGCGGTATCGTCCTGAATGAACCATCGGTTGTGGCCATTCGGACGCACGGTAACCAGAAAAGTGTCGTTGCTGTCGGCACCGAGGCCAAGCGCATGCTCGGTCGTACGCCGGGCAACATTGCTGCCATTCGTCCGATGAAGGACGGTGTCATCGCCGACTTCAGCGTTTGCGAAAAGATGCTGCAGTATTTTATCAACAAAGTTCACGAAAACAGCTTTCTGCAGCCTAGCCCTCGTGTGTTGATCTGCGTTCCCTGCAAATCCACCCAGGTCGAGCGTCGTGCGATCCGTGAGTCGGCCCTGGGGGCCGGTGCCCGCGAAGTGTTCCTGATCGAAGAGCCAATGGCGGCCGCGATCGGTGCCGGCCTGCCGGTTGAAGAGGCGCGCGGCTCGATGGTTGTGGATATCGGTGGTGGTACCACTGAAATCGCGCTGATCTCCCTCAATGGCGTGGTTTACGCCGAATCCGTACGGGTTGGCGGCGACCGCTTCGACGAAGCGATCATCACCTATGTGCGTCGCAACTATGGCAGCCTGATCGGCGAGTCCACGGCCGAGCGCATCAAGCAGGAAATCGGTACGGCCTACCCGGGCGGTGAAGTTCGCGAAGTGGATGTTCGCGGCCGTAACCTGGCCGAAGGCGTTCCACGTGCCTTTACCCTGAACTCCAATGAAGTGCTGGAAGCGCTGCAAGAGTCGCTGGCAACCATCGTTCAGGCGGTAAAAAGCGCGCTGGAGCAATCGCCGCCGGAACTGGCGTCGGATATCGCCGAGCGTGGCCTGGTCCTGACCGGTGGTGGCGCCTTGCTGCGTGACCTCGACAAGTTGCTGGCCCAGGAAACCGGCCTGCCGGTTATTGTTGCCGAAGATCCGTTGACCTGTGTGGCTCGCGGCGGTGGCCGTGCATTGGAAATGATGGATAAGCACACCATGGACCTGCTCTCCAGCGAATAAGTCGTTGGGTGGCAACTATGCTGTTCGCGCACAGGCAGCACTTTGCAGTGCTGCCTGCCTGCGTTTATCTTCTGTCAGTCTGCATCCAGGCCGGTTTGATGCCGTATGAATAAACAGAACATTTGCCTGGGAGGAGCGGCTTATTAAACCGCTTTTCACTAAAGGCCCCTCATTGGGCGTGCGCTTTCTGGTGCTGGCCGCGCTATCGGTCGCACTGATGGTGGTTGATGCCCGCTTTGAAGTGCTCAAACCGGCGCGCAGTCAGATGTCACGGGTCTTGATGGACGCCTATTGGGTGACCGACCTGCCTGAACGGTTGTGGCAGGGTGTGAGCAGCCAGTTTGGCAGCCGCACCGAGCTTGTCGCCGAAAACGAAAAACTCAAGACTGAAAACCTGCTGCTGCAGGGGCGCATGCAAAAGCTGGCGGCCCTCACCGAGCAGAACGTTCGGCTGCGCGAGTTGCTCAACTCGTCGGCGCTGGTGAACGAAAAGGTCGAAGTGGCCGAGCTGATTGGCGTCGACCCCAACCCCTTCACGCACCGCATCATCATCAACAAGGGTGAGCGCGACGGCGTGGTGCTCGGCCAGCCGGTGCTCGATGCCCGTGGGCTGATGGGCCAGGTGGTCGAGTTGATGCCGTACACCTCGCGGGTGTTGCTGCTGACGGACTCCACCCACAGCATTCCGGTGCAAGTGAACCGCAATGGCCTGCGGGCGATTGCCAGCGGCACGGGTAACCCGGAGCGCCTGGAGTTGCGTCATGTCGCGGATACGGCGGACATTAAGGAAGGCGATCTGTTGGTCAGCTCCGGCCTCGGTCAGCGTTTTCCGGCAGGCTACCCGGTGGCCACCGTCAAGGAAGTGATCCATGACTCGGGCCAGCCGTTCGCGATCGTCCGTGCGGTTCCGACCGCAGCGCTCAATCGCAGTCGCTACATGTTGCTGGTGTTCAGTGACAGCCGCACCCCGGAAGAGCGCGCGAATGCAGCCGCTCAAGCCCAGGATGCACAGGACCAGCACGCCGGTAGTGCCGTGACAGTGCCTGCAACCGCGACCAATCCTGCTGCCACTACTGCGCCTGCACCAGGTCCTGCGGCAGCGCCGGCGGCCACTGTGCCAGTCGCGGTGCCCGCGGTCGCACCCAAGCCCGTGACCCCGGCCAAGCCTCCCGCAGCACCTGCGCCTGTCGTCAAGCCACCGGCCACCAAGCCGCCTGTCACGACGCCTGAAGCTATCACCCGGGGAAGAGAATAATGGCCAGCACCCGTTCCCGTAATGGCTGGATCATCTGGCTGACGTTCGCGATCGGCTTGCTGCTCAGCGTCGTGCCCTTTCCCCATGTCGAAATCTTGCGTCCGATGTTCCTGGCACTGCCCTTGGCGTACTGGGCACTGGAACTGCCGCAGAAAGTCGGGATGGCCAGTGCCTTTTGCCTGGGGCTTGCACAAGACGTGCTGTTCGGCACTCTGCTGGGGCACAACGCGCTGATCCTGACCCTGATCACCTTTCTGATCCTGTCGCTGCAACAGCGTTTGCGGATGTTCCCCATGTGGCAGCAAAGCCTGGTGATCATGGTGGTACTGGGGCTCGCCCAGCTGTTGCAACTGTGGCTCAGTGCCCTGACCGGCAATCGTCAAACGCTGGCGGTGCTCTTGCCTGCGCTGATCAGCGCGTTGCTCTGGCCCTGGGTCAGCTTTGGATTGCGTGGGTTGAGTCGCCGCTACAAAATCAATTAATCATTCGGTCAGGCATTAGCCCGCACCTCGACAGGGAGATGTCTTGATGAATCCGCTTTACCTCGCCTCAGGTTCGCCACGCCGGCGTGAACTGCTCACGCAGATCGGCGTGCCGTTCACCGCCATCAGCGCGGATATCGATGAAACTCCTCTGACAGATGAATCCCCTGCGGCCTATGTCGAGCGCCTGGCGCGCGGCAAGGCACTGGCCGGGTTCCAGTCGCTGGCCGCTGTCGAGCCTGGCACCGCTGCGTGCGTCCTGGGCGCCGACACGGCTGTCGTGCTGGATGGGCAGATTCTTGGCAAGCCGCAGGACGAAGCAGGCGCGCGGGCCATGTTGATGAGCCTTGCGGGGCGTGAGCATGAAGTCCTGACGGCGATTGCCGTGCTTGATGCCCGGCGTTGCGAGTCACGAGTGGTGCGCAGCCTGGTGCGTTTTCGCGCCATCGACAGTGACGAAGCTGGGGCCTATTGGGCCAGCGGCGAGCCGCAGGACAAGGCCGGTGGCTACGGTATTCAGGGGCTTGGCGCCGTGTTTGTGGCTGGGCTCGACGGCAGTTACTCCGCCGTGGTCGGCCTGCCTCTATGCGAAACCGCAGAATTGCTTGGCCATTTCGGCATACCCTGTTGGCAAAACCTTATCGCGCGCTCTGCGCCGTACTGATCTGATGCGGCCATAATCGTGAACATGCCTGAACGAGACCTTGCCATGAGTGAAGAGATTCTGATCAACATCACGCCGATGGAATCGCGTGTGGCGGTGGTCGAAAACGGTGTCCTGCAAGAAGTGCATGTCGAGCGCACACAAAAGCGCGGGATCGTCGGTAATATCTACAAAGGCAAGGTCGTGCGGGTGTTGCCGGGCATGCAGGCGGCGTTCGTCGATATCGGCCTGGACCGCGCCGCGTTCATCCACGCTTCGGAGATCTCCCTGCGCGAAGGCCCGGCGGTCGAAAGCATCAGTGCCCTGGTCCACGAAGGCCAGAGCCTGGTGGTGCAGGTCACCAAGGATCCGATCGGCTCCAAGGGCGCCCGTCTGACTACCCAGTTGTCGATTCCTTCACGCTACCTGGTGTACATGCCGCGCACGGCGCACGTCGGTATTTCGCTGAAGATCGAAGACGAAGCCGAGCGCGAGCGCCTCAAGCAGGTGGTCACCGATTGCGTAGCCAAAGAAGGCATCAAGGAAGCGGGCGGCTTCATTCTGCGCACCGCGGCCGAAGGGGCGGGTGCCGATGAAATCCTGATGGACATCCGCTACCTGCGCCGTCTCTGGGACCAGATCGGGGCACAGATCAAGACGGTGGGTGCCCCCAGCGTGATCTACGAAGACCTCGGCCTGGCCCTGCGCACCTTGCGCGACCTCGTCAGCCCGAAGATCGAGAAGATTCGCATCGACTCCAGGGAAACCTTTCAGAGAACGACGCAGTTTGTCGCCGAACTGATGCCGGAAATCGCCGATCGCCTGGAACACTATCCGGGCGAGCGACCGATTTTTGACCTGTATGGCGTCGAAGACGAGATTCAAAAGGCGCTGGAGCGCAAGGTTCCACTCAAGTCCGGCGGTTATCTGGTGGTCGATCCGGCCGAGGCGATGAGTACCATTGACGTCAACACCGGTGCGTTCGTCGGGCACCGGAACCTCGAAGAGACTATCTTCAAGACTAATCTGGAAGCAGCGACGGCCATCGCCCGGCAACTGCGCCTGCGCAACCTGGGCGGGATCATCATCATCGACTTCATCGACATGGAAGATGAAGAACACCAGCGCCAGGTACTGCGCACTCTGGAGAAGCAACTGGAGCGTGATCACGCCAAGACCAACATCATAGGGATTACCGAGCTGGGCCTGGTGCAGATGACCCGCAAGCGCACGCGCGAAAGCCTGGAACAGGTGTTGTGCGAGCCCTGCAACAGTTGCCAGGGGCGGGGCAAGCTCAAGACCCCGGAAACCGTGTGCTATGAGATCTTCCGAGAGATCCTGCGCGAGGCGCGCGCCTATCAGGCCGAAGGCTACCGTGTACTGGCCAACCAGAAAGTGGTGGACCGGCTCCTGGATGAAGAGTCGGGTAACGTGGCCGAACTTGAAAGCTTCATTGGTCGAACCATTCGTTTTCAAGTGGAAACCATGTACTCCCAGGAACAATACGACGTGGTGTTGCTCTGAGTCGGGGTGTATCACTAATGACGGCTGGCCTGCGCTCGCCGCACGCGTTCGCTATGGGAGCCCACTGACATGGAGCGTCTGATCCGCATTTTAGGCGCGCTGACTCGCTGGGGCCTGGGGCTCAGTGCGTTGCTGCTGGTGCTGGTCGCACTCTACGTCAACCTCGGTCGCGAGCTGGTTCCGCTGGTCGCCGAGTATCGCGCCGAGGTCGAAAGCAAAGCCCGTGACGCGCTGGGCCTGCCGTTGCGCGTTGGCAGCCTCGAGGGCGGCTGGAGTGGCATGGGGCCGGTCCTGATGGCCCATGACGTGGTGGTCGGCGAGGGTGCCAACGCCTTGTACCTGGATCAGGTCCGGGTCGTGCCGGATGTCTGGACCAGCCTGTTGTCGCGCGCGGTGCGGATCGAACACCTGGAACTCAATGGCCTGAAGCTCAGCCTCAAGGAAGGCGCGGACGGTCAATGGGCGCTGGAAGGCCTTCCGGTGCAGCAGAACCAGCCCCTGGACCCCGAGCGACTGCTCAACCAGATGCAAATGGTGTCCCGACTGTCGGTGCTCGACAGCCAGGTCACCTTGCAACCGCTCGACCACAAGCCGCTGACCCTGACGTATGTTGGCCTGACACTTAAAACCGGTGTCAGCCGCCAGCGTCTCGACGCACGGTTGACCTTGCCCGATGGCCAGCCACTGGCCATGAGCCTGCGCAGCCGGATTCGCGCCAGTGAGTGGAAAGACGCGCAAATCGATGCCTACCTGAGCCTGCCGCAAAGCGATTGGTCGAAGTGGTTGCCGGAGCGGGTGACCCAGCAATGGAATTTTTCCGAGATCAAAGCCGGTGGCGAGTTCTGGGTGAACTGGGGCCAAGGGGTGCTGCAAAGCGCAGCGGTGCGTCTCAATGCCCCGCAACTCAAAGGTGCTTACGCCGAGCGCAAGCCGATCCAGATTAACAACCTGGCACTCAATGGGTATTACCAGCGCAGTGCCGAAGGGGCGCAGATCACCCTGGATTCTCTGGCCATGAGCCTGGGCGAGACCCGCTGGGAAACCCGCTTGCAGGTGCGACAGACGAGGCCGACGGAACAGATTCGGGAGCTCTGGCACCTGGAGGCTGATCGCCTTGACCTGACACCGCTCACCCCGCTGCTCAATGCCTTGGGCCCATTGCCCGAGGGTGTTGCAACGGCGGTCGAACGGCTCAAATTCACCGGCGCCTTGCGTAATGTATTGATCGACGTGCGGCCCGAGGCGACCGATGACAGTAAGTTCAGCTTCGCGGCTAACCTGGAGCGCGTTGGTTTTGATGCCTACTACGGGGCTCCGGCGGCCCGCAACGTTTCCGGGAGTATCAGTGGCGACCTCGGTCAGGGCGAGCTGCGCATGGACAGCAAGGACTTTTCCCTGCACCTGGACCCGATCTTCGCCAAGCCGTGGCAGTACATACAGGCCAATGCGCGGCTGACCTGGAAACTCGACAAGCAAGGCTTCACCCTGATCGCTCCGTACCTGAAGGTGCTGGGCGAGGAGGGCAAGATTGCCGGCGACTTCCTGATCCGGCTGTATTTCGATCCCGCCCGGGAAGACTATATGGACTTGCGGGTCGGACTGCTGGAGGGGGACGGGCGCTATACCGGCAAGTACCTGCCGAAGGTCTTGAGCCCGGCACTGGACGAGTGGTTGCGCACGGCGATTCTCAAGGGCGCGGTGGACGAAGGATTCTTCCAGTACCAAGGGTCGTTGAGTCATGAAGCTACCGACACGGCGCGCAGCATCAGCCTGTTCTTCAAGGTCCACGATGCCGAGCTGGCCTTTCAGCCAGGTTGGCCGCACCTGAGCAAGATCAGTGGCGATGTGTTCGTCGAGGACAGCGGCGTGCGGATTCTGGCCAGCCAGGGCCAGTTGCTCGATACCCAGGTGCGGGATGTCACCGTCAATATTCCCCATGTGCCCGCCGGGCAGAACACCCATATGTTCATCGACGGCGCCTTCGCCGGTGGGCTGGGCGATGGCCTGAAGATCCTTCAGGAGGCGCCGATCGGCACGGGATCGACCTTTGCCGGCTGGCAGGGCGAGGGTGATCTGCAGGGCAAGTTGAAGCTCGATATCCCTCTGGACAAGGGGGAAGAACCGAAGATCCAGGTGGATTTCAAGACCGCCAAGGCACGCCTCAAACTCAGCGAGCCCGAGCTTGAGCTGTCTCAGCTCAAAGGCGATTTCCGTTTTGACAGTGCCAAGGGGCTGAGCGGGCAGGGGATTACCGCGCGCGCCTTCGATCGGCCGGTCAGTGCGCGGATAGTTGCCGAAGGGAGCCCGGGTAAGCTCAATACCCGGGTCACCGCCGACGGGAAGGTCACGGTGAAGAAGCTCACCGAGTGGCTGAAAGTCACTCAGCCGTTGCCGGTCTCGGGGGATATTCCGTACCAGTTGCAACTGAGCCTTGACGGCCCCGACAGCCAGTTGATGGTCAGCTCCAACCTCAAGGGCGTGGCGGTCGACTTGCCAGCGCCGTTCGGCATGCCCGCCGAACAAGGTCGCGACACGGTGTTCCGCATGACCCTGCAAGGGTCTGAACGACGTTACTGGTTCGACTACGGCGACCTGGCGGACTTCACCTTCGCCGCGCCAAGCGCCAACTTCGCCGACGGCCGGGGCGAGTTGTTCCTGGGCAGCGGCAACGCAGTGTTGCCAGGAAACAAGGGCTTGCGCATTCGCGGCGTGCTTTCGGAACTGGATGTCGAACCGTGGAAGGTCCTGGTCGATCGCTATGCCGGGAAAGACCCGAGCGGCAGCGCCAAGCAATTGCTCAGTGGCGCCGACTTCAGAGTGGGCAAGCTCACCGGTTTTGGCACCACCCTGGATCAGGCTCGCGTGCAACTCGATCGCAAACCGGCTGCCTGGGCTTTGCAACTCGATAGCCAGCAGGCCAAAGGCACGGTGGGACTTCCCGACGCCAAGGCCGCGCCCATTGCGGTCAACCTGCAATACGTGCGCCTGCCGGCGGCCGATCCTGCGGTGCAGGCTGACGAAAATGCGCCTGACCCGCTGGCGTCCGTCGACCCGACCAAGGTCCCGGCACTGGATATCGCCATTGCCCAGCTGTTTCAAGGTCAGGACCTGGTCGGTGCCTGGTCGCTGAAAGTGCGGCCGATTGCCAAGGGGCTGGCTTTCAACAGCCTGAGCCTGGGGCTCAAAGGCATGCAACTGCAAGGGGCGGGCGGCTGGGAAGGTGTGCCGGGCGCCACCAGCAGCTGGTTCAAAGGGCGTATCGAGGGCAAGAACCTGGCGGATGTGCTCAAGGGCTGGGGCTTTGCGCCTACCGTGACCAGCGAAAAATTTCACCTGGATGTCGACGGGCGCTGGCCAGGATCGCCGGCCTGGGTTGGCGTCAAACGATACTCCGGCAGCCTTGATGCATCGCTGCACAAAGGGCAGTTTGCGCAAGTCGAGGGCGGCGCCCAGGCATTGCGCGTGTTTGGCCTGCTCAACTTCAACTCGATTGGCCGACGCTTGCAGCTGGACTTCTCCGATCTGTTCGACAAGGGCTTGAGTTACGACCGGGTCAAAGGGTTGCTGGTGGCCAGCAATGGCGTCTATGTCACGCGTGAGCCGATCACCTTGACCGGCCCGTCGAGCAACCTGGAGCTCAACGGTACCCTGGACATGATGAATGACAGGATCGATGCCAAGTTGCTGCTGACCTTGCCGCTGACCAACAACCTGCCGATTGCCGCCCTGCTCGTCGGTGCCCCGGCCGTAGGCGGCGCCTTGTTCCTGATCGACAAACTGATCGGTGATCGCGTGGCGCGTTTCGCCAGCGTCAAATACACCGTCAAGGGTCCATGGAAAGAGCCGAAAATCACTTTTGAAAAACCTTTTTGAGACGCCGTTCTCAAGGTCGATGGAGTAGCATGAGCGCATACCCGAAACGGAGTGCGTCATGTCTCTTGCGGTGATTCAAATGGTCAGCCAGAGCGACGTGCTGGCCAATCTGGCCCAGGCTCGGCGCTTGCTTGCACAGGCGGCCGCGGGCGGCGCACGGCTGGCGGTGTTGCCGGAAAACTTTGCGGCCATGGGCCGTGGTGACGTCGCGGATATCGGCCGCGCCGAGGCCGAGGGCACAGGCCCGATTCTTCCCTGGTTGAAACAGACGGCTCGCGACCTCAAGTTATGGATAGTGGCCGGCACTCTGCCGCTACCGCCGGTCGATCAACCCCGGGCCAAATCCAATGCCTGCTCATTGCTGGTCGATGAACACGGCGAGACCGTAGCGCGTTATGACAAGCTGCATTTGTTTGATGTCGATGTCGCGGACAATCGCGGACGCTACCGTGAGTCCGATGACTATGCTCATGGCAATCAGGTCGTGGTGGCCGACACACCGGTGGGCCGGGTTGGTCTTACCGTGTGTTATGACTTGCGCTTCCCCGAACTCTACAGCGAGTTGCGGCAAGCGGGGGCCGAACTGATTACCGCGCCCTCGGCGTTTACGGCCGTGACCGGTGCCGCCCATTGGGATGTACTGATCCGTGCGCGGGCCATCGAGACCCAGTGTTATGTGCTGGCGGCGGCTCAGGGCGGCATACACCCGGGGCCACGCGAGACCTTTGGCCATGCGGCCATTGTCGACCCCTGGGGCCGCGTGCTGGCGCAGCAGGACCAAGGCGAGGCCGTGCTGCTGGCCGACCGCGACAGCAATGAACAGGCGTCCATCAGGGCGCGGATGCCGGTGTCCAGTCACCGGCGCTTTTTCTCGCAGGGCGCCCAGCGACCTGCCTCAGAACGTTGAATTAAGGCGTAAAACCATGAGCGAGTTGTTGTCCTCAGTCAGTGAACATCTGCTAGCGCCGGGCGGCGTGACGATCGAGAACCTGCAAAGCGTGCTGGGAGATCTGGCCGGGCCGGGGATCGATGCCGCCGACCTGTATTTCCAGGGGCAGATTTCCGAGTCGTGGGCGCTGGAAGACGGAATCGTCAAGGAAGGCAGCTTCAACCTGGACCAAGGTGTGGGCGTGCGGGCGCAATCGGGTGAAAAAACCGGTTTTGCCTACAGCAATGCCATCACCCTTGAAGCCTTGGGGCTGGCGGCGCGTGCGGCCCGTTCGATCTCCCGTGCCGGGCAAAACGGTACGGTGCAGGCATTTACCACCCAGGATGTCGCCCAGCTGTACGCGCCCGATAATCCGCTGGAAGTGATGACACGTGCTGAAAAAGTCGAGCTGCTCAAGCGTATCGACGTGGCGACTCGCGCTCTGGATCCGCGTATCCAGCAAGTGACCGTGAGCATGGCCGGGGTCTGGGAGCGCATTCTGGTGGCCTCCACCGACGGCGGCCTGGCGGCGGATGTGCGCCCCTTGGTGCGCTTCAATGTCAGCGTGATTGTCGAGCAGAACGGTCGCCGAGAACGCGGTGGTCATGGCGGTGGCGGGCGTACCGACTACCGCTACTTCCTCGCGGAAGATCGTGCCATGGGCTATGCCTGCGAGGCGTTGCGCCAGGCGTTGGTGAACCTGGAAGCGATTCCGGCGCCGGCGGGCACCTTGCCGGTGGTGTTGGGTTCTGGTTGGTCCGGGGTCTTGCTGCACGAGGCGGTGGGTCACGGCCTGGAAGGCGATTTCAACCGCAAGGGCAGTTCCGCCTATAGCGGGCGCATGGGCGAGATGGTCGCCTCGAAACTCTGCACCATTGTCGATGACGGCACGCTAGCCGGTCGCCGAGGCTCGCTGAGCATCGATGACGAGGGCACCCCGACCGAGTGCACCACGCTGATCGAAAACGGCGTGCTCAAGGGCTACATGCAGGACAAGCTCAACGCCCGCCTGATGGGCGTGGCGCGTACCGGCAACGGTCGTCGCGAGTCTTACGCACACCTGCCGATGCCGCGCATGACCAACACCTACATGCTGGGTGGCGAAAGCGATCCGGCGGAAATCATCGCGTCGGTGAAG
Source organism: Pseudomonas sp. Irchel s3b6 (assembly GCF_900187415.1). Classification (NCBI taxonomy): domain Bacteria; kingdom Pseudomonadati; phylum Pseudomonadota; class Gammaproteobacteria; order Pseudomonadales; family Pseudomonadaceae; genus Pseudomonas; species Pseudomonas sp. Irchel s3b6. The sequence continues at coordinate 178,263 of NZ_FYDM01000005.1, read as the reverse complement.
AAGGGGATCTACTGCGCCAACCTGGGCGGCGGTCAGGTCGACATCACCAGTGGCAAGTTCGTGTTCTCCACCAGCGAAGCGTACCTGATCGAGGACGGCAAGATTACCGCGCCGGTCAAAGGCGCCACCCTGATCGGTAACGGGCCGGAAGCCATGAGTCGAGTGTCGATGGTCGGTAACGACCTGTCGCTGGACAGCGGTGTGGGGACGTGCGGCAAGGATGGTCAGTCGGTGCCGGTGGGTGTCGGTCAGCCAACCTTGAAAATCGACGCGATCACCGTGGGTGGCACGGGCGCGTAAGGGATGGAGCTTCGGGTGGATTGCCAGGCAACCCACCCGGGACGAGGTTTAACGCAGACCGCGTTGCGTCTCGTCCAGCTCACGGATGTACTTGAAGATTTTTCGGCTGGAGGCAGGAGGCTTGCTTTGCGCAACCTCATGCTGGGCCTGACGGATCAGGGAGCGCAATTGCTGGCGGTCCGCGTCCGGGTAGTCGACGACGAACTTTTCCAGAACGGCATCGTCGCCAGCGATCAGGCGATCGCGCCAGCGCTCCAGGTTATGGAAGCGTTCGTTGTACTGGCGAGTGGAGGCATCGAGTTGATCGAGCAAGACCAGAATGGCGTCAGTGTCCTGATCGCGCATCAGTTTGCCGATGAACTGCAGGTGCCGTTTACGCGCGATGTTCGCGGTGTGCTTGGGCGCATCAGCCAGGGCCCGGCGCAGAGCGTCGGTCAGGGGCAGTTTTGCCAGCAAGTCAGGCTTGAGTGTTGTAAGGCGCTCGCCGAGGTCAACCAGAGCATGCAGCTCGCGTTTGACCTGGGTTTTGCTTTTTTCTCCCCCGTCGAGGGAGTCGTCGTAAGAATCAACCATGGTGGCAGTCCGCAAAGAAACGCCGCCATGATAACCAGTCGGGGGCCGCTTGTCCGGCCCGGTCGCTCGATGGCCTTAACCGAAAGCAGAATTTGAGTGGAGAACAGCATGAGTGCAGTTGAAAGCGTCGGCCCACAAGCGTTACCGGCACTGCAAGAGCAAGTCGAGCAGATCATCGCCGAAGCCAGGCGCCAGGGCGCCAGTGCCTGCGAAGTAGCTGTGTCTCTGGAGCAGGGCCTGTCGACTTCAGTGCGTCAGCGCGAAGTCGAAACGGTCGAGTTCAACCGTGACCAGGGCTTTGGCATCACCTTGTATGCCGGTCAGCGCAAAGGCTCGGCCAGCACCTCGGCCAGTGGCCCCGAGGCGATTCGCGAAACCGTCGCCGCGGCGCTGGCCATCGCCAAGCACACTTCCGAAGACGAACACTCGGGCCTGGCCGATGCCGCCCTGATGGCCAGGGACTTGCCGGACTTCGATCTGTTCCACGAATGGGATATTACGCCTGAGCAGGCGATCGAGAAGGCGCTGGCCTGCGAAGCCGCAGCATTCGCCACCGACAGCCGGATCAAGAACGCCGATGGCACCACCCTGAGCACCCATCAGGGCTGCCGTGTCTACGGCAACAGCCACGGCTTTATCGGTGGTTATGCCTCGACGCGCCACAGTTTGAGTTGCGTGATGATCGCCGAAGCTGACGGCCAGATGCAGCGTGATTACTGGTACGACGTCAATCGCCTGGGCCATTTGCTGGCCGATCCGGTGAGCATCGGCCAGCGCGCGGCGCAACGGGCGGCCAGCCGTCTCGGCGCGCGCCCGGTACCGACCTGCGAAGTGCCGGTGCTGTTTTCCGCAGAGCTGGCGGGTGGTTTGTTCGGCAGTTTCCTGGGGGCGATTTCCGGCGGCAATCTGTACCGCAAGTCGTCGTTCCTCGAAGGTGCCTTGGGGCAGAAGCTGTTCCCGGAGTGGCTGACCATTGATGAGCGGCCACACCTGATGCGTGCCATGGGCAGCTCGGCGTTCGACGGTGATGGCCTGGCGACCTATGCCAAGCCGTTCGTCGAGAACGGTGAGTTGGTGTCCTATGTGCTGGGCACCTATTCCGGGCGCAAACTCGGCATGCCGAGCACGGCCAACTCCGGTGGCGTGCACAACCTGTTCGTCACCCATGGCGACGAAGACCAGGCGGCCCTGCTGCGACGCATGGGACGCGGCTTGCTGGTGACCGAACTGATGGGTCAGGGCCTGAACATGGTGACTGGCGATTACTCGCGCGGTGCAGCGGGCTTCTGGGTGGAAAATGGTGAGATCCAGTTCGCCGTCCAGGAAGTGACCATCGCCGGCAACATGCGCGACATGTTCAAGCAAATCCTGGCGGTGGGTAATGACCTGGAACTGCGCAGCAACATTCGCACCGGTTCGGTGTTGATCGAGCGGATGACAGTGGCGGGCAGTTAACTCCTTACCGTTACACACAAGGGCGCGTTACCCATTGGGTAATGCGCCTTTTTTATGGGCGCTAGGCGGGTCCGCTGTGGGAGCTTGCATGGGCGCTCTTGTGTTGGGTTTTATTATCATATAATAATGAATCTCATTATCGAATGAGCCCGGATCATGAGTTCCGCCTTGCACGAGCAGCCCTACCTCGAAAGCTGGCGCTGGATGAGCCGCCAGATCCGTTGCGCACTGGATGCTGACGAACCACGCCTGATCGAACACTACCTGGCCGAAGGCCGCTATCTGGGCTGTTGCACAGCGACATCGCCCTGGACCATTGCTGAAACCTCATTTCGCTTGCTGCTCGACACGGCGGCCGACACGGCGCTGCCCTGGCACTGGCGCAACCTGTGCCTGGACCAGGCCTGGCGCCCATTGCGTGATCTGGAGCGCCTCTCGTTGTGCAACTGCCGGCTCAAACGCTGGCAGCGCTACACCTGGCAACTGGCGACCTGCGAGTTGCAGCCCTCGATTTCTCTGACTGAACTGGTGCAAGGATTTCCTGATGAGTAACACTCGTATCGAACGTGACAGCATGGGCGAACTGCAAGTCCCGGCAGACGCCTTGTATGGTGCCCAGACCCAGCGCGCCGTGAATAACTTTCCCGTCAGTGGGCAGCGGATGCCGGCCCAGTTCATTCGTGCCCTGATCCTCGCCAAGGCCGCCGCCGCCAAAGCCAACGTCGAGCTCAAGCAGCTGAGCGAAGCTCAGGGCAAGGCTATTGTCGATGCCGCCCAAGGCCTGCTCGAAGGCGACTACATGCCACACTTCCCGGTGGATATCTTCCAGACCGGCTCCGGCACCAGCTCCAACATGAATGCCAACGAGGTGATTGCCACCCTGGCCAGCCGACTGCTCGGCGAACCGGTCAATCCGAACGATCATGTCAATTGCGGCCAGAGCAGCAACGACATCATCCCGACCACCATTCACGTCAGCGCGGCGCTTTCGCTTCACGAGCAATTACTGCCTGCACTGGTGCATCTGGTCCAGGTGATCGAGCGCAAGGCTGAACAGGTTCACCCCTTCATCAAGACTGGCCGTACGCATTTGATGGACGCCATGCCGGTGCGCATGAGTCAGGTGCTCAACGGTTGGGCACAACAACTCAAGGCCAACATCGGCCATTTGCAGAGTCTGATGCCCGCCCTGCAATCCCTGGCTCAGGGTGGCACGGCAGTCGGTACCGGGATCAACGCTCACCCGCAGTTTGCAGCGCTGTTCAGTCAGCAGTTGAGCGCGCTGACCCAGGTGCAGTTCACGCCGGGCAAGGATCTGTTCGCGCTGATCGGCTCCCAGGACACGGCGGTTGCGGTTTCGGGCCAACTCAAGACCACGGCCGTGTCACTGATGAAAATCGCCAATGACCTGCGCTGGATGAACTCTGGCCCCTTGGCAGGCCTGGGTGAAATCGAACTTGAAGGCTTGCAGCCGGGATCGTCGATCATGCCGGGCAAGGTCAATCCGGTGATTCCGGAGGCGACGGCGATGGTCGCCGCCCAAGTGATCGGCAATGACACGGTCATCACGGTGGCGGGCCAGTCGGGAAACTTCGAGCTGAACGTCATGCTGCCGATCATTGCCCAGAACCTGTTGAGCAGCATTGAACTGCTGGCCAATTCCAGTCGCCTGCTCGCTGACAAGGCCATTGCCAGTTTCAAGGTCAACGAGGCAAAGCTCAAGGAAGCGCTGTCACGCAATCCGATCCTGGTCACGGCGCTCAATCCGATCATTGGCTATCAGAAGGCCGCGGAAATTGCCAAGACCGCCTACCAGCAAGGTCGCCCGGTGATCGATGTGGCGCTAGAGCACACCGATCTCACGCTCCGCCAACTGGAAGAGTTGCTCAATCCCGAGAAGCTCACCGCAGGCGGCGTGTAATCACCGCTATCGCTTTGGAGATTCACCATGGAGCATTGGAAACGCACGATCGAAAGGGCCAACCGCTGCTTCATGCTGGGCGAGTTGGTGGATGCCCGCGAGCACTATCTGCAGGCACTGGCGCTGGCCCAGGTGTTGTACGAGCGGTGGCCGGATGCCGACGAAGCGGTCGCTGCCTGCGTGATTTCCCATCACAACCTCGCCGACCTGCATTTACGTCTGAACCAGCCGGAGGAGAGCGCCGAATACTTGTGCGCCATCCATCAACGGCTGTTACAGACCATGCAGGACTCGCGCCTGGTGCCCGCCCTGCGCGAAGCTGCGCTACGCCAAAGCAGCAAGACCTACGTCGAGTTGCTCAATTTCATTAGCGAGCACGGCGAATACCCGCGCACCCACCGTTTGCTGCATATCGATACCGCAGCGCAGCCAACCAGGGCACGCGCTCATCATGGAGTTCATTGAAATGGCTTTTACCTTGCCGGCCCTGCCATACGCCTACGATGCACTGGAACCGCATATCGATGCGCAAACCATGGAAATCCATTACTCCAAGCACCATCAGACCTACATCAACAACCTCAATGCAGCCGTTGAAGGCACTGAATTTGCCGAGTGGCCGGTGGAGCGCCTGGTGGCCGGCGTTGCACAGTTGCCGGAAAACCTTCGGGCTGCCGTGATCAATCAAGGCGGCGGGCACGCTAACCATTCTCTGTTCTGGGCGGTCATGGTACCCAATGGCGGCGGCAAGCCAGAAGGCGAACTGGCCAAGGCCATCGACAAGCAACTGGGTGGTTTCGACAGCTTCAAGGACGCGTTCACCAAGGCAGCGTTGACGCGGTTCGGTAGCGGTTGGGCGTGGTTGAGTGTCACCCCGCACAAGACCCTGGTGGTGGAAAGCAGTGGTAACCAGGACAGTCCGTTGATGAGCGGTAATACGCCGATCCTCGGCCTGGACGTCTGGGAGCACGCCTATTACTTGTGTTATCAGAACCGTCGCCCTGAATACATCAATGCGTTCTATAACGTGATCCATTGGCCGGAGGTTGCCCGGCGCTACCAGGCAGCGCTGGTTTGAGTCCTCACAATAAAAAGAAATAAGGCCGACTATGGGCACTGAAATACTGGCGATCAGCAGTGGGCGAATGTTTCGTTATGCAGTGGGGGCGCTCTTGTTGTTGGCGGGCTCTACCTTGCTGGTTGCCCACGGCCTGGCGTGGCTGAGTCTTGAGCCAAAGTTGATGCGGGCGCTGCAAGGCGGGGCTATCTGTGCGCTGGGTACGGCCTTGGGTGCGGTGCCGGTACTGGTCATCCGCCGGATGCCGGTGGCGCTCAGTGATACTTTGCTGGGTTTTGGCGCCGGGGTCATGCTGGCCGCCACGGCGTTTTCGCTGATCGTGCCCGGTATCGCGGCGGCTGAAAGCCTGGGGCTGACACCCTGGGCGTCCAGCGGCTTGATTTGTCTCGGCATCATGCTGGGGGCGTTCGGACTGTTTGTGGTGGATCGCAAGGTGTCCGGTGCAACACCGCAGATGCTGGTCGGTACCCTGGAGCACCCGGTCGTCCCTCCGCGTATCTGGCTGTTCGTGTTTGCAATCATTGCTCATAACATCCCTGAAGGCATGGCGGTGGGTGTCTCGGCCGGTGGCGGTATGCCGGATGCCGACAGCCTCACCATGGGCATCGCGCTGCAGGACGTGCCGGAAGGGCTGGTGATTGCCTTGGTGTTGGCCGGGGCCGGGATGTCACGGGCCAGGTCATTTCTGATCGGCGCCGTATCAGGCCTGGTCGAGCCGGTTTTTGCGTTGCTGTGTGCCTGGTTGGTGAGCTTGGCCGAGGTCATCTTGCCGCTGGGCCTGGCGCTGGCGGCCGGCGCAATGCTGTTGGTGGTGACTCACGAAGTCATCCCTGAATCGCGTCGTAATGGTCACGACAAACTGGCCAGCCTTGGGTTGCTGGTAGGGTTCTGCCTGATGATGGTGATGGATACGGCGTTGGGTTGAGGTGTGGCGAGGGAGCAAGCTTGTTCGTCAAAAAGGCGTGCGCTTACTCGCCTTCGTCGAAGAAGTTGTTGATCAATGCCACCAGCGCGTCCAGTGCTTCCTGCTCTTGCTCACCTTCGGTTTTCAGATGGATTCTGGTGCCTTTGCCAGCCGCCAGCATCATCATCGCCATGATGCTTTTACCGTCGACCATGCTTTCGGGGCTGCGACCGGCCCTGATCTGGCAGGGATACTGACCTGCAACACCCACGAATTTAGCGGAAGCGCGGGCATGCAGACCCAGTTTGTTGATGATTTCAATTTCCAGAGCAGGCATCGCGGTGTGAATCCTTTAGCTAAGGTCGCGGTGGCGAACCTGGACGTTCTTCAAGGTTTTTTGCAGGAGTTGACCCAGGCGCTCGGTCAGGTAGACGGAGCGGTGATGCCCACCGGTACAGCCAATGCCAATAGTGACGTAGGCGCGATTACTTGCCGCAAAGCGGGGTAGCCATTTGAGCAGGTAGCTGGAAATGTCCTGGAACATTTCCTCAACATCCGGCTGGGCAGCCAGGTATTCGGCGACCGGCTGATCCAGCCCGGATTGTTCGCGCAGTTCTGGTTTCCAGTAAGGGTTGGGCAGGCAGCGCACATCGAATACCAGGTCGGCATCGACCGGCATGCCACGCTTGAACCCGAAAGACTCCACCAGGAAGGCGGTGCCTGGCTCGGGCTGGTTCAGCAGGCGCAGCTTGATGGTGTCACGAAGCTGGTAGAGGTTCAGGTTGGTCGTATTGACCTTGAGGTCCGCCAGATCGGCTATCGGCCCCAGCAGGGTGGTCTCATCCTGAATGGCTTCGGCCAGCGAGCGATTGGCGCTGCTCAGCGGATGGCGACGGCGGGTTTCCGAGAAGCGCTTGAGCAGGGTCTCTTCGTCGGCGTCCAGATACAGTACGTCGCATTTTATGTGCCGGGCGCGGACTTCTTCCAACAGCTCGGGGAAGCGCGTCAAGTGGCTGGGCAAGTTACGCGCGTCGATGGACACCGCCACCAGTGGCTGGGTCAATTCGTTGTGGATCAGGGCACGTTCGGCCAGTTCCGGCAGCAGGCCGGCTGGCAGGTTGTCAATGCAGTAATAGCCGTTGTCCTCCAGTACATCGAGGGCTGTGCTTTTACCGGAGCCGGAGCGGCCGCTGACGATGATCAGGCGCATGGTTAGTGACCGTTCTGCTCGTCCAGGACAACCTGATACAAGGCTTCGCTGCTGGTGGCGCTGCGCAAACGGTCGCGGACTTCCTTGCGGTCGAGCATGCTGGCGATCTGGCGTAGCAGTTCCAGGTGCGCATCGGTAGCTGCCTGGGGGACCAGCAGGACAAACAGCAGGTCGACCGGTGCGCCGTCGATAGCGTCGAAATCAATAGGCGCGTCCAGGTGCATCAAGGCGCTGATGGGCGACTCGCAACCTTTGAGACGGCAGTGGGGAATAGCGATGCCGTTGCCAAAACCGGTCGAGCCGAGTTTTTCACGGGCAATCAGGCTCTCGAAGACATCCTGCATCTCCAGCTCCGGGACTTCCCGGGCGATCAGGTTGGCAATCTGTTCAAGGGCGCGTTTTTTACTGCCGCCCGGCACGTTCACCAGGGAACGGCCGGGGGTCAGGATGCTTTCAAGTCGGATCATGGGTTTGGGGTGTTAACGACCGGTCGCGCCCTGAAGGAGGCTCTGGGTCTTTTCCTTATGCTTTTTGAGTTGGCGATCCAGCTTGTCGGTCAGCAGGTCGATGGCGGCATACATGTCCGTGTGCTCGGCATTGGCAACCACTTCTCCGCCGGGAATATGCAGCGTGGCTTCGATTTTCTGCAACAGCTTCTCGACATTCATCGTGACCTGCACGTTGGTGATCTTGTCGAAATGCCGCTCCAATCGGTCGAGTTTTTCGCCGATGTAGGTGCGCAGAGGTTCGGTCACTTCCAGTTGGTGTCCACTGATGTTGACTTGCATACAGCTTCTCCTTCGTTGCCAGTGCATAAGGCGGCAGGCTGAGTTGCCTGCCACTAGGATGTTTCCGAAAAATCGAATACACCCTGGAACGCGGTGGCGTGGCCCGTTACATCAATCGCTTGCGTTCGCTCGAAGGCGCGATCCCGAGGGACTCGCGGTACTTGGCGACGGTGCGGCGGGCTACCTGAATGCCTTGTGCCTCCAGTAAACCAGCGATCTTGCTGTCACTCAACGGCTTTTTCTGATTTTCCGCGGCAACCAGTTTTTTGATGATCGCGCGAATCGCTGTGGACGAGCATTCACCGCCTTCGGAGGTGCTGACGTGACTGGAGAAAAAGTATTTCAGTTCATAAATACCGCGTGGGGTATGCATGAATTTTTGCGTGGTCACCCGTGAAATGGTCGACTCGTGCATGCCGACGGCTTCCGCGATGTCGTGCAGGACCAGCGGCTTCATCGCCTCGTCGCCATACTCGAGAAAACCGCGCTGGTGCTCGACGATCTGGGTGGCAACTTTCATCAGGGTTTCGTTGCGGCTTTGCAGGCTCTTGATGAACCAGCGGGCCTCCTGCAACTGGTTGCGCATGAAGGTGTTGTCGGCGCTGGTGTCGGCACGGCGGACGAAGCCGGCGTACTGTGGGTTGACGCGCAGGCGCGGCACCGATTCCTGGTTGAGCTCCACCAGCCAGCGTTCGTTGTCCTTGCGTACGATGACGTCGGGCACCACGTACTCGGCTTCGCTGGACTCGATTTGCGAGCCCGGGCGCGGATTGAGGCTCTGTACCAGTTCGATGACCTGGCGCAGTTCGTCTTCCTTGAGCTTCATGCGGCGCATCAGCTGGCTGTAGTCGCGGCTGCCGAGCAAGTCGATGTAGTCGGTAACCAGGCGTTTGGCTTCGGCCAGCCAAGGGGTCTTGGCCGGCAACTGGCGCAATTGCAGCAGCAGGCATTCGCCCAGGTTGCGGGCGCCGATGCCGGCAGGCTCGAATTGCTGGATGCGGTGCAGGACGGCTTCGATTTCGTCCAGTTCGATGTCCAGCTCCGGGTCGAAGGCCTCGAGAATCTCTTCGAGGCTTTCGTCCAGGTAGCCCTGATTGTTGATGCAGTCGATCAGCGTGACGGCGATCAGACGATCGGTGTCGGACATCGGTGCCAGGTTCAACTGCCAGAGCAGGTGGCTCTGCAGGCTCTCGCCAGCCGATGTACGGGTGGTGAAGTCCCACTCGTCGTCATCGTTGCTGGGCAGGCTGCTGGCGCTGGTCTGGTAAACGTCTTCCCAGGCGGTGTCGACGGGGAGTTCGTTGGGAATGCGTTCGTTCCATTCACCCTCTTCAAGGTTGTCCACCGTGGGGGCGGTTTCCTGGTAGGAGGGTTCCTGGATCTCGGTGTTGGGTTTCTGCTCGATGTTGTCCGCCATTGGGTCGGCGTTATCGAAGTCGTCGCCGTCTTCCTGACGTTCGAGCATTGGATTGGATTCCAATGCTTCCTGGATTTCCTGTTGCAGGTCCAGGGTCGACAATTGGAGCAGGCGGATGGCCTGTTGCAGCTGCGGTGTCATCGTCAGCTGCTGGCCCATTCTCAAGACTAGCGATGGTTTCATGGCAGGGGCTTAACACCTTATTCGCCGGCGCACATGCGCCATCCACTACAGGGCGCCGAAGCGCCAAACATAAGCAAATTATATGCCTGAAACTGAAGTGTTTGCCTAGAGTGTCGAGACAATAAAAACATTCACGGCCGCATTGACATTACGCCCCGGCAACTCTCAGGCGCCTCAGCGCTTAGAGGCGGAACTCATGGCCCAGATAAACTTCCTTGACCAATTCGTTGGCCAGGATGGTTTCGGCGTCGCCTTCGGCGATCAGTTGGCCGTCGTTGACGATGTAGGCGGTTTCGCAGATGTCCAGGGTTTCGCGGACGTTGTGGTCCGTGATCAGTACACCAATGCCCTTGGCCTTGAGGTGGTGGATGATCTGCTTGATGTCACCTACCGAGATCGGGTCCACGCCGGCGAAGGGTTCGTCGAGCAGGATGAATTTCGGTGCCGTGGCCAGCGCGCGCGCGATTTCCACGCGGCGACGTTCACCGCCGGAAAGGCTCATGCCCAGGTTTTCACGGATATGGTTGATGTGGAATTCCTGAAGCAGGCTTTCCAGCTCTTTGCGGCGACCGGCCTTGTCGAGTTCCTTGCGGGTTTCGAGAATGGCCATGATGTTGTCGGCGACCGACAGTTTGCGGAAGATCGACGCTTCTTGCGGAAGATAGCCGATACCCGCCCGTGCACGACCGTGCATGGGTTGGTGGCTGACGTCCAGATCATCGATCAGCACGCGTCCCTGGTCGGCCTGGACCAGGCCCACGATCATGTAGAAACAGGTGGTCTTGCCAGCGCCGTTCGGGCCTAGCAAGCCGACAATCTGGCCGCTGTCGATGGACAGGCTGACGTCACGCACGACCTGGCGGCTCTTGTAGCTCTTGGCCAGATGCTGGGCTTTCAGAGTTGCCATTTAAGGGGCCTTTTGCTCGTCGGTTTTCTTTTTAGGCTGAATCACCATGTCGATGCGCGGGCGTTGTTCGGTGACCTTGCTACCCGTCGCGCGACCGGCGCTGGCGAGCTTTTTGTTGGTGTCGTAGACGATTTTCTCGCCTTGGGTGATGTTGCCATCCTTATCGACGACTTTGGCGCGATCGATCAGTACTACGCGGTCTTGCGAAGCGTGGTACTGGATAGTCACCCCATAGCCTTGGACAGGCTTGGTGTCGCCAGCCGTTTGCATCTGCTCGAAGTAGGCCAGGTTGCCCACCGAGGTTACGACGTCGATATCGCCAGCCGGTGTGCGAGTGATAGTCACGGTGTTGCCGGTGACCTTCATCGTGCCCTGGGTGATGATCACGTCACCTTTGTAGGTGGCGATGCCGTTCTTGTCGTCCAGCTGTGCGTCGTCGGCCTGAATGCGGATAGGTTGATCTCTATCGTTCGGCAGAGCCCAGGCGCTCACGCTTCCCAGTGCTGCGCCCAGACTGAGCAAAATAGGGAGGGTTTTAACGAGCCTCATACTGTCCTCTTACGTTCGATAGCAGGTGTATCCTGCTTTCTTTCAAATACGCTTTCATGCCGGTCCCCGTCGATACACCGCCAGCACCGTCGATTCTAACGGCTTGCTGGGTCTGCGCATATTGCTGCTGCGGGAATACGGTCATGCGGCTGCTGGTAATGATCATCGCGCGGTCCTTTTCGTCGGTGCGCGCAATGCGTACCGAGTCGATCAGTTCGACTTCGGTGCCGCCAGGGTTGACCTCGCCACGCTCACTCTGGACGTGCCAGGGGAACTCGGTGCCGCGATACAGCTGCAGGTCCGGCTTGGTTACCAGGGTCACATCGCTGGCCTTGACGTGCTCAACCTTGTCGGAGGTCATTTCGTACTGCAACTTGCCGTCGGGCAGGTACTGCACGCTATGGGCGTTGGTTGCATAGAAGTCGATCTCGCTCTCGTTGACCACCGTCACGGGCTTGTCGAGAAAACGTTCTGGACTGATGTTCCAATAGCCGACAGCCGCGAGCAGCGCGGCAATGGCTCCAAAAAACAATATGTTGCGAAACTTTTTGCTCAGCATAAGTGGCTCACAGGTACGCGGCGTTGGCGGCTTCAAGGTTGCCTTGGGCGCGTAGAATCAATTCGCAAAATTCGCGTGCTGCACCTTCGCCTCCGCGGGCAAGGGTAGTGCCGTGGGCGTGCTCACGAACGAAACTTGCAGCGTTGGCGACGGCCATGCCCAGGCCAACACGGCGAATCACCGGCAGGTCCGGCAGGTCGTCACCCAGATAGGCAACTTGCTCATAGCTTAGGCCCAGCTGCGCGAGAAGGCTGTCGAGTACGACCAGTTTGTCCTCGCGGCCTTGAAACAGGTGGGGAATCCCGAGGTTTTTTGCGCGCTTCTCGACGACCGGGGTCTTACGACCACTGATTATGGCCGTTGTTACACCCGTGGCCATCAACATTTTGATGCCCTGGCCGTCGAGGGTATTGAACGACTTGAATTCGCTGCCGTCTTCGAGGAAGTACAGGCGGCCATCGGTCAGGACACCATCGACGTCGAACACGGCCAGTTTGATGTTTTTGCCGCGTTGCAGCAGGTCGTTGTTCATTACATGACTCCCGCGCGCAGCAGGTCGGACAGGTTGAAGGCGCCGACGGGGCGATCCTCCTTGTCCACCACGACCAGTGCGTTGATTCTGTTGTCTTCCATGATTTTCAGGGCTTGGGCGGCCAGCATGTCGGCGCGGGCAGTCTTGCCGTGAGGGGTCATGACGGCGTCGATGGTGGTGTTGTGGATGTCGATGTTGCGATCCAGGGTGCGGCGCAGGTCGCCGTCGGTGAATATCCCGGCCAGTTTTCCGTCATCTTCCAGTACCGCGGTCATGCCCAGGCCCTTGCGGGTCATTTCCATCAATGCGTCTTTGAGCGGGGTGCCGCGCACGACGCAGGGCAACTCGTCCCCGGCGTGCATGACACTTTCCACCTTGAGCAGCAGGCGGCGACCCAGTGCGCCACCGGGGTGCGAAAAAGCGAAGTCTTCCGCCGTAAAGCCGCGGGCTTCCAGCAGGGCAACCGCCAGCGCGTCGCCCATGACCAGGGCGGCAGTCGTCGATGAGGTTGGCGCCAGGTTCAGCGGGCAGGCCTCATGTTCGACGTGGACATTGAGGTTGACCTCGGCGGCCTTGGCCAATGGCGAGTCAGGATTGCCGGTCAGGCTGATCAGCTGTATGCCCAGGCGCTTGATCAGTGGCAGCAGCGTGATGATTTCGTTGGTGGAGCCGGAGTTCGACAGCGCGAGAATGATGTCGTCGCGCGTGATCATGCCCATGTCGCCGTGACTGGCTTCGGCCGGGTGTACGAAGAATGCCGTGGTGCCGGTGCTGGCCAGGGTCGCGGCAATTTTACTGCCGATATGCCCGGATTTACCCATGCCGACCACTACCACGCGACCCTTGCCGGCCAGAATCAACTCGCACGCGCGTACGAAATCAGCGTCGATATGGGGCAGCAAGCCTTTTACGGCTTCGAGCTCGAGGCGGATGGTACGTTGTGCCGATTGAATCAGGTCGCTGGACTGGCTCATGTCTGAATTCGTTTAGCTGAGTGAAAAGGTGGCGATTATAGCGGTAATGGGCCATTCGCTCACGTTAGTTCGTCATGCTTTCTGCGGTCTGTGTCACGGGAACTCTCCGATTAGCGGCTATCAACCTTAATTGAAGCTGAATGCAGCGGTCTTCGTCCTTGGGCGCCAAGGGCGGGCAGTGATATAGTTCGTCGCCAGTTCGGCCTGCCCAGGCAGTATGTGCTCTCGCCAGAGATCGCAGCGTCCGAGTGAGAGGCTTGCATCGCAAGGAGTTTAGATGAGTGCCGATAACGCCTACGCGGTCGAGCTGAAGGGAGTGTCCTTCAAGCGCGGCGCGCGTAGCATTTTCAACAATGTCGATATTCGCATTCCACGCGGCAAGGTTACCGGCATCATGGGACCTTCCGGCTGCGGGAAAACCACGCTGTTGCGCCTGATGGGCGCGCAGTTGCGTCCTTCCGGTGGCGAAGTGTGGGTCAACGGGCAGAATTTGCCCCAGCTGTCGCGCAGCGATCTGTTCGATGCGCGCAAGCACATGGGCGTGCTGTTCCAGAGCGGTGCGCTGTTCACCGACCTTGATGTGTTCGAGAACGTCGCATTCCCGTTGCGTATTCATACCCAACTGCCGGAAGAAATGATCCGCGACATCGTATTGATGAAGCTGGAGGCAGTGGGCTTGCGTGGCGCAATCGAGTTGATGCCCGATGAGCTGTCCGGTGGCATGAAGCGTCGTGTGGCGCTCGCCCGCGCCATTGCCCTGGATCCGCGCATTCTCATGTACGACGAACCGTTTGTCGGCCAGGACCCTATCGCCATGGGCGTACTGGTACGCCTGATCCGTCTGCTCAACGACGCCCTGGGTATTACCAGCATCGTGGTTTCCCATGACCTGGCCGAAACCGCGAGCATTGCCGACTATCTGTATGTCGTCGGTGATGGGCAAGTGCTGGGGCAGGGCACTCCCGCCGAGCTGATGGATTCCGATAATCCGAGAATTCGCCAATTTATGAAAGGTGATCCGGACGGGCCGGTACCGTTCCACTTTCCAGCGACGGATTACCGCGCAGATCTTCTGGGGAAGCGCTGATGCGCAAGATTTCACTAATAGAAAGAGTTCGTCGATTCGGCCAGGCCGGCATCGACAGCGTCGCGGTCCTGGGTCGTTCATCGCTGTTCCTGTTTCACGCATTGCTCGGGCGCGGCAGCGTGGGCAGCGGTTTCAGCCTGTTGGTCAAGCAGTTGCATTCGGTCGGCGTCATGTCCCTGGTGATCATCGTGGTCTCCGGGATTTTCATCGGCATGGTGCTGGCGCTGCAGGGCTTCAACATTCTGTCCAGCTACGGCTCGGAGCAGGCGGTCGGGCAGATGGTGGCGCTGACCCTGCTGCGCGAGTTGGGGCCGGTGGTCACGGCATTGCTGTTCGCTGGGCGCGCGGGCTCCGCGTTGACCGCGGAAATCGGCAACATGAAGTCCACCGAGCAACTGTCCAGCCTGGAAATGATCGGTGTCGATCCGCTCAAGTACATCATTGCCCCCCGCCTGTGGGCGGGCTTCATCTCCCTGCCACTGCTGGCGATGATTTTCAGCGTGGTCGGAATCTGGGGCGGCTCCTGGGTGGCGGTAGACTGGCTGGGTGTGTATGAAGGCTCCTACTGGTCGAACATGCAAAACAGCGTGACGTTCAATGGTGACGTGCTCAACGGCATTATCAAAAGCATGGTCTTTGCCTTTGTCGTGACCTGGATCGCCGTATTCCAAGGCTATGACTGTGACCCCACCTCGGAAGGGATCAGTCGTGCCACCACCAAGACCGTGGTGTATGCCTCATTGGCTATCCTCGGCCTGGACTTTATTTTGACCGCCTTGATGTTTGGAGATTTCTGATGCAAAACCGCACCCTGGAAATCGGTGTCGGCCTTTTCTTGCTGGCTGGCATCCTGGCTTTACTGCTGCTTGCCCTGCGGGTCAGTGGACTGTCCCCTGTTTCGAGCACCGACAGCTATAAACTTTATGCCTATTTCGACAATATCGCCGGTTTGACGGTCAGATCCAAAGTGACCATGGCCGGTGTGACCATCGGCAAGGTCACGGCAATCGATCTGGACCGCGACAGCTTCACCGGTCGAGTGACGTTGGAGCTGGAGAAACGTGTAGATAATCTGCCGTCTGACTCCACGGCATCCATCCTCACCGCCGGTTTGCTGGGCGAGAAGTACATCGGTATCAGCGTTGGCGGTGAAGAGAGTCTGCTCAAGGATGGCCAGACCATCCATGACACGCAGTCGGCGCTGGTGCTCGAGGACCTGATCGGTAAATTCTTGCTCAATACCGTTAGTAAAGACGCCAAATGAGGAGTTTTTCCATGATCTCTACTTTGCGACGTAGCCTGTTTGTCTTGCTCGCGGCCTTGCCGCTGATGGCTAACGCCGTGGCTGCGCCTTCGGCGCACGAGCTGGTACAGGATACGACCAACCGGTTGCTCGCAGACCTTGCGACCAACAAAGAGAAGTACAGGCAGGATCCGAAGGACTTTTATGCTGCGTTGAACAGCATTGTCGGGCCCGTGGTGGATGCCGAGGGCATTTCCAAGAGCATCATGACGGTCAAGTACTCGCGCAAGGCCACGCCTGCGCAGATGAAGACCTTTGAAGAGAACTTCAAGACCGGCCTGTTCCAGTTCTATGGCAACGCTTTGCTCGAGTACAACAACCAGGGCATCGTCGTCGAGCCAGCCAAGGATGAGTCGGGTAACCGCACCAGCGTTGGCATGACCGTCAAGGGTAGCAATGGCTCGATCTATCCTGTGTCCTACACACTCGAGAAGATCAATGGCGAGTGGAAGCTGCGCAACGTGATCATCAACGGCATCAATATTGGCAAACTGTTCCGTGACCAGTTCGCCGACGCGATGCAGCGCAATGGCAACGACCTGGACAAGACCATCAATGGTTGGGCCGGTGAAGTCGCCAAAGCCAAGGCAAACACTGAACAGACCGCCGAGAAGCAAGCGCAATGAGTGAGTCGGCCGTCCGTATGGGGGACGCCGGTGAGCTGATGCTCAGTGGCGTACTCGATTACCGCACCGGCCCGGAACTGCGCAAGCAGGGCCAGGCCTTGATCAAGTCCAGTACCTCGCCAGCCGTGGTGCTGGATTGCTCGGGCGTGGAGAAGTCCAGCAGCGTCGGTTTGTCGTTGCTGATGGCTTTCATGCGCGACGCGGCAGCCGGTGGCAAGGCAGTGAGTGTCCGTGCATTGCCGGATGACATGCGTGAAATCGCTCAGGTCTCTGGTTTGACCGGGATTTTGGCGCACCCTTAACTAACATCTATAAAAAGGCCCCCCGTCAGAGTCCTGCCATGCGGGGTTCGCAGGCGCGGGGCTTTTTTGTATGATGTCCGACCCGTGCGCACAGGGCGCCGATTGAGGTTGAGCATGCAGGCCAACGAAGTGAAGAGCTTCCTTGAGGGAAAGCTGTCCGAGACTCTTTTATCCGTACAGGTAGAAGTTGAGGGCGAAGGCTGCAACTTTCAGCTGAACGTGATTAGCGATGAACTGGTGGCTTTGAGCCCGGTCAAGCGTCAACAGAGCATCTATGCCCATTTGAACCCATGGATCGCTGATGGCAGCATCCACGCGGTCACTATGAAATTTTTCAGCAGCGCGGCCTGGGCCGAGCGCACCTGAGCCCAAGGGCGTCGAGATTCTTATGGATAAATTGATTATTACCGGCGGCGTTCGTCTTGATGGCGAAATCCGCATCTCCGGGGCAAAGAACTCTGCCCTGCCGATTCTGGCGGCAACGCTGCTGTGTGACGGCCCGGTGACGGTCGCCAACCTGCCGCACCTGCACGACATCACCACCATGATCGAACTGTTCGGTCGCATGGGCATTGAGCCTGTGATCGACGAGAAGCTCAGCGTCGAAATCGACCCGCGCACCATCAAGACCCTGATCGCACCGTACGAACTGGTGAAAACCATGCGTGCCTCGATCCTGGTGCTGGGCCCTATGGTTGCGCGTTTCGGTGAAGCCGAAGTTGCCCTGCCTGGCGGTTGCGCCATCGGTTCGCGTCCGGTCGACCTGCACATCCGTGGCCTTGAAGCCATGGGCGCGACCATCGACGTCGAAGGCGGCTACATCAAGGCCAAGGCACCGGAAGGCGGCTTGCGTGGTGCACACTTCTTCTTCGATACCGTCAGCGTGACCGGTACCGAGAACATCATGATGGCGGCCGCTCTGGCCAACGGTCGCAGCGTTCTGGCAAACGCCGCTCGCGAGCCTGAAGTCGTCGACCTGGCGAACTTCCTCAACGCCATGGGCGCCAAGGTCCAGGGTGCCGGCACCGACACCATCACCATCGACGGCGTACCGCGCTTGCACTCGGCGGTCTACAAAGTCATGCCGGACCGTATTGAAACCGGTACGTACCTGGTCGCCGCTGCCGTGACTGGCGGTCGCGTGAAGGTCAAGGACACGGATCCGACCATTCTGGAAGCCGTTCTGGAAAAGCTTCGTGAGTCGGGTGCTGAAGTCACCACCGGCGAAGACTGGATCGAGCTGAACATGCACGGCAAGCGGCCAAAAGCTGTTAACGTGCGTACGGCTCCCTACCCGGCATTCCCGACTGACATGCAGGCGCAGTTCATCTCCCTCAACGCGATTGCCGAAGGCACTGGCGCGGTGATCGAGACGATCTTCGAAAACCGCTTCATGCACGTCTACGAACTGCATCGCATGGGTGCTCACATCCAGGTCGAAGGCAACACCGCCATTGTCACCGGTATCGAAAAACTCAAGGGCGCGCCAGTAATGGCTACCGACCTGCGGGCTTCGGCCAGCCTGGTGATTTCGGCACTGATCGCCGAAGGCGACACCCTGATCGATCGCATCTACCATATTGACCGTGGCTACGAGTGCATCGAAGAGAAGTTGCAGATGCTGGGCGCGAAGATCCGCCGCGTACCGGGCTAGTCCCTGCGTCAAGGGCACAGGGAAGTGCCCACAGATTGATTGAAGTCGAGCCTGTTTCAGGCTCGGCCTGTGTCCGGCGCCGTTTGCGACCGGGCATCGTTGCCTGATAAGGACTGACGTTTCCCATGTTGACCATCGCACTGTCCAAGGGCCGCATCCTCGACGACACCCTGCCGCTTCTGGCTGAAGCGGGCATCGTGCCGACCGAGAATCCGGACAAGAGCCGCAAGCTGATCATCCCCACGACCCAGGCCGACGTGCGCTTGTTGATCGTGCGTGCCACCGATGTGCCGACCTACGTCGAGCATGGTGCCGCTGACCTGGGCGTCGCCGGTAAAGATGTGCTGATGGAATACGGCGGCCAGGGCCTGTACGAGCCACTGGACCTGCAGATCGCCCAGTGCAAGTTGATGACTGCCGGTAAAGTTGGCGCGATCGAGCCCAAGGGCCGTCTGCGTATTGCCACCAAATTCGTCAATGTTGCCAAGCGTTACTATGCCGAGCAGGGCCGTCAGGTCGACATCATCAAGCTTTACGGCTCGATGGAGCTGGCGCCGTTGATTGGTCTGGCGGACAAGATCATCGACGTGGTCGATACCGGTAACACGCTGCGGGCCAATGGCCTGGAGCCACAGGATTTCATTGCGGCCATCAGCTCCCGGCTGATCGTCAACAAAGCTTCGATGAAAATGCAGCACGCCCGAATCCAGGCGTTGATCGACACCCTGCGCAAGGCAGTGGAGTCTCGACACCGCGGCTGATTCACCTGCGCGACGTTAAGTTGCGCCCGTCTATCCGCCTCATAGCCAGAATTCTCAGGTGCCCAAGCGGAAACGACGGCTAAGTTAGGGCGCCTGAGTTTTTGCCAATCCTATGAGGCTCTCGCTATGACCGCACCGACTGCAATTCGCCGACTCAACGCTGCTGACCCGGATTTCGCGCATCATCTGGATCATCTGCTGAGCTGGGAAAGTGTGTCTGACGACTCGGTCAATCAGCGAGTGCTGGACATCATCAAGGCGGTGCGTGAGCGTGGCGATGCCGCGCTGGTTGAGTTCACCCAGAAGTTCGATGGCCTGCAGGTTGCCTCGATGGCGGACCTGATCCTGCCACGCGAACGTCTGGAGCTGGCACTGACCCGCATTACCGTGCCCCAGCGCGAAGCCCTGGAAAAAGCAGCCGCCCGGGTGCGCAGCTACCACGAAAAACAAAAGCAGGACTCCTGGACCTACACCGAAGCCGACGGCACGGTACTGGGCCAGAAGGTCACGCCACTGGACCGCGCCGGCTTGTACGTGCCTGGCGGCAAGGCGTCCTATCCGTCCTCGGTGTTGATGAACGCGATTCCGGCCAAGGTGGCCGGCGTGACCGAAGTGGTCATGGTGGTGCCGACCCCGCGTGGTGAGGTCAACGAACTGGTGCTGGCGGCGGCGTGCATCGCGGGCGTCGACCGGGTGTTCACCATTGGCGGCGCGCAAGCCGTGGCGGCGCTGGCCTACGGCACCGAAAGCGTGCCGAAGGTCGACAAGGTCGTCGGCCCTGGCAACATCTATGTGGCCACTGCCAAGCGTCATGTGTTTGGCCAGGTGGGCATCGACATGATCGCCGGTCCGTCTGAAATCCTCGTGGTATGCGACGGCCAGACCGATCCTGACTGGATTGCGATGGACCTGTTCTCCCAGGCCGAGCACGACGAAGACGCCCAGGCGATTCTGGTCAGCCCCGATGCCGGGTTCCTCGACCAGGTGGCGGCGAGCATCGCCAGGCTGTTGCCGACCATGGAACGTGCCCAGATCATCGAAACCTCGATCAATGGCCGTGGTGCGCTGATCCAGGTGCGTGACATGCAGCAAGCCATCGAGGTGGCCAATCGCATTGCGCCGGAGCACCTCGAACTGTCGGTCGCCGATCCTCAAGCCTGGCTGCCGCAGATTCGCCACGCCGGGGCGATCTTCATGGGGCGCCACACCAGCGAAGCCTTGGGCGACTACTGCGCCGGCCCCAACCACGTGTTGCCGACCTCTGGCACCGCGCGTTTCTCTTCGCCGCTGGGGGTGTATGACTTCCAGAAGCGTTCGTCGATCATCTTCTGCTCCGAGGCAGGCGCTTCGGAACTGGGCAAGACGGCTTCCGTGCTGGCCCGTGGCGAATCGCTGACGGCCCACGCCCGCAGCGCCGAATACCGCATCGTTGACGACAAAGAAGGAAACTGAATATGAGTAAATTCTGGAGTTCGTTCGTCAAGGATCTGGTGCCCTATGTGCCGGGCGAACAGCCGAAGCTGGCGAAACTGGTCAAGCTCAACACCAACGAAAACCCCTACGGTCCATCCCCCAAGGCACTGGCGGCGATGCAGACCGAGCTCAACGACAATCTGCGTCTGTATCCGGACCCCAACAGCGACCTGCTCAAGCAGGCCGTGGCCAGGTACTACGGCGTGCAGGGCAATCAGGTATTCCTCGGCAACGGTTCCGATGAAGTCCTGGCGCACATCTTCCACGGGTTGCTGCAACACGATCAGCCGCTGCTGTTCCCGGACATCAGCTACAGCTTCTACCCGGTCTACTGTGGGTTGTACGGCATCAAATTCGACGCGGTGCCGTTGGACGAGCAGTTCCAGATCAATCCGGCGGACTACGCCAGGCCCAACGGCGGGATCATCTTCCCCAACCCGAATGCACCGACCGGTTGCCTGCTGGCGCTGGACGCCGTGGAGCAGATCCTCAAGGCCAGCCCTGATTCGGTGGTCGTGGTCGATGAAGCCTACATCGACTTCGGCGGTGAAACCGCGATCAGTCTGGTCGATCGCTACCCGAACCTGCTGGTGACCCAGACCCTGTCCAAATCACGCTCGCTGGCGGGTTTGCGTGTGGGCCTGGCGGTGGGGCATCCGGACCTGATCGAGGCGCTGGAGCGGATCAAGAACAGCTTCAACTCGTATCCGCTGGATCGCCTGGCTATCGTCGGCGCGGCCGCTGCCTTTGATGATCGCGAGTACTTCGACAAGACCTGTCGACGGGTGATCGACAGTCGCGAGCAGGTGGTTGCGCAACTGCAGGAGAAGGGCTTTGACGTGCTGCCGTCGGCGGCGAACTTCATTTTCGCCCGCCATCCTCGGCACGACGCTGCTGGCCTGGCGGCGAAGTTGCGCGAGCAGGGCGTGATCGTTCGTCACTTCAAGCAAGAGCGGATCGCCCAGTTCCTGCGCATTACCATCGGCACGCCAGAGCAGAACCAGGCGTTGATCGACGCGCTTGGCGACCTGTAGATCGCTATGACGGATCGTTCCCGCGCGCTTGCGTGGGAGCTTCCCGTGACGCTCCACGTCACAATGGGCGCGCAGCGTCCATGGCGGCATTCCCACGCAGGGCGTGGAACAATCATGAGTGACCTCATCGCGAGCAAGGGCGGGTGTGCTACTCGTGATGCGGTTCGCCCAGGAACGTCAGTGAGCTGAACAAGCCGCGCGTCGCCACATCCGGATTGTCTTTGAGCTGGACCTCCACCTGCGCCGCTATCACATTCAGCCCTTCATTTCGCACCACTAGCTGTGCCCGGCCATCCTTGTCGGTTTCGGTACTCAAGGTGTTCGGCGCGTTGCGGTAGTCGCCGATCAGCTTCACCCCAGCGGCCGGTTTGCCGTCCAGTAGCACGCGCACTGGCAATGATTGGCCAGGCCCCACCGTCAGCGGATCAACCTCTGGCAAGATCAGCAGCTTCAGTTGATCAAGCGCGGGCAACTTCGCCCCCGGCTGATAGATCGCCAGGCTGTACTTGAACGTCTGGGTCGACTCGACGGCCCCCGGCACGTTGCTGCGTCCTTCGTTGACCCACTTTTTGTCCGCCGTCTGCGACCACATGCCGTTGTCCAGCGCCACGGCCAACACCGCCGGCGGTTTGAGCGGCTGCAGGCGGGCGTGATCCACCAGGCGCTGTACGGTGACGGGAATCATTTTGCCGGTGATGTCATACGCCCAGGCGCCGCTGACTTTCCGGGCCTTGAAAGCATTGTCCTCGGCACCGTGGCCGTAGATGACTTCGATGTTGCCACGGCGTTGTTCGGTCCACAGGCCATGAGCCGAGACCTGAGCGCTGAGCAGTGCGCCGATCAGCCCCAGCAGGACCAGTGATTTAGCGTGTTGCATGGTGATTTCCTTTTACAGATTGAGTGTCAGGCTGACGGTGAAGTTGCGCGGCTCGCCGGGGTTGACCCAGTAGTTGCTGTAAGAGCGCTCGTAGTACCGTTCATCAAAGAGGTTGTTCAGGTTCAGCCCCAACGTGACGCGGTCGCTGGCCTGGTAATGGGCCAGCAGGTCGACGGTCTGGTAAGCCGGCAGTTCGAAGTCGCTACCGGCTTCGCCCGAGCGATCACCGACATAGGTGTAGGCGGCACCGATGTCCGAGCCACGCAATGCGCCGTCTTGAAACTGGTAGACAGCCAACAGGCTACCGCTGCGCTTGGCCACCCCGAGAATCCGGCTGCCAGTGGGAATGACCGGATCGCCTTGGGTCACCTCGGCATCGATGTACGCCAGGGCACCGATCAGTCGTATGGCCTCCGAGAGTTGTCCGCTCACCTGCAGATCGAAACCCTGGCTGCGGGCCTTGCCCATTGCCCGGTAGGTATCGGTGGCCGGATCGAGGGCCAGGACGTTTTCTTTTTCGATGTGGAAGGCGGCGAGGGTGCTGCTCAGGCGATCCTCGAACAGCTCACTCTTGAGGCCGACCTCGTAGCCGACGCCTTCCTGCGGAGCAAAGGACTTGCCCGCGGCGTCCAGGCCGTTGTTCGGCTTGAACGAGGTCGAGGCGTTGGCGAACAGGCCGTGCTGTGGTGTCAGCTGATAGAGCAGGCCGGCGCGTTGGGTCAGGGCGTCGTGGTCTTGCCGGCTGCGGTTGCCGAGTACCTGATCGTCGATGGTTTGCTCGAAATGCTCCAGGCGCACCCCCAGAATGCCGCGCAGGCGTTCGCTGAATACGATCTGGTCCTGAAGGTTGAGGGCTCGGCTTTCGACCTGCTCGAAGAAGTCCGGACCCGTGCGTTTGCCGTCTGGTTTTGGCTGACCATAAACCGGGTTGTAGATGTCGATCGCATAGGGGCCGCCAGCGAGGGTGGTCACTCGTTCGTTCTTGCGCAGGTTCTCGTATTCGCTGCCGATCAACAGTTCGTGCTGCCAACTGCCGATGTCGAACAGACCCCGCAATTCGAGCTGGGTGATGCTGTCGTGCCACCGGGTATCGCGCTCACGGTAGCGGCGGTTGACGGTGTGCAGGTCGGCGTTCAGGGGGCGTGTTTCCGAGGCATGTCCCCAGAGCTTGCCGTCTTTGTAGTGGCTGGCCAGGCGTAGCTTCCAGGTGTCGTTGAGGTGATGGTCGAGGGTCGCCTGCAGCAGGTTGTTGTGGTTGTCGATGTTGCCGTCATTGGGTTCGCCGAGGAAGGTCGAACGCTTGACCCCGCTCCAACGGTTGTTCGGCGCCACGATGCCGCGGTCGAAGGTTGAACTGTGGCGGACGATTTCGCTTTCCAGCAGCAGGTTGGTGTCGGGATTGAGTTGCCAACTGAGCGAAGGCGCGAGGAACACACGCTGGCTATCCACGTGATCGCGGAAGCTGTGGTTGTCCTCGACGGCCAGGTTGATCCGCGACAGCACCTCGCCCTGAGGGTCGAGGGGGGTATTGACGTCCAGAGCAGTGCGATAGCGATCCCAGCTGCCGGCGCGGGTCTGCAAGGTGCTGAAGGCTTCTGGCTGGGGTTTCTTGGTGACGATGTTGACCGTGCCGCCGGGATCGCCGCGCCCGTAAAGGCTGGCGGCAGGCCCCTTGAGTACCTCGATGCGTTCGACATTGGCGGCATCTGGAGTGCTTGGGTAGCCGCGGTTGGCGGCGAAACCGTCCTTGTAGAACTCCGAGGTGGTGAAGCCGCGCACACTGTACTCATAAAGCGTCAGGCCGCCGAAATCGTTCTGTTTCGAGACGCCGCCGGCAAACTCCAGCGCCCGCTCGATGTCGTTGCTGCCCAGGTCCTGGAGGACGCTGGCGGGGATCACGCTGATGGACTGGGGGATATCACGAATGGCCGTGTCGGTTTTGGTCGCACTGGCAGAGCGAGTCGCGCGATAGCCCTTGACCGGTCCTGTGGCGGACTCGTACTCGGAGCTGACGCTGATGGCGTCCAGTTCCAGAGGGCGGGGTTCTTCGGCAAGTGCCGGATTCCCCAGCAGGCCGAGTGCAAGGCCTGCCAGGGAAGCGGTTTTTCGAGACGGCATGAGATCGTTCCAATAGTGATATTGGAACAATATAACATTGCTGATGAGAGTGCATGCTTTAACCCGGCATGGCCGGGTCAATGCTTACTCTTCTTTGGCGATCGGGGCTGGGGGGGGCCGCAGGCCGATTTCCGCAGTCAGCTCAAGTTCCTTGCCATTGCGGATGACCTGGATACTGACCTTGTCGGTCGGCTTGATCCGTGCCACCTGGTTCATCGAACGACGGCCATCACCGGCGGGTTCGCCATCGATGCTGAGGATCACGTCGCCCAATTGCAGGCCGGCTTTTTGTGCCGGGCCATCACGGAAAATCCCGGCAACGACAATGCCCGGTCGCCCCGACAGGCCAAACGACTCCGCCAATTCCTGGCTCAGGGGTTGCACTTCAATGCCCAGCCAGCCGCGAATCACCTGGCCGTGCTCGATGATCGACTTCATCACTTCCATGGCCAGCTTGATCGGAATCGCAAAGCCGATACCTTGTGAGCCGCCGGACTTGGAGAAAATCGCCGTGTTGATGCCGGTCAGGTTGCCGTTGGCATCCACCAGCGCGCCGCCGGAGTTGCCCGGGTTGATCGCGGCATCGGTCTGGATGAAGTCTTCGTAGTTGTTCAGGCCCAACTGATTGCGCCCGGTGGCGCTGATGATGCCCATGGTCACGGTCTGGCCGACGCCGAACGGGTTGCCGATGGCCAGCGCAACGTCGCCGACCCGGATGCTTTCCGAGCGGCCGACCGTGATCGATGGCAGGTGCTTCAAGTCGATTTTCAGCACCGCGAGGTCGGTTTCCGGATCGCTGCCGATGACGCGAGCCAGGGTTTCACGACCATCCTTGAGTGCGACCACGATCTGGTCGGCGCCGGAGGTGACGTGGTTGTTGGTCAGCAAATAGCCTTCCGGGCTCATGATCACGCCGGAACCGAGGCTCGACTCCATGCGTTTCTGTTTGGGCGCGTTGTCACCGAAGAAGCGTCGGAACTGTGGGTCTTCAAACAGAGGGTGAGTGGTCTTGTTGACCACTTTGGTGGTGTAGAGGTTGACCACCGCGGGTGCCGCGATGACCACCGCATCGGCGTAGGACACCTGTCCATGTTGGTTCAGAGTCGTTTGCGGGGCCTGCTGAAGATTCACATCCTGGCTCGGTAGCCCGACCCATTGCGGGTAACGCTGGATAATCAGCAACGCAATCAGCACGCCGGCCAACAGCGGCCAGCCAAAAAAACGCAGACCCTTGAGCATTGAACAAATCCTGGGAGGTTACGACGGGCCAACCACGGCCCATAATGTTGCGCATTATACGAGGCCGCGCGCGCCTCTGAACGGGATATTTAGGAGTCTTTTATGGCCGTTGCCCTGAGCACCCTGGTAGAAGAAGCGGATCGCTACCTCAGCAGTTCGAAGATTTCCGATTATTGCCCCAACGGCCTGCAAGTCGAAGGTCGGCCGCAGGTCATGCGCATCGTCAGCGGCGTCACGGCCAGCCAGGCCTTGCTCGATGCCGCAGTCGAGGCCAAGGCCGACCTGGTGCTGGTCCACCACGGTTATTTCTGGAAGGGCGAGAACCCCTGCATCACCGGCATGAAGCAGCGCCGGCTCAAGACCCTGCTCAAGCACGATATCAGCCTGTTGGCCTATCACTTGCCGCTGGATTTGCACCCGGATGTGGGCAACAACGTGCAACTGGCTCGCCAACTGGATATCACCGTGGAAGGTCCGCTGGACCCGGATAACCTCAAGGTGGTCGGGTTGGTGGGCTCGCTGGCCGAACCCATGACCGCGCGCGACTTCGCCCGTCATGTGCGGGACGTCATGGGCCGTGAACCCTTGCTGATCGAAGGTCGCGAGATGATTCGGCGTGTGGGCTGGTGCACCGGCGGCGGCCAGGGCTACATCGACCAGGCGGTGCAAGCCGGCGTCGATTTGTACCTCAGTGGCGAGGCGTCCGAGCAAACCTTCCACAGCGCTCGCGAGAATGGCATCAGCTTTATCGCGGCCGGCCATCACGCCACCGAGCGCTATGGCGTGCAGGCACTGGGGGAATACCTGGCGCGGCGGTTCGCCCTGGAGCATATCTTCATTGATTGCCCGAATCCGATTTGAGGGTGTTCAGCGCTTCACTGAACACCACGATTCAACGATGAGGGCGAGCCTCGGACGCCAGAACGCGCAGGCATATTCATATGCCCTTTCGATCTAGTTGGCGTCCTGATTAGACGATGACGCTGTGCTAGGATCCTCGCTCGAACACGGCCCGCTGGCCGTTCATAAGAAAGCTTTCGTGAGTAGCCATGGTCGACAAACTGACGCATCTGAAACAGCTGGAGGCGGAAAGCATCCACATCATCCGCGAGGTGGCCGCCGAGTTCGACAACCCGGTGATGCTGTACTCCATCGGTAAAGACTCCGCCGTGATGCTGCACCTGGCACGCAAGGCATTCTTCCCGGGCAAGCTGCCGTTTCCGGTGATGCACGTCGACACCCAATGGAAGTTCCAGGAGATGTACAGCTTTCGCGACAAGATGGTCGAAGAGCTGGGCCTGGACCTGATTACCCACGTCAACCCCGAAGGCGTGGCGCAAGGCATCAACCCCTTCACCCACGGCAGTGCCAAGCACACCGATATCATGAAGACCGAAGGCCTGAAGCAGGCCCTGGACAAGCATGGTTTCGACGCAGCCTTCGGCGGCGCCCGTCGCGATGAGGAGAAATCCCGCGCCAAAGAGCGCGTGTACTCGTTCCGCGACAGCAAGCACCGCTGGGACCCGAAAAACCAGCGTCCGGAGCTCTGGAACGTCTACAACGGCAAGGTCAACAAAGGCGAGTCGATCCGCGTATTCCCGCTGTCGAACTGGACTGAACTGGACATCTGGCAATACATCTACCTGGAAGGCATCCCGATCGTCCCGCTGTACTTTGCCGCCGAGCGTAACGTCATCGAGAAGAACGGTACGCTGATCATGATCGACGACGAGCGCATCCTCGAGCACCTGAGCGACGAAGACAAAGCCCGCATCGTCAAGAAGAAAGTGCGTTTCCGTACCCTTGGTTGCTACCCGTTGACGGGCGCGGTGGAGTCCGAGGCCGAAAGCCTTACGGACATCATTCAGGAAATGCTCCTGACGCGAACTTCCGAGCGCCAGGGCCGGGTCATCGATCACGATGGCGCCGGCTCCATGGAAGACAAAAAACGGCAAGGATACTTTTAAGCTGCAAGCGGCAAGTTAGAAGCTGCAAGCAAATCAAAAGCAGGTGATCGAAATGGATTTCGAGAAACTCTTGGTTTGGCAAAGAGCAAAAGTGTTGACGGTGAGTGTGTACAAGGAAATGGCTACATGCCCTGACCTTGTATTCAAAAGTCAGATTACGCGCTCTGCGCTCTCTATCCCGAGCAATATTGCTGAAGGTATGGAGCATTTCACTGCTAGAGATAAATGTCGTTTTCTGAGGATCGCCAAGGCCTCCTGTGGGGAGCTGCGAACCCAGCTGATGATCGGCAGTGAGATCGCGTATGTCGCTGAGCCTCTGGCAGCAGTTTGGATTATAGAAACCCGTGAGCTTTCAAAAATGCTGAACGGGTTGATCAATAGAATTTCTGACTAGCTGTACGCCGACAAGCTTGCCGCTTGAAGCTTACAGCTTGGAGCTTAAACCCAATGAGCCATCAATCTGATTTGATCAGCGAGGACATCCTCGCCTACCTGGGCCAGCACGAGCGCAAAGAACTGCTGCGCTTTCTGACCTGCGGCAACGTCGACGACGGCAAGAGCACCCTGATCGGGCGCCTGCTGCACGACTCCAAGATGATCTACGAAGACCATCTGGAAGCCATTACCCGCGACTCGAAAAAAGTCGGTACTACGGGCGATGATATCGACCTGGCATTGCTGGTCGACGGCCTGCAGGCCGAGCGCGAGCAAGGCATCACCATCGATGTTGCCTACCGCTATTTCTCCACCGCCAAACGCAAATTCATCATCGCCGACACCCCCGGCCATGAGCAGTACACCCGTAACATGGCGACCGGTGCTTCCACCTGTGACCTGGCGATCATCCTGGTCGATGCCCGTTATGGCGTGCAGACCCAGACCCGTCGCCACAGCTTCATCGCCTCCCTGCTGGGCATCAAGCACATCGTCGTGGCCATCAACAAGATGGACCTCAAGGACTTCGACCAGGGTGTGTTCGAGTCGATCAAGGCCGATTACCTGGCGTTTGCCGAAGGCCTGAAGATGAAGCCCACCAGCATGCACTTCGTGCCGATGTCGGCCCTCAAGGGCGACAACGTGGTGAACAAGTCCGAGCGCTCGCCGTGGTACACCGGCCAGTCGCTGATGGAGATCCTCGAGACCGTGGAAGTGGCGGGTGATCGTAACTTCACCGACCTGCGTTTCCCGGTGCAGTACGTCAACCGTCCGAACCTGAACTTCCGTGGTTTTGCCGGCACCCTGGCCAGCGGCATCGTCAAGAAGGGCGACGAAGTCGTGGTGCTGCCTTCGGGCAAGAGCAGCCGCGTGAAATCCATCGTCACCTTCGAAGGTGAGCTGGAGCACGCCGGTCCCGGTCAGGCCGTCACCCTGACCATGGAAGACGAGATCGATATCTCCCGTGGTGACCTGTTGGTGCATGCCGACAGTGTGCCTCCGGTCACCGACCACTTCGAAGCGATGCTGGTGTGGATGGCTGAAGAGCCGATGCTGCCGGGCAAGAAGTACGACATCAAGCGCGCCACCAGTTATGTGCCAGGTTCCATTGCCAGCATCGTCAACAAGGTCGACGTGAACACCCTGGAAGAAGGTCCGGCCAGCGCGTTGCAGCTGAACGAAATCGGCAAGGTCAAGATCGCGCTCGACGCGCCGATTGCCCTCGACGGTTACGAGAGCAACCGCACGACCGGCGCGTTCATCATCATCGACCGCTTGACCAATGGCACGGTGGGCGCCGGCATGATCGTCGCCCAGCCTCTGGCTCACGGCAGTAGCACGCACCATGGCAAGTTGGCTCATGTAGCGACCGAAGAGCGTGCCCAGCGCTTCGGCCAACAACCGGCCACCGTCCTGTTCAGCGGCTTGTCGGGAGCCGGCAAAAGTACCTTGGCCTATGCAGTTGAACGCAAGCTGTTCGACATGGGGCGCGCAGTGTTTGTGCTCGATGGCCAGAACCTGCGCCATGACCTGAACAAAGGCCTGCCACAGGACCGCGCCGGACGCACCGAGAACTGGCGTCGAGCGGCTCACGTCGCGCGTCAGTTCAACGAGGCTGGTTTGCTGACCCTGGCAGCGTTCGTTGCGCCCGATGCTGAAGGGCGCGAGCAGGCCAGGGCATTGATCGGCAGTGATCGTTTACTGACGGTGTATGTACAGGCTTCGCCGACCGTTTGTGCCGAACGCGATCCACAAGGTCTGTATGCCGCCGCTGGCGACAACATTCCGGGCGACTCTTTCCCGTATGACGTGCCGCTGGACGCCGACCTTGTGGTCGACACCCAGTCGCTGTCGCTGGAAGAAAGCGTCAAGCAGGTGCTGGATCTGCTGCGCAAGTGTGGCGCGATCTGAGGCAGGAGCCGCGATAAGCTTTCAGCTTCAAGCGGCAAGTAAAAGCCCGCAGGCGAGTGATCGTCTGCGGGTTTTTTTGCGTCTGGTTGAGCTTCGTCGTGAGCAGGCACAGACAGGGTATTACTTGGCGGGATACTCGCGGTGCATCTGTTCCAGCAACGCATCCTTGTCTTGCCACAGCTGGTTGATCCAACCCTGGAACTGCAGGCGGTACTCACCATCCTGCTCGTAGTTCTTGCCGATGAATGACGCCGGGATCTGCAGTTCCTGAAAGTGCACCACCACGTCTTTCACGTTGCCGCATAACAGGTCCCAGAAGCCCGGGCGTCCGGCCGGGTAGTGAATGGTCACGTTGATGATGGACTCCAGCTGTTCGCCCATGGCGTCCAGTACAAACGCAATGCCGCCGGCCTTTGGCTTGAGCAGGTAGCGAAACGGTGACTGCTGCTGTGCGTGCTTGCCCGGGGTAAAGCGCGTGCCTTCGGCGAAGTTGAAAATACCCACCGGGTTGTTGCGAAACTTCGCGCAGGTCTTGCGGGTGGTTTCCAGGTCTTTGCCTTTCTTTTCCGGGTGCTTGTCCAGGTAGGCCTTGGAATAACGCTTCATGAACGGGAAGTCCAGCGCCCACCAGGCTACGCCAATCACGGGTACCCAGATCAGTTCCTGCTTGAGGAAGAATTTCAGCGGACGAATGCGGCGGTTGAGTACGTACTGCAGCACCAGAATGTCGACCCAGCTCTGGTGGTTGCTGGTGACCAGGTAGGAGTGCTGATAGTCCAGGCCCTCAAGGCCGCTGAGATGCCAGCGGGTATGGCCGATCAGGTTCATCCAGGCTTTGTTGTTGCTGATCCAGGCCTCGTGGGTATGGTTCATCAGCCAGTGGCTGAAGCGTTGGGTGAGGGCGAATGGCAACACCTTGAAGAGCGCGACGCCGAACAGAAACGAGCACAACAACAGGGTGTTCAGCGCCAGTAGCAACGAGGCGATCACGCCCCGTACGGCTGCGGGTAGAAAATCCAGCATTCAAAGATCCATAGGTCGGTTGGCGGCTTGAATCGCCGTCAGGGCGATGGTGTAGACGATGTCGTCGACCTGGGCGCCGCGCGGCAAGTCATTCACCGGTTTGCGCAGGCCTTGCAGCATGGGGCCAAGGCTGACGCAGTCAGCGCTACGTTGCACGGCCTTGTGGGTGGTGTTGCCGGTGTTCAGGTCCGGGAAAATGAACACCGTTGCCCGGCCTGCCACCTGGCTGTTCGGCGCCAATTGCCGCGCCACTGTTTCGTTGGCCGCAGCGTCGTATTGCAGGGGCCCGTCGATCAACAGCGAGTTCTGCGCTTCATGGGCCAGCAAGGTGGCTTCACGGACTTTTTCCACTTCTTCGCCGCTGGCCGACTCACCGCTGGAATAGCTGAGCATGGCCACCCGTGGCGTGATGCCGAAGGCGGCGGCGGAGTCGGCGCTTTGCAGGGCGATCTCGGCCAGTTCGCTGGCGCTCGGATGGGGGTTCATGATGCAGTCGCCGTAGACCAGTACTTCCTCCGGGAACAGCATGAAAAACACCGACGACACCAGGGTGCAGCCCGGCGCCGTTTTAATCAGCTGCAGGGCCGGGCGAATGGTATTGGCGGTGGAGTGAATGACCCCGGACACCAGCCCGTCGACTTCATCGAGCGCCAGCATCATGGTGCCGATCACCACGGTGTCTTCCAGTTGCTGCTCGGCCATGGGCGCGTTGAGGCTCTTGGTCTTGCGCAGTGCGACCATCGGCTCGACGTAGTGCTGGCGGATCAGGTCCGGATCGAGAATCTCCAGGCCTTCAGGCAACTCGATGCCCTGGGCGCGGGCGACGGCTTGCACATCTTCAGGCTTGGCCAGCAAGACGCAGCGGGCGATACCGCGCGCCTGGCAAATGGCTGCCGCCTGCACGGTCAACGGCTCGCTGCCTTCGGGCAGGACGATGCGCTTGTTGGCGGCCTGGGCGCGCTGGATCAATTGATAGCGGAACACCGCGGGCGACAGGCGCATTTCCCGCGGGGTGCCACAGCGTTGGTGCAGCCAGTCAGCGTCCAGGTGGCTGGCGACGAAATCGGTGATGATCTCCGCGCGCTCGCGGTCGTCGATCGGGATTTCCTTGTTCAGGCCGTTCAACTGATTGGCGGTGTCGTAGGAGCCGGTGCTGACCGACAGTACGGGCAAGCCTGCCTGCAAGGCGCCGCGGCACAGGTCCATGATCCGAGGGTCGGGCAGGGTGTCACTGGTCAGCAGCAAGCCGGCCAGCGGCACGCCGTTGATGGCGGCCAGGCTGACGGCCAGGATGATGTCGTCACGGTCGCCGGGCGTCACCACCAGTACGCCGGGCTTGAGCAGTTCCACCGTATTGCGCATGGTGCGCGCGCAAATGATGATTTTGGTCATGCGCCGGGTTTCGTAGTCGCCGGCGTTGAGCACCTGGGCGCCCATCAGGTCGGCGACGTCGCGAGTGCGTGGCGCGTTGAGCTCCGGCTGGAATGGAATGCAGCCGAGCAAGCGGAAATCGCCACTGCGCAACAATGGCGAGTGTTCTTTCAGGCGCGCGGCGAAGGCCTCCATGCTTTCGTCGGTTTTGACCTTGTTGAGGATCACGCCCAGGACTTTCGGGTCTTTCGGGCCACCGAACAATTGCGCCTGCAACTCGACCCGGCCGGACAGCTCGGTGAGCACTTCGTTTTCCGGCGCCGACACCAGTATCACCTCGGCATCCAGACTCTTGGCCAAATGCAGGTTGACCCGGGCGGCATAGCTGGCACTGCGGGTCGGTACCATGCCCTCGACGATCAGGACGTCCTTGCCGACAGCGGCTTGCTGGTACAGGGTGATGATTTCTTCCAGCAGCTCATCGAGCTGACCGTCGCCGAGCATCCGCTCGACGTGGGCCAAGCCCAGCGGTTGGGGTGGCTTGAGGCCGTGGGTGCGGGCCACCAGTTCGGTGGAGCGTTCCGGTCCGGTGTCGCCGGGGTGGGGCTGGGCAATCGGCTTGAAGAAGCCGACTTTCAGCCCCGCTCGCTCGAGGGTACGCACCAGTCCGAGGCTGATGGAGGTCAGGCCCACGCCAAAATCGGTGGGTGCGATAAAAAAAGTTTGCATGCGGATTCTCTGAAGGTGCATGGCAATGGCGATCATTCATGCCTGACGATCTGCCTGAATCAAACGCCAAGGTTATCGCTAACCGGGCCTTGAACGCACCAACCGCAGGCAAAGGGCTGACCTATTTTTTCAATACGTTGCACGGGGTCGAGCACCCAGGCCCTGGTTTGCCAGGGGGGTTGATGGCGCAGGTGCTGGGTGTGCCCACAAGACAGCTCGGCTACCCAGTGTCCGTCCTCGTCCTGATGGAAACCGGTAATCGTCGATGAACTCGAAGCGGGCCGTTTATCCGGGATCTGTTCGCTTTCGGGCGTTTGCTTCGCTAAACTTACCCATTCTTTATTCTTATGCAAAAGGTCTCGCCCCATGCTGATCGCCGCCAATAAGGCTGTCTCCATCGACTATACCCTGACCAACGACGCTGGTGAGGTCATCGACAGCTCTGCCGGCGGCGCACCGCTGGTTTACCTGCAAGGCGCAGGCAACATCATTCCAGGCCTGGAAAAAGCCCTGGAAGGCAAAGCGGTCGGTGACGAACTGACTGTTGCCGTAGAACCGGAAGATGCCTACGGCGAATACGCGGCCGAACTGGTCAGCACCCTGAGCCGCAGCATGTTCGAAGGCGTTGACGAACTGGAAGTGGGCATGCAGTTCCACGCTTCCGCGCCAGACGGCCAAATGCAGATCGTCACCATCCGTGATCTGGACGGCGACGACGTGACCGTTGACGGCAACCACCCGTTGGCCGGCCAGCGCCTGAACTTCCAGGTCAAGATCATCGACATCCGTGACGCCAGCCAGGAAGAAATCGCCCATGGTCACATCCATGGCGAAGGTGGTCATCACCACTGATTTCTGCGCTAAGCTCAGATAACTGGAGAGGCGCCCGAGGGCGCCTTTTTAGTCGGTGGCCGTTACCGGTCATCGGTGTTTGCGCGGTTGCTGGCCTGTTTCGAGAAAAACACGGGATATCTGGAGTACGTCATGAGTGCTTTTCACGACCTTACATTAAAAGCGTTGGATGGCCAGGCGTTGCCTCTGGCGCCCTTCAAGGGGCACGTCGTGCTGGTGGTCAACGTCGCCTCCAAGTGTGGTCTGACGCCACAGTACGCTGCGCTGGAAAACCTTTATCAGCAGTACAAGGCCAAAGGTTTCAGCGTACTGGGCTTGCCGTGCAACCAGTTTGCCGGGCAGGAGCCGGGCACGGAAGACGAGATCAAGACGTTCTGCAGCCTCAACTACGGCGTGAGCTTTCCGTTGTCCAGCAAGCTGGAAGTCAACGGCCATGAGCGTCATCAGTTGTATCGCCTGCTGGCGGGCGAGGGGGCCGAATTTCCCGGTGATATCACCTGGAATTTCGAAAAATTCCTGATGGGCAAGGACGGTCGCGTGCTGGCGCGTTTCTCGCCACGCACCGCGCCGGATGATCCGACGGTCATCCAGGCCATCGAAAAAGCCCTCGCTTGATCCCTTTTTGCAGGAGCTGACTTGCCTGCGATCACGTGTTGTTGATCGCCGCAAGACACCAGGGGCCGCTTCGGCCCTCTAGCTCCTGCCAATCCGTTCTGTCTTTTTAGCTTAATCACTGCAATCAATAGTGCTGTTCAGCACCTAGTGGTCTCCATATTATCGCCGTCATAAATATCGCGTCCCTGTGGAGTGCCGCATGCCCGTCAAAGCCTTGTTCAAACCGTTCAACCTCGGCGCGCTGGAACTGCCGACCCGCGTGGTCATGGCACCGATGACCCGTTCGTTCTCCCCAGGCGGTGTGCCGAACTCAAAAGTGATCGAGTACTACCGCCGTCGCGCGGCGGCCGGTGTGGGCCTGATCATCACCGAGGGCACCACGGTGGGTCACAAGGCATCCAACGGCTACCCCAACGTTCCACATTTCTATGGCCAGGCCGCGCTGGCCGGCTGGAAGAAAGTGGTCGATGCCGTGCACGCTGAAGGCGGCAAGATCGTTCCGCAACTCTGGCATGTGGGCAGTGTGCGGCGCATCGGCACCGAGCCGGACGCCAGTGTGCCGGGCTACGGTCCGTCGGAAAAAATCAAGGAAGGTCAGGTCGTGGTGCATGGCATGACCCGACAGGACATTCAGGACGTGATCGCGGCATTTGCCCAGGCTGCCAGGGATGCACAGGGCATCGGCATGGACGGCGTGGAAATTCATGGTGCCCACGGCTACCTGGTCGACCAGTTCTTCTGGGAAGGCAGCAACCAGCGCACCGACGAATACGGTGGCAGCTTGGCCAACCGTTCGCGTTTCGCCATCGAACTGGTCCAGGCCGTGCGTGCCGCGGTCGGCGAAGGCTTCCCGATCATCTTCCGCTTTTCCCAGTGGAAGCAGCAGGATTACACCGCGCGGTTGGTGCACACCCCTGAGGCGCTGGGTGAATTCCTGCAGCCGTTGTCGGATGCCGGCGTGGATATTTTCCACTGCTCGACTCGGCGTTTCTGGGAGCCGGAGTTCGATGGCTCTGAACTGAACCTGGCCGGCTGGACCCGCAAGCTGACCGGCAAGCCGACCATCACGGTTGGCAGCGTTGGCCTGGACGGCGAGTTCCTGCAGTTCATGGTCAACACCGACAAAGTCGCGCAGCCTGCCAGCCTGGAGAAACTGCTGGAGCGTCTGAACAACGATGAGTTCGATCTGGTGGCCGTGGGCCGCGCCTTGCTGGTCGATCCGGACTGGGCGCGGAAAGTACGTGATGGCCGTGAAGAGGACATCCTGCCGTTCAGTCGCGAAGCGTTGATGACGCTGGTTTAAGCGGCGGCCCGCTCACACCATCACGGGCCAGCCCGCTCCTGCAGGATGACAAGGTCCAATGTGGGAGCAGGCTCGCCATGGCCTTACGGCAAGGTCGGTGCATTCGGTACCACCAACTCCCCCGCACACGCACCGCGCAACTGACTTTCAAACTGCTCGATGATCGTCGTCCACCCTTGGCGGCTCGCGTGCTGACGTGCATTCAGGCGTATGCAGCGCAGGGCCTCCGCTTCCTCCAACAGCCAGCCAGCGGCATCGCAAAAAGCGTCTTCATCCCCCGGCATCGCCACGACACCGTTGTAGCCATGGCGAATGTGCTGGGCCGCGGCGGCCTGATCGTAGGCCACCACCCCAAGGCCGGAGGCCAGCGCTTCCAGTACGACATTGCCGAAGGTTTCGGTCAGGCTCGGGAACACGAAAATGTCCCCGGATGCATAGTGGCAGGCCAAGGCTTCACCGCGTTGTGAGCCGCAGAAGATCGCTTCAGGCATATCCTTTTCCAGTGCGGCGCGCTGTGGTCCGTCACCGACCACGATCAATTTCATCCGGCGCTGTGGATAAGTTGATTGCAGGTGTTGGTAGCAGCGTTTGAGCAACCCCAGGTTTTTTTCCGGGGCCAACCGGCCCACGTGAATCACCGCGATATCGTCATTGGCCAGCCCCCAGCTTTCCCGTAGAGAGCCCAGGCGTTTGGTCGGGTGGAACAACTGGCTGTCGACTCCCCGGGACAACAGCGCCAGGCGCTCGAAGTGCCGACGCTCCAGTTCCAGTCGCTGGCTGGCGCTGGGCACCAGCGTCAGTTGGGAGCGGTTATGGAACCAGCGCAGGTAGTGCGTCAGCAGCCGGGTCAACAGCCCGAGGCCGTACTGGCTGGAGTACTGCTGGAAATTGGTGTGGAAACCGCTGACCGCGGCAATGCCCAATCGCCGTGCTGCCCGCAAGGCAGACAAGCCCAATGGCCCCTCGGTGGCAATGTAGAGCACGTCCGGGCGCTGACGCTTCCAGCGCCTGAGCAGTTTGTGCATCGACGATTGGCCCCATTGCAGCCCCGGGTATCCGGGCAGCGGCCAGCCTCGGCAGAGCAACAGCTCGTCATCACTGGCTCGGGCCTGATCGTCAGCCTGGCGCGGTCGCACCAGTTCGATCTGGTGCCCACGCGCGCGCAATCCATCGCACAAGCGGCCAAGGGTATTGGCCACACCGTTGATTTCGGGTGGAAAGGTTTCGGTGATCAGGGTGATGTGCAGGGCTGTCGTCATGGCCTCAGTGTCGGCTGAGGCCGTGTCGTCATTGTGTCAGCGCGATGACGAATTCATGAAGGGTCAGCCTTGTTTGGCCACCAGGTTTTCCGCGCCGCGCTCGCGCACCCAGAACAGCGTCGCCCCGGCTACGGCCGCGGGCATCATCAGGATATTGACCACGGGAATCAGCAGCACCAGGTAAACGCTGCCGCCAAAGCCCATGCTCTGCCAGCGTTTCTCGCGCAGCCAGGCGAGCATCTCGTTCCAGCCCAGCTTGTGGTTGTCCGCCGGGTAGTCGATGTACTGGATCGCCATCATCCACACGCCGAAGATCAGCCACAGCGGTGCGGCAATCAGGTTGAGCACCGGGATGAACGACAGAATGAACAGCGCCAGCGCCCGAGGCAGGAAGTAGCCTAGTTTGCGCATCTCGCGGGCGAGGGTACGCGGGATCATGGCGACCAGTTCGCCCCAGCTGAAGGCCGGGAAATCGTCGGTACCACGCACTACCACTTCAACC
The DNA here is from genome assembly GCF_900187415.1 of Pseudomonas sp. Irchel s3b6. Lineage (NCBI taxonomy): Bacteria > Pseudomonadati > Pseudomonadota > Gammaproteobacteria > Pseudomonadales > Pseudomonadaceae > Pseudomonas > Pseudomonas sp. Irchel s3b6. The sequence goes on along the minus strand of NZ_FYDM01000005.1, from coordinate 140,472 downwards.
TTCTCCGCGAGAAATCCGTTGAAGGGGGCAGCGATCACGTTGGCCAGCATGGTGAAGCTGAAAAACACCATCAACACCACCAGCACCACGAACAGTGGCCAGAGCACATAACTGAGAAAGCTCAGCCAGTCGGGCAGGGAGGGCATCAAGGTGTCGACCCACAGACTGAACTGATGGCTGGCCAGGTAGATCAATCCGACGAACAGCACCAGGTTGATGGCCAGTGGCAACAGCACAAACAAGCGCAGGCCAGGACTCAGGATCAGCTTGAGGCCTTCGCGCAGGTATTGCGGGCCGGACAGAACGGGGGCGGGCATAGTGTGCTCCGAGCAATGAGAAACGCGCCGACCTTACCGGCTTTGCCCGGCAGGCGAAAGCACGGTAACGGTATCGACATTAACTGTAACAAAGGCGCCTATAGATGCAGCTCCAGCATATAGAGACCGCCTATGAGCTGGATTGTTAAACCGTATTTCCTTAATCTTCGCCTCCTCGATACGCTGCACCCATTATTTTTCAGGGCTGTCCCACTATGGCGCTTCCCCAAGCGTCGGCACGGTCCTTTTTTATTCCAGCCGGCAATCCGGCATCCGCGCCAGGTAGTACCGGCCGGTCGATAGGAGTGAGTCATGTCTGATGTACGTCATTCGCGAGTGATTATTCTCGGTTCCGGCCCTGCCGGTTACAGCGCTGCGGTCTATGCTGCCCGCGCTAACCTCAAGCCGTTGCTGATCACTGGCATGCAGGCGGGTGGTCAGTTGACCACCACCACCGAAGTCGACAACTGGCCGGGCGACGTTCACGGCCTGACCGGCCCGGCGCTGATGGAGCGGATGAAAGAGCACGCCGAGCGTTTTGAGACCGAAATCGTTTTCGATCACATCAATGCCGTCGACTTTGCTGCCAAGCCGTACACCCTGACCGGCGACAGCGCTACTTACACCTGTGACGCCCTGATCATCGCCACCGGCGCCAGCGCTCGCTACCTGGGCCTGCCGTCGGAAGAGACCTTCATGGGCAAAGGCGTTTCGGCCTGCGCGACCTGCGACGGTTTCTTCTACCGCAACAAGCCAGTGGTCGTGGTCGGCGGCGGCAACACCGCTGTTGAAGAAGCCCTGTACCTGGCCAACATCGCCAGCAAGGTGACCCTGATCCACCGCCGCGAAACCTTCCGCGCCGAGAAGATCCTGATCGACAAGCTCAATGCCCGGGTTGCCGAAGGCAAGATCGAGCTGAAGCTGAACGCGACCCTGGACGAAGTGCTGGGCGACAACATGGGCGTGACCGGTGCCCGCCTGAAAAACAACGACGGCAGCTTCGACGAAGTGAAAGTCGACGGTGTGTTCATCGCCATCGGCCATACCCCGAACACATCGCTGTTCGAAGGCCAGTTGACCCTCAAGGACGGTTATCTGGTGGTGCAGGGCGGTCGTGAAGGCAATGCGACTGCTACCAGTCTCGAAGGTATCTTCGCCGCCGGCGACGTGGCTGACCACGTTTACCGTCAGGCGATCACCTCGGCGGGCGCCGGCTGCATGGCTGCACTGGACGCAGAGCGTTACCTGGACGATCTGCAGAACGCTTGATTGCGCGAGCGTTGAAATGAAAAAAACCGGCCAAGGCCGGTTTTTTCATGCCCGCGATTGCACGGGCAATGAAGCGCTTGCTATGGGAGCGGGAAAGCCCGCTTCCATAGGGAGAATCAGCGGCGCGCCAGTGGCTGCTGCGTGAACTTCACACCCGCCAGGCCATGGGCAATCAGTGCCCGGATGTTGCCGTGATCACTGCCTTCAGGCGTCGCCACCACCGAGCGGTAGTGTTCGCCAAATGCCAGCAGTGCCTCTTTATCGCTCAAGCCTTCCAGCAGGGCCAGGCCCAGGGTCTTGCACGAACCTTCGTTCTGCCCGGCGGCGTTTTCCACGCCACCGTTGTTGAAGGCCTGTGGCTGGTAGTCGTAGCCTTCGGCAATGAACGCCAGGGTATCGGCGAAAGCGTGTTCGCCGCTGTTCAGGCTGGCGCGCAGGGTGTTCAGGTCAGTCATGGGTTTTTCCTTTGGCGAACGCCGCTTGTTGCTCGGCGCTGGCTTCTTGCTGGTATTGGGCTTTCCACTCGGCATAGGGCATGCCGTAGACCACTTCACGGGCATCGTCGAGGCTGACCTCGATCTGGCGTTCGTCAGCGGCGGCCTTGTACCACTTGGACAGGCAGTTGCGGCAGAATCCCGAGAGGTTCATCAGGTCGATGTTCTGCACGTCCTTGCGGCTGTCCAGGTGGGCAACCAGCCGGCGGAAAGCGGCGGCTTCAAGTTCCAGGCGTTGTTGGTCGGTCATAGGTCTCTCTGAGACAGCTTCAAGCGGCAAGCTTCAAGCTGCAAGATATGGATTACGTTGGCTTCTAGCTTAAAGCTTACGGCTTGTAGCTCAAAGCTCAGCGGCTTGCCGCGAGGGTGATCGACACCGACTCGGCAAAGCGCAGGGCGTGGGGTTTGTCGACTTCGACCTCGGCGTAGAGCACGCTCTGGTTGGCCATGACCAGGTCCAGCAACTCCTGGGTCAGGCGTTCGAGCAGCGCAAACCGGTTACCTTCCACGTGGGCGATGATCGCTTTGGTGATGGTGCGGTAGTTGAGCGCGTGATCGATGTCGTTATCGCGTACCGCGTCTTGGGCGGCATACAGGATCGTCAGGTTGATCAGGATGTCCTGCTTGTTGAGGATTTCATCCTCATTGATCCCGATGAAGGTCCGCAGACACAGGTCCTTGACCCGGATGCGGGCCATTCCTGGTTGAAGTTGTGGCATTGCTACTTGCTCCGTCCAATCAATTGCAGGAATTCTTGGCGGGTGGTGCTCGACTCGCGAAAGGCGCCGAGCATCACCGAGGTATTCATGATCGAATTCTGTTTCTCGACGCCGCGCATCATCATGCACATGTGCTGGGCCTCGATCACCACCGCAACACCGGCGGCGCCGGTCACACGCTGCACCGCCTCGGCGATTTCCCGGGTGAGGTTTTCCTGGATCTGCAAGCGCCGGGCGAACATGTCGACGATGCGCGCGATCTTCGACAGGCCCAGCACTTTGCCGGTAGGAATATAAGCGACATGGGCCTTGCCGATGAAGGGCAGCAGGTGATGTTCGCAGAGTGAGTAGAGCTCGATGTTGTCGACGATGATCATTTCATCATTGTCAGAGGCGAACAGCGCACCGTTGACGATCTCTTCGACACTTTGCGCATAACCGTGACACAGGTATTGCATGGCCTTGGCCGCGCGCAGCGGGGTGTCGAGCAGGCCTTCACGGTCGGGGTCTTCACCCAGGCCGATCAGGATCTCACGGTAGTGCTGGGGCAATAACGTCATGGAACATCCTCGCGGGGCGGCTTACTTGACGTGCCGTCCGCCGTTGACGGTCAGGGTCGTGCCGGTGACATAAGGGTTGTCCAGCAAATAGCGCAGGCTCTGGTAGATCACTTCGGCACCGGGCTCGATGCCCAGCGCGGACTTGGCCAGTGCCTTGGCGCGGTAGGCAGCATCGTCGTCGGGGTTGAACATTAGCAGGGCGGGGGCGATGCCGTTGACCTTGATCTTCGGGGCGTATTTTGCCGCGAACGAAAGGGTCAGGCTGTCGAGCCCCGCTTTGCTGGCGCAGTAGGCGATGTGCTTGCTGCTGCCCTTGCGCGTGACATCGTCGCTGATGTGCACGATGTCCGCCGGGGTGGAACGCTCCAGCAAGTCGGCACAGTGCAGGTTGATCAGATAAGGCGCCAGCATGTGCACGCTGAACATCCGGGTAAATGCGCTCGCTTCGGTGTCAGGCGTTTCCGCCAGCCAGGCGGAGGCGTTATGCACGATGGCGCGCAAACAGTGGGTGTGCTGTTTCAGTTCGCTGATAAAGGCCAGGATCCCGGATTCGCTGGAGAAGTCCGCGAACAGCGTGATCGCCCCCAGGTCGCGCAGGGTTTGCACGCCGGGGCGTTCACTGCGGTAGCTGACGATCACCGGTTGACCGTCTTCGAGCAGCCGTTTGGCGCAATGCAGCCCGACACGCTGGCTGGCGCCGGTGATGAGGATCGGGGCAAGGGAGGGGGGCATGGGCGGCTCGCATGGCGGGTATGGCAAAACTATACCAGCGACGAGCCTTGCAAACCTATGCCAAGCGCATCGGTGGGGGATCAGCGATTCTGCGTGGAGGGCTCGGTGGGCAACGACCGCACAGGCGTGCTGTTCAACCAGCCGGCCAGCAGGCGGGTCGACAATGGAATGAAGAGGTAGACCATCAGCGGAGTCAGGGCCAGGGTGCTGACGAGCACGCGGGGCAGCATGCTCATGTCGTTGAGCAATGGGCCGAGGACAACGTTGAACAGCAGCGAGACCGGGAAAAACGCCAGCCAGATCGCCACGGCCTGTTTCCAGCGCGGGGGACGTTGCCCGATGGCACCGAACCAACCGTCGATGCCACTGACGCGATGCTCGGATGGGTGGGCAAACAGGTCGCTGCCGCGCCCCAGCCACGTGGTGCGCGAGACGGAATGTTCCCAGGCGTGCAGGGTTTTCTCGTCGGCAAAGCGGAAGATGATCTGGAATTCGTCATCGTCGGGCGGCGGAGCGAGCACGCCAGAGCCCAGATAGCCGGGGAAGTCGGTGGCCAGTTGTTCGCCTTCGCGCAACCAGGCGATCAGGTCCTGATAGCGCCCATTGGCAACGCGACGCGCCACCATCAGGGTGACCGGTGAGGTAGACATTTTGTATCTCCATAATGACGCGCACGCGACTCCGGGTAGGAGGTGTGCAAAACGCAGCACCGGGGGTAGAGGGCTGCGCTTACAAATGTGCAAGAATTATTCCTGATTGTGCGGAAAACACCAACGATAGTCGTCGAATGCCACAGGCTTGAATGTCGAGGGCACTGAGAGATAAGGTAAGACTCAACTTGACAAGGATGTCTGCGCGCCCATGGTAGATACAGAGCCTCCCGAGCCTTTATTGGCTGCTCTTGCCGTCAGTCAGGAGCAATTGTTCCCTATTCGTGAAGTGGCGCGCCTGACAGGTGTCAACCCGGTAACCCTGCGTGCCTGGGAGCGGCGCTATGGCTTGATTCAGCCGACTCGCACCGAAAGCGGGCATCGACTGTACTCAATGACCGATATCGAGCAGATTCGCAGCATTCTTGGCTGGATCGGCCGGGGTGTGGCGGTCAGCAAGGTAGGGCGGATTCTGACCCAAAATCGTGCAACCCGGGTTGTGTCGAAGTTCATCCCGGATGAACTGGTCCAGGCCGATTATGCCCAGTGGCAAACCCAGATCAAGGCTGCGCTGAGTCATTTCGATGATGTCGAACTGGGGCGTATCTACGGTCAGGTCTTTTCCACCTACTCACTGATTGTGGTGTTTCAGGACATCTTCATGCCTCTCTGGAGGCAGTCACTGCAACAGAAAGACGTCTTCGGACAAACCAGCGAGTGGGTGATGCTCGACGAGTTCCTGCGCTCCAGGCTGCTCCAGCGTCTGGTTATGTTGCGCGGTTCGCGGCCGGTGCGGGTTGCTGTGGCTGCAATCGAAGGGCATTGCCATGAGGTTGAGTTGCTGTTGGCAGCGTTGTACCTGAGCTGCGAGCGCATGGGCGTCAGGGTGCTGGCGTTGGGCAAACCCTTCGATGAACTGACCCTGGTCTGTGAAAAAATCCAGCCCCAGGCACTGGTGCTGGTTTCCAATCGGGCGCCGACACCGGACTTTGCTCGTCGTCTGAATCGCCTGGCAATGAGCCTGGATTGCCGTCTGCTATTGGCCGGCGATGCGTCGGACCTGGCACAGGACAGCCTGGCCGGGTCGTCCATTGGTTGCCTGGGTAGCGAAGGCGGGCTGATGCAACAGCGTCTGCAGCGGTTCCTGGTGGGAACGCTCGATACCTGATGCTCAGGTGTGCAGGGCAGGGTGGGTCAGGCGGTGTTGCTGAAGGATGTACTGACGCAACCGTTCGGTTTCGTCCTTGTCGCCCTGGTTGAGCCGATAGGCGTAGTAACCGTGTTCGGTTTCCCGCTCGAAGGTGCCGCGCAGGGCGATACGCTCATAACCTGAAGGGCTGAACCACAGCGCGAAGCTTTTTGGTGGCTTGGTGCGGTTGCGCACTTCCAGCAAGATCCCCTTGAACGACACTTCATGCACCCACAGCGCGCCCGGCTGGCCTTTGGCGTTTTCCAGCGCAACCGGCTCTTCAAGCACCAGGCGCCACGGGCGAACCATGGGGCCGTCCTCATAGATACTCGGTACGCCCAGGCGCAAATGCAGCGCATGAAACTCGTCTTCGACCAAGTGCAGGGGGAAGGTCATCTGCTGGTTTTCAAACTGTGCCTGGATGGTCACTTGCTCGTGCGCTGCCAGGCGAGTCAGCAGGTCGCGAATTTGGGCGCCCCCATTCACCAGCAGGCTCGACGTCGCATCACGCACGTTGAGCTGCGGGTTGTGTTGCATCATCTGGATGAAATCGAGTTCATCCTGAGTCAGAAGGGCATCGCGGTGCATGGTTTACTCGAAAGATATAATTACAAAGTCATTGGTGATTGTAGTTAGTGACCATTGATTCGTTCACTTGTTTTGACCGTTGGTCGTATTGAGCGCCCGCAATTGGGCTTTCAATGTGCTCAACTCGGCTTCCAGTTGTTCGACCCGCAGTTGGGCCTTGACTTGGGTCGTGACGTTTTTTTGTACACCGACGAAATATGTCTGCTTGTCGCTTTCGTTGTACACCGTTGAAAGCGACAGTTCATTCCAGAACGGTGTGCCATCCTTGCGGTAGTTGCGCAGGACCTCGCGACAGGAGCCGCCGTTTTTCAGCGTTTCACGGATACTGCCCAAGGCGCACTGATCGCGATCTCCAGACTGGAGAAAACGACAGTCCTGATAGAGGATTTCTTCAGCGCTGTAACCGGTAAGCTTTTCGAAGGCCGGATTCACGTAGATCAGGATGTTGTCTTCGCCTTCCCTTTCGGCAATCACGATTCCATCGTTTGAAGCGTTGATCACCAATTGCAGCAATTGAGCATTGATCATCGAAGAGTCCTTTCTGCGTTGAGTGTGCGTTGCATTCTATGACAGGCTGGGAAACTGTCCACTGGCTATCATCGCTGATTGAGAGTCAATCGTAGTTTTTTTGTGTCAGCTGTTAGTATTCCGGTTTTCACTCAGATTCAGGATCAGATTGATGAAAGTCGCCATCCTTTCCGGCTCGGTGTACGGCACGGCTGAAGAAGTCGCCCGACATGCGGCCAAGCTACTCAATGCGGCGGGGTTCGAGACCTGGCATAACCCGCGCGCGACCTTGGCGGATATTCAGGCATTTGGTCCTGAAGCGTTTCTGGCGGTGACCTCGACCACCGGCATGGGCGAGCTGCCAGACAACCTGCAACCTTTGTACTCGATGATTCGCGATACGTTGCCAGCGGCCTGGCGCGGTTTGCCGGGCGCGGTGATCGGTCTGGGCGATGCCAGTTACGGTGATACCTTCTGCGGTGGCGGTGAACAGATGCGCGAGCTGTTCGGCGAACTCGGGGGGCGTGAAGTGCTGCCCATGTTGCGCCTGGACGCCAGTGAAAGTGTGACCCCCGAAACGGATGCCGAACCTTGGCTGAGTGAGCTGATCAGCGCACTGCGCGGTTGACCGGACGCTCGCGCGACTATGCAGGGCAGCGCGACCAGACGCCGTTCGCCGGGGGCCCTGCTCAAGTGGGTGTCGTGACATGGATCACGACCCAGTCGACTGGAAAATGTACTGACTCGTTAGGTCATTAAGCTGGCTGCCAATGCAACTACCCGAATGCCGATAGCTGACTAGACTGTTTTCACATGTTGAGAATAATAAGAACTGAGGTCTTGCCGTGAGCGCAGCCCCCGCAGCATCAACCCCGAATGTCAAAGATCAGGTCAGCGCCACCGAGTGGCAGACGCGAGTGGATCTGGCCGCCTGTTATCGGCTAGTGGCCCTGCATGGCTGGGATGATCTGATCTTCACCCACATTTCGGCCAAGGTACCGGGCACCGAAGATTTCCTGATCAATCCGTTCGGGATGATGTTCCACGAAATCACCGCTTCGAGCCTGGTCAAGGTCGATCAGGCCGGCAACAAGCAGATGGACAGTCCGTACGAGATCAACCCCGCCGGCTACACCATCCATAGCGCGGTGCACGAAGTGCGTCACGACGTGGCGTGCGTGCTGCATACCCACACCGCGGCAGGCGTAGCGGTTTCTGCGCAAAAGCAAGGCGTGCTGCCGATCAGTCAGCAATCGTTGTTTGTCCTCTCCAGCCTGGCGTATCACGCCTATGAAGGTGTCGCGCTCAACCATGAGGAGAAGACGCGACTGCAAGCGGACCTTGGACAAAACCATTTCCTGATGCTGCACAACCACGGCCTGCTGACCTGTGGCAGCACGATCGCCGATACGTTTTTGATGATGTTCACCTTTCAGCGTGCCTGCGATATCCAGGTGCTTGCGCAGAATGGCGGGGCCGAGTTGATTGCCATCGAACCGCAGATTCTCGCCGGCGCCCGCGCGATGATTGCCGGCGTGACCAAAAGTGCTCAAGGAATGGGCGGCGCGCTGGCCTGGCCTGCGTTGCTGCGCAAACTCGATCAACAATACCCGGGCTACAGACTCTAAATGTCTCTCGCCGAAATCCCGTTATGCGTCTGGCGCAAACGTAGCCAGAGCTTTGTGTTCCGTGGCCAGACCATCCGCTATTGGGTGGCCGGACAGGGTGAACCCTTGCTGCTGATCCACGGCTTTCCCACCGCCAGTTGGGATTGGCACTACCTGTGGCAGCCCTTGGCCCAGCGCTATCGGGTGATTGCTTGTGACATGCTCGGTTTTGGCGACTCGGCGAAACCCCTCGGCCATGAATACTGTCTGCTGGAGCAGACAGACCTGCAGCAGGCACTACTGATTCATTTAGGCATCGATCAACCCGTGCATCTACTGGCCCACGATTATGGGGACAGCGTGGCGCAGGAGTTACTGGCCCGGCACGAAGAGGATCGAGCTGAGATTGCCAGTTGCGTGTTCCTCAACGGCGGGCTGTTTCCCGAGACTCATCGGCCGGTGCTCATGCAGAAATTGTTGCTCAGCCCCTTGGGCTGGATGATCGGGCGGGCCTTTACGCGAGATACCCTGGTCAAGAGTTTTCGGCAGATCTTCGGTCCCCGGTCCCGCCTCAGTGAAAGCGAGCTGGACGATTTCTGGAGTTTGATCAACAGCAACAATGGGCCGCGTATCCTGCATAAGCTGATCGCCTATGTGCCGCAACGCCGTGCACTGCGCAATCGCTGGGTACGCGCCATGCAGACGGGAGAGGTTGCGCTACGGGTGATTGACGGTGAAGCCGACCCGGTGTCGGGCGGACACATGGTCGAACGCTACCGGGCGCTGATTGCCAATCCGGACACCGTGTTGCTGCAAGGCATTGGTCATTACCCGCAGATTGAAGCGCCGGTGCAGGTGCTCAAGCACTACCTGGCCTTTCGTGAGCATCTGAATTCCCTGGCGTTGAAAGTCGCCTGTTCCTGATCCCCTGATCGCCTGGCACACCGTTCGATCATCCCCCTGCCTTATCGTCCACCATTCAGCTCCAGCCCACTTGATTGTGAGTGCATGCCGTGTGGCTGACACTCGGGCTCACTGTCCTTGGGCCTGCTGGAGTTGGGTAATGAATGAGTCTGTGCGCTTCGAAGATAAAGTCGTGATCGTGACGGGGGCGGGCGGCGGCCTGGGACGGGCCCATGCGTTGCTGTTCGCCAGGCAGGGGGCCAACGTGCTGGTCAACGATCTTGGCGGCTCGGCGCAAGGCGAGGGGGCCAACGCCAGCGCGGCTGACCGCGTGGTAGCCGAGATTCGCGAGGCCGGCGGCACCGCAATCGCCAACCATGACTCGGTGACCGACGGCGAGAGAATCGTTCAGCACGCACTCGACACCTTTGGCCGGATCGATGTGGTGGTGAACAATGCCGGGATCCTGCGGGACAAGACGTTCCATAAACTGGACGATAGCGACTGGGACCTGGTTTACCGCGTCCACGTCGAGGGTGCCTACAAAGTCACCCGTGCCGCCTGGCCGCACATGCGCGAGCAAAACTACGGTCGGGTGATCTTCACCGCGTCGACGTCGGGCATCTACGGCAACTTCGGCCAGTCCAACTACGGCATGGCCAAGCTCGGCCTCTATGGCCTGACCCGCACCCTGGCCATCGAGGGCCGCAAAAACAACATTCTGGTCAATGCCATCGCCCCGACCGGTGGCACGCGCATGACCGAAGGCCTGATCCCGCCACACGTATTCGAGCAGCTGAAACCGGAACTGGTCAGCCCGCTGGTGGTGTACCTGGCCAGTGAAAACTGCCAGGAAACCTCCGGCCTGTTCGAGGTGGGTGGCGGCTGGATGGGCAAAGTGCGCTGGGAGCGCAGCCTCGGTGCCGGGTTTGACCCGCGCGAGGGTTTCTCGCCAGAGGAGGTAGCGGCGCATTGGCAGCAGATCTGCGACTTCGAAGGCGCGGTGCATCCGAAGGACAACATTGAAGCGTTGAAGGAAATGATGGGGAATTTGCAGAAATATTCGCTGTAAGGGGGAAGAGGAATCGAGCGCAAGGATGACGGCTGCGCTCGATTTTACTGACTAGTTTTTGACTTTGAAGCCGGGTTTACCGTTGGCAGCTCGCCAGGTTTTTATAGCGTTCAACACGCCAGAGGGGCTGTCCTCTATACCTTCCCGAGGGTCATACAGGACACCTGTTCCGTCGGGGTGCTCTGAGGTAAGGACAATATTTTCTACAATCGCATCATGTTCATATTCAGATGAGTAGTGTCCTTCGAATAATCTCTTAATAAGGTTTAGGTATTCTTTCTCAGTGTATTCTGAAAACTCATTTCGAAGATTCATTTTACTCCTCCCTTATTTTTGGAGTGGGATTTGATGTGTAGTTTTGGTGTCATTACCCTAAGGTTATCTAAACTGTAAACCCCGCCTCCTTCGCTGATGGGCTTGATATGATGAATTTCATATTTCTTTCGCAGGCCTACTTGGTCTTCTGGCGGCGTCATGGGTGAAAGTTTGCGCTTCATGTCCATTTGCCTAATTTTTGTAAATTGACTACTCAAAGAGGCATCGTTGCCCATCGCCTCCCAAAAAGCTCTTCTAAACGCATTGAAGCTTGAAAACTCCCGTCCTCGCAGTTTATCCGCAATCTGTGACGGGATCGCCACTCCTTCTCCTTGTGATGCTGCCCCTAGCCATGAAAGGCGAGAAGGAGTTGAGCGTAAGAACAGTTGCTTACGCTCGATGTTGCTGATTAATCCTCGGCCTTGAAGCCAGGTTTGCCATTGGCTGCTCGCCAGGTTTTGATGGTTTTCAGTACACCAGCAGGGCTATCTTCAACACCTTCTGCTGGGTAATACAAAATGTCGGAGCCGTTTGGATGTTCAGACGTGATTACAATGTTGTCAACAATTGAATCTAGCTCTTCTTCGGTGGAGTAACTTCCATCAAATAAGCGACATATGAGACTCGTATACTCGGACTCTGTGTATTCTTCTAATTTATTTTTTAGGATCATTTTTACTTTTCTCCTTTGTAAGAGTGAGTCTCAATATGTTGTTTTGGTGTCAAAATACGAAGATTATCTGCATCGAAGACGGCGCCTCCTTCATTGATGGGTATCACATGGTGGAGCTCAAATTTTTGGCGCTTACCGACATGACCTGCTTGTGGCGCTCTCGCAGCTAGACCCTGTAATGTCTCAATTTTACTAATATGGCTGAGCTCTGCACTCAGTTGTTGATCCGCAGCCACTGTCTTCCAAAAAGCTTTTCTAAACGCGTTAAAGTTTGAAAACTCCCGTCCTCGCAGTTTATCCGCAATCTGTGGCGGGATCGCCGCTCCTTCTCCTTGTGATGCTGCCCCTAGCCATGCCCCTGAAACCGCTTGTCCGTATCCGCTGGCAACGCCAGGTTCGTCCCGTCTGTCCCTGAACATCGTGTAGATCGGAGGGATCCCGGAGTCGATCGGGAAGACAGTGATGAACCCACCAAAGCTATACTGATCCAGTTGTGGAAATGCATCGATTCGTCCTTCACCAGGCGTGACGGTAGCGCCCGCATAAATCGGCACAGCTATTTCGCTGACTGGAAGTTCGGTCAATATAGGGGGGAGTTCGACTACTGGCGTCCAGGTCGTCGTGATGGTGTGCGGACCTGCACTGGTGGAAACGTAGACGTTCCTTTGTGAGTCAAACCGTGCGAGCCGGACAGGTACGGTGGCTGGTACCGAAACACCGTCTGTGGTGGCGACAACGACCTGTGTTTGATTGCCAGCCGCGCGCGAAGCCAGCGTCACCTTCAGATTGACTTCTCCCTGAACGGCTGCGAGCTCGTATAGATTGTCGGGCATTTCCGGGGCGAGTTCCGACAGTGGAACACTCACTGTATAAAGGTCACCGTTGTTCAGCTTCGAAGGCGTAAGCAGTGCCGCGAACCCAACGACGATCGGGGTTGCCGAGGTGGCTAGGGCTGCGATAGCGGCGGATACCGCCGTGCGCAGTGTGTTCTTCAGGGCTAACGATGTGGCGGGATTGGTGACGACGCTTCCGGCCGTCGCGGTAAAAACCGGACCGATTGCAGCCATTGAACCGGAGTGGGTGAGCGTGGGGGGCTGTCTGTTGGCTTTTTCTTGTGCGCGCTTTTGCGCCTCTTGTTGTTCCCTTTCAAGACGCTGCTGCTCAGCTTGACGTTGAACTTCAGCCAGTGCCTCAAGGCGAGCCTGCTCGGCAGCGGCATGCTGCGCTGCAGCTTCGGCAGCAGCCTTGGCTTGCTCATTGGCCAATCGCTGAGCTTCTGCCAAGGCGGCAAGCTGTGCTTGTTCGTTGGCCAGGCGTTGCTCCTGTGCCAATGCAGCAATGCGTTCTTGTTCGGCAACAATTCGGCGAGCTTCTGCTTCTGCTGCCAGACGCGCTAATTCTGCAGCCACACGCTGAGCTTCTTGTTGCGCAACCTGACGTGTGTGTTCGTCGTTTTGCACGGCAGCAAGAAAGTTTTGTACCCCAGCATGCTGTTGATTCAAAAGCTGGATTTTTTCGTTCAGAAGTCGTGCGGACCACGCGGCTTTATAGGAGCGAGTCCATTGCTCGACAGCTTTTCCATCGGGAGTTTGTACGGGGGCGAATCTTCTCGCTCTGGCGAAGAAATCCATAGTGCTTCGGTTGATCGGATCCGCACCATAAAAAGCGTTAGCGAGAGCGGTCTGGATATGAAACTCGGCAGTCTTACGCAAGAGCAGGGTGTTACGAACGTGCAACTCCCGTTGAATAGCCTCCACTGGCGGTAAGGGATGGTTCGCCCCTTCAGCACGTACGGCGGCGAGTTCATCTTCAATCGCTTGCGGCAGTGTCTGGATGTTTACCCAGTATTCATTGTTTAATGCTTCGACTGTGGTATCCAGTTTGGTGACAGTCTGCTGTGTCAGGTGTTGGAAAATAGGCTCCATAGCACCGGGTGCTGGTGAAAAACCTTTGCCGAGATTGTTGCCAAAACCTCCACCGATTTCATCTTTCCCGGCGGAAGGTTGTCGACCGACATAAATTGCAGGCAGAGTTACTTGTCCTTGTTGATAACTCATATTTGTAATTCTCTCTTGGTGTTTGTATCGGGCGAGGCTGAAGCACGGTTATCGTAAGATGGCGTTTTTTCTAAGTTCAACGCTCTGGTTTGTTTGGAATGCTAACGGAGTATTGGAGGGGCTGGAGCCGAGAAATGTGTGCGAAAATTCTCTATTATTTTAAGTTGAATGCTGTAGGTATTCTGTTGTTAGCAAGTATCTGGTTTTTGGTGGTGTGTTCTCCCTGTTGCACATAGGAAGTTTCCGGCTTTTTTTCTGGAGTCTGAGAGCGAAGCATAAAAAAGCCGCTGTAAATGCAGCGGCTGAATAGGAAGATAAAATATACAAGGTGTAGCGTACGGTCTTTAAGGGACGTATTTATTTACCAGTGCCGCCAAATTCGCCGCCGTCTGCACATCCATTACCCCGTCGTAACTCTCGGGACGAAAGTGCAGCTGAAACGCCCGCACCAGTTGCCTGTATCCGGACTCACTCGAAGCCCCCGAGGTGTCATAGCCGTAGGTCTTGAACAGTTTGAGCAGCGCTGCTCGATCCGGCACGCCCGATTCCTTGTATTGCCGTAGATAGCTATCGCGGCAGCCATTGTCAAACCAGGCACCAATACCCTTCAAGTACAGCGCATGCCATGGAAAAGCCGGGCCAGGGTCGCTCTTGCGGCCAATGGAGATGTCAGAGTGGCCCAGGACATTACGCGCACTGATGTCCGGGTAGCGCTTGAGTATGTCCAGTGCCAGTTGCTCAATCGCGGCGACTTGCAGAGGGTGGTAAGGCGGAAAGTCGAATCGTCCCTGGTTGTCACTCGCCAGGTTGACCACCTCGATAGCGATCGAGGTGTCATTGAGATTGCTGCGATTGTCCCACTGGCTGACTCCGGCGTGCCATGCCCGTTGCTGTTCATCGACAAGACTGAAAACCCGCTGATCCGTGAACCCGGCCTTGGCGTAGGAGGGGTCGGTCACGTCGGGGATCAGGTAATGAGCGCTGACGTTGGGACCGGTCAGTGCTGCGATCGAACTTGAGAAGTTACCGGCAGTGTAGTGAAGAATCAGAAAGCGAATTCGACTGTTGTAACCTTTGGTTGAACGGTATTGGGTATTGATGGGGAACATGATTGATAACTCTGCGATAGACGTATTTTGGTTGGCGTTTACCGCCAGTTAAAATCAGCCTATCAGCGAGGTGTTGGTAGTTGTGTGGCGCTTATCTGATGCTCGTGTAGGAGAGGGCGCCAGTGTTGTCTGGCTTTGTATCGTTGGTTTTGTAGTGCAAGTTCGTAGCGAGTAAAAACCTGACACATAAAAAAGGCCGCTGCAAGCGCAGCGGCCAAGGTAAGACGTTAGATCAAGGAGCTACAAATCTACGTCAGTGAACAGCGGGCGATGAATTGAAGGGGAGGTTTCAACTCATCTGAACTTTTTGGCAGGGCAAGTGGACGATCCACACTTGAGTGCCTTTGCATAGTCAGGGTGTTTGTCGTGAAAGCCAGACAATAATAAGTTTATCTTCGCATCGGAAAAATAGCTATTCGGGACATGCACTGTTACGTCTTTGGCAACAGTCACGATCTTGACCCTGGTTCGCTTGTATCGTGAGCGTGGCTGATACCCCGTCATCCAGCCCGTCCGTGGCTGGCGCAAAGTCCCTGTCTCTCAAGGGGGCTCATTCTCGGAAAGCGTACGGCTGAACGTCGAACCCAGGCGGCGGCCAAGGCCAAGTCGATGTTTTTTCCCCGCAGTGCAGTGCTCAGGTCCAGGCAGTGGCTGGTTCATGCCCCATGCGCCAGCTCACGGCCCGGGTTGCCGCCAACAGGCGCTGCGCCGCCGGACCGTTTTCGTCGGCGTGGAACAAGGACGTCGGGCCGACGATGGTCAGCACGGCGGCAATCTGCCCAACTGCATTGAACACCGGTGCCGAGAGCGCATCGACGCCTGGCATCAGCAAACCATGCACATGGTGCAGGCCGCGTTGGCGAATTTGTTCGCACAAGGTGCGGTAGGCCTGTTCATCGGCCAAGGGGTGAGCCTCTGCGGCCTGGACTTCCTGCTCTCGCAACTCGGCGGTTTCCCGATGCGGCAAGTACGCGCCGAACACCAGGCCGGTGGACGAACTGAGCAGCGGCAACACCGAGCCCAACTGGGTCACCACCGTCACTGCACGCACCGCAGGCTCGATGTGCACCACGGTTGCCCCCTGATTGCCCCACACCGCCAGGAAACAGGTTTCATTCAGCTCGTCGCGTAACTCGCTGAGAGGCAGGGCGGCGACTTTCAGCACGTCCATACTGTTCAGGGCCGCCAGGCCAACGCGCAAGGCTTCTCGGCCCAGACCGTAGTGGTTGGTCGTCGTGTTCTGCTCGGCAAAACCGCTGGCGATCAGCGCCTGCAGATAGCGGTGAACCTTGCTTGCCGGCATCTGCACATGTTCGGCCAGGCGCGACAACGACGTCGACGGCGACAACTCGGCCAATGCCTTGAGGATATCGGTGCCGACCTCGGCCGAGCGGACTTTCTGTTTACCGTTGCTGTCGCTGGTTGCGCGCGGCTTTTCCATGGTTCAGTCATATCTGGAGATGAATGGGCGTCTTTATAGCTTGACGGTCAATACCAATCAAATTACGTTATGCGTAATCGAATTACGATAAAAATAACCTGGGCGTGCCGAGACTCTGAGAAGGAGCCATGGCCACGGCCTACTCCCTGTTCAGGAGGCTCCATGAACCTCGATTCAACGGCGCCGGCGCTGGCTTATCAGTCAGGCTTCGGCAACGAATTCAGCAGTGAAGCGCTGCCAGGCGCATTGCCTGTCGGCCAGAACTCTCCGCAAAAAGCCCCTTACGGCCTCTACACCGAACTGTTCTCCGGCACCGCATTCACCATGGTTCGCAGCGAAGCGCGGCGCACTTGGATGTACCGTATTCAGCCGTCGGCCAACCACCCGGCGTTCGTCAAGCTGGAGCGGCAACTGGCCGGTGGTCCGCTGGGCGAAGTGACGCCCAACCGCCTGCGCTGGAACCCGTTGGACATCCCCACCGAGCCGACTGATTTCATCGACGGCCTGGTGAGCATGGCCGCCAACTCGGGTTCGGAAAAGCCGTCTGGCATCAGCATTTACCATTACCGCGCCAATCGCTCCATGGAGCGGGTGTTCTTCAATGCCGATGGCGAATGGTTGCTGGTGCCGGAGCTGGGCCGTTTGCGTATTGTCACCGAGCTGGGCGTGCTGGAACTGGAGCCGCTGGAAATAGCGGTACTGCCGCGTGGCCTGAAATTCCGTATCGAACTGCTCGACCCGCAAGCACGTGGCTACCTGGCCGAGAACCATGGCGCGCCGCTGCGTCTGCCGGACCTGGGGCCGATTGGCAGCAACGGCCTGGCCAACCCTCGGGACTTCCTGACCCCGGTCGCGCACTACGAAGATCTCAGGCAGCCGACCACCCTGGTACAGAAATTCCTCGGTGAACTGTGGGGGTGCGAGCTGGACCATTCGCCGCTCAACGTCGTGGCCTGGCACGGTAACAACGTCCCGTACAAATACGACCTGCGTCGTTTCAACACCATCGGCACCGTGAGCTTCGACCATCCGGACCCATCGATCTTCACCGTTCTGACGTCGCCCACCAGCGTTCATGGCCTGGCCAACCTCGACTTCGTGATCTTCCCGCCACGCTGGATGGTCGCCGAGAACACCTTCCGTCCGCCTTGGTTCCATCGCAACCTGATGAACGAATTCATGGGCCTGATCCAGGGGGCCTACGACGCCAAGGCTGAAGGCTTTCTGCCTGGCGGCGCGTCGTTGCACAGTTGCATGAGCGCTCACGGACCGGATGGCGAGACCTGCACCAAGGCGATCAATGTCGATCTGACACCGAGCAAGATCGACAACACCATGGCGTTCATGTTCGAGACCAGCCAGGTATTGCGTCCAAGCCGTTTCGCACTCGACTGCCCGCAACTGCAAAACACCTATGATGCTTGCTGGGCTTCGCTGCCCGTCACTTTCAACCCGAATCGGAGATAACCCATGACCCAGACCACCCCCACTCGTAGCTGGGTTGCCTCCGCCAATGGCCACGCTGATTTCCCGTTGCAGAACCTGCCACTGGGCGTGTTCAGCACTCAGGGTTCGGCGCCGCGCAGCGGCGTGGCCATCGGTGAGCACATTTTTGACCTGGAAGCGGCACTCGAGGCGGGCCTGTTTGACGGTGCTGCACGCACGGCCGTCGAAGCCACCCGTGGCGGCCAGTTGAACGCATTCTTCGACCTCGGTCGCGGTGCGCGGGTTGCCCTGCGTGAGCGCCTGCTGGAACTGTTTGCCGAAGGCAGCACCCTGCACGGCAAGATCGAAGCCCAGGGCGCGAAACTGCTGCCACTGGCGGCCGATTGCCAGATGCACCTGCCGGCGAAAATCAATGACTACACCGACTTTTATGTCGGCATCGAGCACGCACAGAACGTTGGTAAACTGTTCCGTCCGGACAACCCGCTGCTGCCGAACTACAAGTATGTGCCGATCGGTTATCACGGCCGCGCCTCGACCATCCGTCCTTCCGGCACCGACGTCCGTCGCCCGAAAGGGCAGACCCTGCCCGCCGGCCAGACCGAGCCGACTTTCGGCCCGTGCGCACGCCTGGACTACGAACTGGAGCTGGGGATCTGGATCGGCCAGGGTAACGAGATGGGTGATTCGATTGCCATCGGTGACGCCGCCGAACACATCGCCGGCTTCTGCCTGCTCAATGACTGGTCGGCCCGGGATATCCAGGCCTGGGAATACCAGCCATTGGGCCCGTTCCTGTCGAAAAGCTTCATCACCAGCATCTCGCCGTGGGTGGTGACCGCCGAAGCGCTGGAGCCATTCCGCTGTGCCCAGCCGGCGCGCCCGGAAGGTGATCCGCAGCCACTGCCGTACCTGTTCGACAAGCGCGATCAGGCCGCAGGGGGCTTTGATATCGAGCTGGAAGTGCTGCTGCTCACCGAAACCATGCGTGAACAGCATCTGCCGGCCCATCGCCTGACCTTGAGCAACACCCAGCACATGTACTGGACCGTCGCCCAAATGGTTGCGCACCACAGCGTCAACGGCTGCCAGTTGCAGGCCGGCGACCTGTTCGGCTCGGGTACCTTGTCGGGCCCGGAAAACGGTCAGTTCGGCAGCCTGCTGGAAATCACCGAGGGTGGTAAAAAACCGATCGAGCTGGCGTCCGGCGAGGTGCGCAAGTTCCTTGAAGACGGCGACGAAATCATCCTGCGCGCCCGTTGCAGCCGTGACGGTTTCGCGTCCATCGGCTTCGGCGAATGCCGTGGCAAGATCCTGCCGGCACGCTAAGAGGTTCAGGCCATGGAACTCTTTACTTACTACCGTTCGACCTCATCCTTTCGGGTGCGCATTGCCCTGGCGCTCAAAGGGCTGGATTACCAGGCACTGCCGGTCAACCTGATCGCGCCGCAAGGGGGCGAACACCGGCAGCCGGCCTACTTGCAGATCAACCCGCAAGGCCGGGTGCCGGCCTTGCGCACGGACGAAGGCGAATTGCTGATCCAGTCACCGGCGATCATCGAGTACCTGGAGGAGCGTTACCCCCAGGTGCCGCTGCTGTCCAGCGACCTGGCCAAGCGCGCGCACGAACGCTCGGTGGCGGCGTTGATCGGTTGCGATATTCATCCGCTGCACAACGTCAGTGTGCTCAATCAACTGCGCCAGCTGGGGCATGACGAGCCGCAGGTGGTGCAGTGGATCGGTCACTGGATCACTCAGGGACTGGCGGTGGTCGAGCAGTTGATCGGCGATGAGGGTTACTGTTTCAGCAGTGCACCGGGGGTGGCGGATGTCTACCTGATTCCACAGCTGTATGCGGCGGAGCGTTTCAACATCGCCCTTGAGGCTTTCCCCCGGATTCGTCGAGTGGCGGCCCTGGCGGCGCAACACCCGGCCTTCATCAAGGCTCATCCGGCGAATCAACCCGATACCCCGGCGTAATGCCAGCCCTGTGGGGGCGGGCCGGGCGGTGCCCAGTTCGTCCCCACAGGAACAGCGCGGTGTGTTGCTTGCACCACTTCATCATTCATCGCGGGCAAGCCCGCTCCTGCAAGAGATGTGGAATCCCCCCCGGCATAACCAAAAAATAATAAAGGTACCTTGCGATGCATAATCAGATTGCCAGCTTTCGGTCGGCGCTCGACGCCCGTCCGGTGTCGCGTTATCAGTGGTTGCTCTTGTTGCTTCTCGCGTTGTTGCTGGTGACTGACGGCTACGACGCACAGGTCCTGGGTTATGTAGTGCCTGCGCTCGCGCAGGATTGGGGGCTGGAAAAAGCGGCGTTCGGCCCGGTGTTCAGTGCCAACCTGCTGGGTCTTACCCTGGGCTCGCTGGCGGTCACCCCCTTGGCTGACCGCTTCGGTGTGCGGCGAATTCTGCTGTGCTGTGTGTTGATCTACGCCAGCCTCACGGTGTTGATGGTCTTCGTCGACTCTTTGAACACCTTGATGGTTGCACGGTTCATTTGCGGCATAGGCATGGGCGGGGCGATGCCCAGTGCCATGGCGCTGATGTCCGAGTACTCACCCCCCCGCCTGCGCACGCTGATGGTCACGCTTGCAGCATGCGGCTTTTCGTTTGGCGGCGCTGCGGGTGGCTTTGTGGCGGCCGGTTTCATCGACAGTTTCGGTTGGCAGGCGGTGTTCCTGGCGGGAGGTGTCGCGCCTTTGCTGCTGTTCCCTTTCCTGTTCTGGTTTCTCCCTGAATCCCTGCCGCGCTTGCTGCGTGATCAGCCGCCTTATGCGCGACTGCGCAAAGTCACCGCCCGCATGCTGCCGAACTGGCAGCCTCCGGCGGCTTCGGTGCAACAGAATGAGCAGGAGCAGGGCAGCAAACTGACAGTGGTGGAGCTCTTTCGCAACGGTTACGCACGGCCTACGTTGCTGATCTGGTCGACATTCTTTGTCAGCTTGATCCTGCTGTATTTCATGATCAGCTGGTTGCCGTCATTGCTGCTGGAAAGCGGCCTGACGCTCAAGGACGCTAATCTGGTGACGTCGATGTTCCTGTTCGCCGGCACGGTCGGTGCAATCTGCATGGCCTGGATCGCCGACCGTCTCAAGCGCAAAGTGCGTCTGTTGTCGGGTGTGCTGGCGGCAGCCGCGGTGTGCACCATCCTGCTGGGCCTGAACCATGACAATCCACGCTACCTGGTGGCTTTCGTGTTCGCGGCGGGTTTCTGCATCATTGGTGGTCAACTGACCCTCAATGCCTTTGCCAGTAACTTCTATCCGGCACACGTTCGAGCCACTGGCACCGGTTGGGCATTGGGCGTCGGGCGTTTCGGGTCGATTCTTGGCCCGCTGTTTGGCAGCATGTTGCTGGCGATGCATGTTCCCGTGGAGCAGATTTTCTTCTTCTGTGCGATTCCGGCAGTGATTGCCGCGCTGTTGATCATTCAGGTGCGTTCACCCGTGGATACAGCTCCGAGTCCTATTGGGGGCGAGCTTGCTCACGATGAACGATAACGCGCTCTGTCAGTAACACTGGGGTGCCAGGATCGCGGGCATCAGTGCACGATAGCGTTGGGCGGCAGATGCCCCAGCCGCTCGGTCAGGCGAATGCGCTGGATCGGGTCTTCGCACAGCAGCAGGGCGTGCTCCAGGTCATAGCGTTCGGCGTTGGGGCAGTCCAGACGTTGATACAGGCTGGCGCGGGCCAGGTAGTCGCTGGCACTGGCATTACCCAGTTCCAGCACCCGCTCGGCGTCGATCAGGGCGTTAAGGTTGTCGTCATTGCTCAAGTGCAACTGACGCAGGTTGCGTGACAGGCGCTGGAGCATCTGTACCGGTTCGCAGGTCAGCAGATGCTCGGCGT
The DNA here is from genome assembly GCF_900187415.1 of Pseudomonas sp. Irchel s3b6. Classification (NCBI taxonomy): domain Bacteria; kingdom Pseudomonadati; phylum Pseudomonadota; class Gammaproteobacteria; order Pseudomonadales; family Pseudomonadaceae; genus Pseudomonas; species Pseudomonas sp. Irchel s3b6. The sequence continues at coordinate 118,969 of NZ_FYDM01000005.1, read as the reverse complement.
TGAGCGGCATGTTCGGGCCGAACTGACGTTGTAGTAGCTCGCGGCAATCGTTGGGGTACAGGCGTCTACCACCGCATGGATCAAGCAGATGGTCGGCGCCAGGCACTCGCAACAGAAAATGCCCGGGGAAGTTGACGCCAACCATCGGGATCTCCAGCCGCCGAGCCAGCTCCAGGGCAACCAAGCCCAACGCCAGTGGTTGCCCACGCCGCCGCTCCAGCACTTTGTTCAGCAATGCCGCCTGTGGGCGCAGCGGGGAGGATTCGTCCTGTTGATAGCCCATGTCGTTGAGCCGCCGTAACAACGGCTGGCCCAGTTCGCTGACCGGCAACATTGGTAAACCGGCGCTGACCCGTTGCTCGACGTCCTTGAACTGCTCCAGCAGCCACTCGGGTTTCACCTCGGGATCATGTTCGGCCGCGATCCACAGCGCCGCTTCAAAAAGCGCCGGTGGCGAGCGTTGCAGACAGGCGAAAAAAGCTTGGCGCGGTTTCATCGAAATCTCCGGCGAATGCCTCGTTTTAGCCCCGTCGCGGGCATTCGTCCAGTGCCTTGCACAGGGTGTCGCGGGATATGTCCCAAAGCCTCTATGGCTCACCCTGCTTATTCCGGTGCGCTTCAGCAATTTTTAGCCGCAAGCCTATACTGGCGACTACTGGAAGTGATTCGGGAGCCCTACGATGTTCGCTCTCATGCAAAGCACTCGCCTTGAATCGCTGCACCTGAGCGTTGACCCGGCCACTGGGTTAAAGGCCGTGATCGCCATTCATTGCAGCCGTTTGGGGCCCGCTCTGGGCGGTTGCCGCTATCTTGCCTATCCCGACGATGAAAGCGCCGTGATCGATGCCGTGCGCCTGGCGCAAGGCATGAGTTACAAGGCCGCCCTGGCCGGGTTGCCGCTGGGGGGCGGTGTGGCGGTGATCATGCGCCAACCCCATGTCGAGAACCGTGCGGCCCTGTTCGAGGCCTTCGGCCGTTGCGTCGAACAGCTCGACGGCCGCTACATCACCGCCATCGACAGCGGCACCTCGGTGGCCGACATGGACTGCATTGCCCAGCAAACCCAGCATGTCACTAGCACCACGGCCTCGGGCGACCCCTCGCCGCATTCGGCCATGGGGGTGTTCACCGGTATTCGTGCCACCGCCATGGCCCGACTGGGCAGCGACAATCTGGAGGGCCTGCGGGTGGCGATCCAGGGGCTGGGCAATGTCGGCTTTGCCCTTGCCGAGCAGCTGCACGCGGCGGGCGCCGAACTGCTGGTGAGCGACATCGATGCGGGAAAAGTCCAGCTGGCAATGGAGCTGTTGGGGGCCCATCCGATTGCCAACGATGCCTTGCTCAGCACGCCTTGTGACATCCTCGCACCGTGCGGCTTGGGCGGAGTGCTCAACAGCCACAGCGTGGCGCAGTTGCGCTGTGCGGCGGTGGCGGGATCGGCCAATAACCAACTGACCAATTTGCAGGTGGCGGACCAACTGGAGAATCGCGGCATCCTGTATGCGCCGGACTACGTGATCAATTCCGGTGGGCTGATTTATGTCGCACTGAAACACCAGGGCGAGGAGTTGCCGACGATCACCGCCCACCTCTCGAAAATCAGCTCGCGCCTCACGGAAGTCTTTGCCCACGCCCAGGCGGAAAAACGCTCACCGGCACGGGTGGCGGACGAGTTGGCGGAGCGCTTGCTGTATCGCTAAGCGCCCAGGCTGTAGGTGGGGTCTTTTTTCTGCATGGCAGATCAAGTGAGCATTTTTTGTCAGGCTTGGCTTGCGGTGGTCCGCAACTTCATCGGCAAGGTGGGAGAAACCAATCCTTGCCGATGTAGAAGGGCCGTGTATGAGCTTCCAAGCACCTTTGCGTGACATGCGTTTCGTGCTCCATGAACTGTTTGATGTCAGTGCCCATTGTGAGCTGCTGGGGCACGGTCTTGATCGCTCATTGATTGACGGCGTCCTGGACGAAGCGGCTCGCTATGCCGCAGAAGTGGTCGCGCCGCTGAACCGTAATAGCGACGAAGAAGGCGTGACCCTCGTCAATGGGCAGGTCACAACCCCCAAGGGGTTTGCGCAAGCCTACCAACAATATGTCGATAACGGCTGGGCCAGCATGACCGGGCCTGCCGAGTACGGTGGCCAGGCATTCCCGCAAATGGTGTCGGCCAGCTTCCACGAGATGCTGATGGCCGCCAGCTTGTCGTTCCGGGTGTATTCGGGGCTGACGGAAGGCGCTGTGCTGGCGCTGTACAAACACGGTGATGAGGTGCTGAAAAACAGCTACCTGGAAAAAATGGTGCACGGCACCTGGACCGGGACCATGTGCCTGACAGAGCCCCAGGCCGGCACTGACCTTTCACTGTTGCGTACCCGCGCCATCGCGCAAGCGGACGGTAGTTATGCCGTCACCGGCAGCAAGATTTTCATCAGCGGGGGTGAGCAGGACCTTTCCGAGAATATTGTGCACCTGGTGTTGGCCCGCCTGCCGGATGCCCCGCCCGGCGTCAAAGGGATCAGCCTGCTGCTGGTGCCCAAATTCATCGCCGATGCCGATGGCCGTCCTGGGCGAAAAAACAGCCTGAGCTGCGGTGCCATCGAACACAAAATGGGGATCAAGGGCGCCTCGACCTGTGTGATGAACTTTGATGGCGCCACGGGCTGGATCATCGGCTCGGCGAACCAGGGATTGGCCTGTATGTTCACGATGATGAACGACGCGCGCTATCAAGTCGGCCTGCAAGGGCTGGGCGTTGCCGAATGTTCATTCCAGGGTTCTGTGCGCTATGCCCGAGAACGGCTGCAATCCCGGGCGTTGCAGGGGGCTGCCGCGCCGGAAAAGGCCGCAGACCCGATCATCGTTCACCCCGATGTTCGACGGATGTTGCTGACCCAGAAAACTTTGATCGAAGGCTGCCGGATGGTGTCGGCCTACACGGCGCAACAACTGGATCTGGAACATGCTCACCCGGATCAGGAGGCTCGCGGGAGCGCGAGTAAGCGCGCGGCATTACTGATCCCGATCGTGAAGTCGTTCTTTACCGACATGGGCCAGGAAGTCGCCAGCCTCGGTGTGCAGATTTACGGCGGTCACGGGTTTATCCGTGAATGGGGCATGGAGCAGTTGATGCGCGACAGCCGCATCACGCAGATTTATGAAGGGACTAACGGCATCCAGGCACTGGATTTCATTCGCCGAAAACTGCTGGGTGATGGCGGCAAGGAACTCGGCCTCCTGCAAGACGAACTGAGCCAGTGGTGCACCCGCCAGTCGCTTGAGGGCCGGTTGAGTCAGTTGGTGATACCGCTGCAGGCTCGCCTGCAGGAGTGGCGGGAACTGACGACCCATGTCCTGGAGGCGAGCAATCGCAATGTGCAGGAGATCGGAGCCTGCTCCGTGGACTTCCTGCAGTATTCGGCCTATGTGCTGATTGCCGGGTTCTGGCTGCAGGCGGCGGCCCGGGCCGAGGCGGCCTTGGCTTCGGGCACTGACGAGGCCGGGTTCTACCAGGCCAAGCTGCACAGTGCCTCGTTCTATACGGATCGGGTTCTACCCCGGGCCAGTGCGCACCGCGAGGCCATTCTGGCGGGCGCGGACTCCTTGATGGCAATGCCGGAAACCAGTTTCGTGTTTTAACCATTGCCCCCGGTGCCCTGCAAAAACGGGCATGAAAAAGGCCCTGAATCTTGTGATCCAGGGCCTTTTCAATTCGGATGTTGCTTACTTCGCGGCTTTGGCGGCCTTGGCCGGTTTGGCGGGCGGTTCGACAGGTTCGGCAGGCTCAACCGATTCCACTGCCGGAGCGGGCACGTTCAGCAATTCGGACAGGGCATCCGGCTGGCTCTTGAACGCCTTGGCAAACACATCGCGGTTTTTCGCCATGTAGATCCCGGCTTCTTCGACCTGCTGTTCGGTCAGGGACGGAACGGCTTTTTGCAATACTTCAGCCAGCAATTCGGCCAGTTCGAGCATTTTGTCATGACGGTCAGCTTCGGCTTTATCCATGAACAAGCGCTCCAGATCTCGGCTGCTGCGGTATACCACTTCGACGGCCATTTACCACCTCACATGCCTTCACATTAGTTGTCTTTTACGACTACTGTATTTATATACAGCGAAAGGATAAGCGAATCCCTGCGCTTTGGGTAGTGGCTTTTTAATGTAGACGTGTTTGCGGGTTTGTCTCCCAGGATCAATGCTGTCCCTTGCATAATGTTTAAAGTAGTGCGGCTAATGGTCTGGGATATGGCTGGTTCTCAATAATCATCACTGTTTGATATCGCGATACTTTCACTCGCTAGCGCTGCATTAATCGAGTCTGCACAGTAGGTCGAGACTGTAAGAATATGCCATATTTGCCGTAGTCCAAGACCATTCCTGAATGGTGAGCGGTAGAAATGTATTGTCCCGTACGGGTTTTGTATGAGACTGTTTTTTAGTCGACAGTAAGTAGGCGTATCTAAGTGTATCTTTGCAAGGAAATGAGCTATGGATGATCTGATATGTGCGCGGTCGAGCGATAAATATCAACAGTTCTCCAATGAAGTAGAGCAGGATGCACTTTTTATAAGAGAGCTCGCTTTACATACTCCGTTGATAAGGCTTTCTTGGCTCAGTACTGCGACGCGTGTTGTTTGGGCAAAACTTGAATGTAATCAGCTGACCAACTCATTCAAGATACGCGGTACTTACAACGCCATCAGGAAGTTATCTCCAAATATTCCTCTGTTTACCGCGTCTGCCGGCAATCATGGGTTGGCAGTTTCCTATGTGGCCCAGCATTTGGGACGGGCTTGTACGGTCTATGTTCCCGTCAACGCATCAGAGTTGAAACTGAGAAGACTGGTTGATAGCGGGGCGCACGTCGAGGCCGCGGGAAAAGATCTGTTCGAGGCTTCCGAGATCTCCAGGAAGCAGGCGGAGAAACAAGGAGGTGCATTTATATCTCCATTTTCGAATGCTGATGTAATAAAGGGGCAGGGGAGCCTGGGAGTCGAGATATTGGAAGAGGCAGTTATCGAGTTCGATAACGTTATTATTCCTCTCGGTGGTGGCGGACTCCTGGCAGGGGTAGGTGCGGTATTCAAAGCCCGAAGTCCGCATACACGTGTATTGACCGTGCATCCAAAGATATTCAACCGGGACTTGGACAACGTATCGGTAGACGCCTTGAAGAAAGGAGTCTATCCGACAATCGCTGATGGCTTGGCTGTGCAGCACTGTGAAGATGATATTGCATTGCGAGACTTTATTTTGCCTTTGATTTCTTTGAATATCGCGGTTGCGGAGCAGGATATTGAACGGGCCATTGTGGCGTTGCTGCACAATGAAGGTGTTTTGTCCGAGGGCGCCGGTGCCATCTCTTTGGCGCCGCTGCTTGCTGATCCGCAAGGTCAAGTCGTTAAAGGCAACACGTTGGTGATCATCAGTGGAGGCAATATATCAACTTCCGCGCTGATGAAGTGTGTGGCAACCCATGAAAAAGATGGCGCGTCTGCCACGTTGCTTGGCCACCAGTCCGCCAAATTGATCGCCGAGACTCAGAGGAATCTGCCAATACATTATGAGGTTGTACGGGAGGCGCTCGTTACAGAGAGCAAGGACTTTTGGTTCGATTTGCTCAATCAGTTGACGATCAAGTTCGAAAGGCTGATTACCGATGTTGAACGACATCAAGAATTTGCGATGATCGAGGGGCTTTCACTTGAGCAGGACAGTATCAACTATGTGTTGGGCCGTTCCCACACTACGTTGGCCCGTTTAAATGAAGTCAAGGGTCAGGGGTTATCCCAATCCTCGGCCAGCCATCGCTATCGCCTGATGATTCAAGAGTACTCCTTTTTGCGAAACAGCCTGGCGTGGTGCAGCGCCAGTAACGATCAAAGCGGTTGCGTCATGTTCTTCGATCCACAGGAAAACAGTGGCTCGGCGGTAAACTATGATCGGTACGGCTCCATGCTTCTGCGAGAAGTAGAAATCAATCTTTTGCAGAGCCTGGGATTCAACAGTAATAAAAACGACTTGTTGTTGGTGTCCTCAGGTCAGGCCGCCTATACGGTGATTGAAAGCTTTCTGTTAGGAAGCGTTTTTCAGCCGGGCGCCAAGGTAGTTACCTCTCCCTACATCTACTTCGAGGCATTGGAGCAGCTGGAGCGTCTGCAGCACATAGAATTGATTCGCTCCAGTTCATGGGAGCTTGATGCGCTGGTGGAACTGGTCGGCAGCTCGGATGCCAGCGTTATATTCCTCGATCCATTGGCCAATCTTGGAGACATGAACATCCTGGATTTGAAAGCCCTGGCCAACAAAATGGCGGTACACGACTGGCGGCATAAATGGCTAGTGATAGACGGTACGATGGTCTCTGGCGGTATTGAAATCTTCGACATGTTTTCTGCCGAAAACCACCCGGCCGTTCTCTATTACGAGAGTGGCAGCAAATATCTACAGTTCGGTCTGGACATGCAGATGGCGGGCGTTGTGGTCAGTACCAAGAAGCATATCGCCAGTTTGGCGACTCATCGCAGAAATACCGGTGGAGTGATGTACCAGTCTGCGGTGACGAAATTTCCAGAGTATGACCGACAGATGTATTTGAGCAGAATGCGGTTATTGAGCCGAAACGCTCAGATATTTACTCAAGGCCTGCAAGATAACGACTATCTTATGGCTCGAATTGATCTGGCATACCCATGGCGCTGGCGTGAACTGGGTTGGCAACATGGAGGAGGTGTAGTTGCCATTTCGATGAAGGCCCCCGGTCTAAATAATCGAGCTTGTCTTGATGGTTTTATTGGTCTGTTACTGCAACGTTGTCGAGAAAACCATATCCCTATAACCAAGGGCGTCAGTTTTGGATTTGCCATTACTCGGGTGTCAGCCGCAGCTGCGATGGCAGACAATATGCCTCCGTTCCTGCGTTTTTCCATCGGTGAGGAAAGTACTCAACAAATGCAGAAGCTGGTGAGTACGGTAGTGATCACCTTGAGCGATTACTTGAGCGATTTTGATAGCCAAGTGATTTGAGCCTTATCTGGAGACAGGGATATGTCAGTTTTTGAAAGCGTTGAGTTAACGGCTAACCGGGTTGCTGGTTTTTCTGGGGGTTATAACAACAAACTGCTGGATGATTTACAGCAACGCTTGGCAACGTATGTGGCCGGTGATGCTTCGGCTATTGAAAGTGATGAAAAAGTCTTGTTGGATTTGCTGGAGGGTGAGTTGACTTCAGCATTCGTCGAAAAGCACGAGGAAAGTTTAGCCTCGGTCCATTTTTTGGCTAACGAGTTACTTCGTCGGCGTTATCTTTTGCTCGATGATGGGCTCGAGATGTCGCCGCTGATGTTTAAAATACAGCAACGTATCATGCAGACACAGCTACAGAGTGATCTGGCGTCGCTGTGTGATGAAAAGCTACCCGCGACGGAGGGAGAATTCAAAGAGTGGTTTCAAGTAAAATGCGCACAATACAAACATTCTCCTCACCCACTGTTTGAATATATTGAACATGATGCGTCATTGGCCGAGTACCGAAGCTTTATCCAGACTGAAGCCGGGGTGCATGTCTCCTTCGACGATGTTATCGCACTTGCACAAGTCGGCGTTCGAGGCAGCCCGAAACTTGAGTTTTTCGATAATTTCCAGGATGAGTTGGGAAGCAGCGATCCTGGCAAGTTTCATTTGACTATGTTTGGTCGTTTGGTGTCTGCCTTGGAAATCAACACAGTTCGTCAGAGCACTATTGCTTGGCAAGCCGTGGCGTGCGGTAACTATATGTTGTACCTGGCACATTTCAGAAGCCTGTACCATTACTGTGCCGGCTACCTTGGCTTTCTGGAAGCGTTGACGCCAAAACGGTTCTCCAGCATTGCCAAGGGTGGCGCGCGACTGGGTTTGTCTGAGCATGTATTGGCTTATCATTATGATCATTCGGAGCTTGACGTCAAACACGCGGAAGGTTGGCTTGATAACATCATGCTTTCTGAAATAAGGGATAAAGGCGCCGACGTCGCCCGGTTGTTTGCCTTGGGTGTACTATTGCGTGAGCTCGTATCAAAACGTTATTGGGATGCCATTCTCAATACGTTTTTAGCTACCAAGTAGTTTGGAGATTGCAATGACAGGAAGTGTGATATTTGTCGAAGCAAGTCAAACCGGCGCGGGTGAAGTCGCGTGCCGTTATGCTCGGCAGCAAGGTTATGACGTTATTTTGCTGTGCCGCGAACCGGATGCCTACCCGCAGGCCATCTCTCAACATTGTCAGGCCATTGTGAAGGTGGATACGTCCGACCTTGCCTTAATGGTCGAAGCGGTTGGTGCGTTGACGGAACAATCGAAAATAAGAGCAATTATTACGACTAGCGATTTTTTCGTTGTACAAACTGCAGAACTGGCCATGCGCTATGGGGTGCCGACCAATGAGCCCTCGGTTGTGCGGCGATTCAGAAACAAATTCCAGATGCGCGAAGCCATCAATCGTATCGCACCGTCACTTAATCCCGCCTATCGCCTGGTGAGTCGCTTGGAAGAGGCTCAGGAATTTGCTCAAGAAGTTGGTTTCCCTTTTATTGCAAAACCGGTCAATGGCAATGACAGTTTATATGTGAAAAAAATCAATGGGCAAGCGGACCTCGACAGCTATCTGCAGGCTCGTCAAGGCTGGGGGCGAGATGCCTCAGGGCAGGATTTCGAAAACGGTACGTTGCTGGAAGCCTTGGTCGGTGGAGAGGAGTTTTGTCTTGATCTCCTGAAGCCGCTCAATAAAAAGTTCATTGTGATGGGCGCTTTCAGGAAAATAATTACCAAGGGTGATGGAACAAACTTTATAAAAATAGGCGCCAGTTTCCCATCCTCTGACGATGAAACGATGTTGTTGTTTCGGCATATATCTCCGGTTTTGAAACAGCTGGGCTTTGCTGTCGGCGCTGTTAACGTCGACTGCAAAATTGTTGGTGGGGAGGTCAAGATTCTGGAAGTTAATCCTCGTTTGGTAGGCGATCAGATGGGGAGCCACATGATTGAGCTCGCCACGGGTGAAAACCCGGCTCATGCGATCGTTGAGCTGGCTCAAGGCAAATCCATCGAATGGAATCCTTCTGTCAACAGAGGCGTTGCGATCCATCGTGTGACGATGCCTGAGGCTGGCTTTTTTCTAGGGCTTGAAAATGAACATGAAATGAGAAGCCGCCCAAGGGTGGAGAGTGTTCAGGTTCTTGGCGAAATCAATAAGTGGTACGAGCCGGCAGCGTCTAATCAAGGGGTCATCGGTTCGATCATCGTCTCTCATGAGTCGGCAGAGCAAGCCATGATGTTGGCCGTGTCACTGGCCAGAACGGCAAAAGTACGATTGTCCAAAAGCAGGCATGAAGACACCGTACATATTGCTACTCTATTCTCTAATTAACTGATTGAAAAAGATGATTCGAACTTTGCCTCGATCGGTACAACTCCAACTGTTGGCGACGCTGCTGAATAGCGCTGGGGGTATCGTCAAATTGTTTATGCCGTTGTACTTCCTCGAGGTATATGGGTATGACTTTTCTACTATCGCTTGGCTCATGGCTGCTTATGGCGGCGGATGTATCCTCGGGGCTTATGTCGGTGGCGCGTTATCGGAGCGTCTGGACTCACAATGGGCGACCGGGATCTCTTTGCTGTTGAGCGGTGTTTTTGCCGTTACGCTGGCATTGACCCCACCCTTTGCACTGTTACTGATCGTGGTGCCCTTGGTAGGCATTTTTGACGGTGCGTTTCGTCCAGCCAACTTGCGCCTGGTGATGGAGGGGAGTCCGCAAGAGCTACAAGCGCGCGTGCAGGGTTTGCATCGAGTGGTATTCAATCTGGGAGTCGCCCTCGCAGGTCTGCTGGCCGGAACACTGGTCGGCTTTGGATACGGCTACGTGTTTCTGTTTCAAGGATTGCTGAATTTATTTGGCAGCTTTTTATTGCTCGGCTATGCCCTGAAACATGCCGTAGGACTCTGGCAGCTTGCGAGCATTGCGGCGACGCAGAAAGACACAGGGGATTTTGCAGTGGGTTCGCCTTGGAGAGACGGTTTTTTTCTTGTCTTCATTCTTGGTCAATTGCTGGCCTTGGGCATATTCGATCAGATGTATGGCACATTCGGGATTTTCTTGCGTGAGCACGCTGATGCCGGTCCTCATTGGATCGCCTATCTGTTTTCCATGAATGCGCTGCTGGTAGTGGTATTGCAGTTGCCCGTGAGCCGATGGATCGAACGACATGGAATCGTCATCGCCTCACGCCTGGGTATTTTGCTACTCGGTGGGGCTTTCCTTATTCTGAATATGGGCAGCCATATCATCTGGGCGGTATTGACCATGTTGGTGATTACCGCTGCCGAGTTGCTGTTGACGCCTGTCTGGACACTGTCGGTAATGAACCGCTCTCAAGGGCGTCAACGCGGCAAATACCTGGGTATATTCAGCGCCGCATGGTTAGGTCACTCGCTTTATGGTCCTGGTGTGGGGGCATGGTTATACGGAGCCTATGGTGGCTTTACCTTATGGTGGATATGCGGGGGTACGGGCCTGTTGGTATTCATGCTGCATTACTCGACAGTCTCCAAGCTATGGACAGAACCGGGAACAAGTCCAAAAGAGCAGACATCTCTCGCCAATTAACGGCCTGAGAGGCGAGCGTTGTCGTTGGCATGAAAAAGGCCCTGAGCCATTTGACTCAGGGCCTATTCAATTCGGGTGTTGCTTACTTGGCGGGCTTGGCGGCTTTCGCGGGCTTGACCGGCTCCGCTGCTTCAGTCGCTTCGGCTACTTCAGCTACTTCAGCCGGCATGCTCAGCAACTCGGACAGTGCATCCGGCTGGCTCTTGAACGCCTTGGCAAACACATCGCGGTTTTTCGCCATGTAGATCCCGGCTTCTTCGACCTGCTGTTCGGTCAGGGACGGAACGGCTTTTTGCAACACTTCAGCCAGCAATTCGGCCAGTTCGAGCATTTTGTCATGACGGTCAGCTTCGGCTTTATCCATGAACAAGCGCTCCAGATCTCGGCTGCTGCGGTATACCACTTCGACGGCCATTTACCACCTCACATGCCTTCACATTAGTTGTCTTTTACGACTACTGTATTTATATACAGCT
>NZ_FYDM01000005.1:0-107760 GCF_900187415.1 Pseudomonas sp. Irchel s3b6 | reverse complement strand
CAGCTTCGGCTTTATCCATGAACAAGCGCTCCAGATCTCGGCTGCTGCGGTATACCACTTCGACGGCCATTTACCACCTCACATGCCTTCACATTAGTTGTCTTTTACGACTACTGTATTTATATACAGCTAAAGGATAAGCGAATCCCTGCGCTTTGGGTAGTGGCTTTTTAATGTAGACGTGTTTGCGGGTTTGTCTTCCAGGATCAATGCTGTCCCTTGCGGGAGCGGATTTGCCCGCGAAGGTGTGGGTAAATGCAATGCGGAAGTGTCCAGTCGTAATCCATTTTCATCTCACTCCATAGCCGCTGGCCTTTTTTCTGCATGCAGAACAACCGTCACGTCGAACCCGCATCATCCGGTCGAGCCGACCTAAGGAAGAACCACCGTGAAAATCAATTGGGCGGAGCGACTTCGCCAGAACGTGCATGAACTGGCCGAGTCCCTGGGCAATCTGTTCGTTGAAACCTTCCATTACCTGGCGCTGTTCGCCATCGGCGCGGTGACGGCCTGGGCGGCGGTCATGGAGTTTCTCGGCATGATCGAAGAGGGACACATCAAGATCGATGACATCTTGCTGCTGTTCATTTACCTGGAACTGGGGGCGATGGTCGGGATTTACTTCAAGACCAACCACATGCCGGTGCGTTTTCTGATCTACGTGGCGATCACCGCCTTGACCCGCCTGCTGATCTCCAACGTCTCGCATCACAACCCGCCGGACCTGGGCATCATCTACCTGTGCGGTGGGATTCTGTTGCTGGCGTTTGCGATTCTGGTGGTGCGTTATGCCTCTTCGCAGTTCCCTTCGGTGAAGATCGAACACCCGCAGCGCAAGATCGGTGCGGGCTCCAGTGAGCATCCGGAAGTCGAGAAGGGCGAGCTTTAATGCCGGGCTGACACGGGCAGCGGGGCCTTGCGTATCGATGTCGGCAGCCGGTGGTTGTCGCCATCGGTCATGGTTTCGAGGATCGCCACGGCGCTATGGCCCTGTTCGATGGCAATGCCGAACTGAATGCTTTGCACCAAGCGCTTGAGGCGCTTGGGGTCATTGCGTTGTTCGGCGCTGATCATCCGTTTGGCGACGATTCGGCCGGTGTTGGACAGGGTTAGCATGATGCCGCCGTCCAGCCCTTGAATGCTCAGGTTGACCTGATAGTCCGGGGCAAAGGTGTCGGTTATCAGTTGGAAAGGGTTATCCATGATGCGTCACCGCTTGATTGGATCGTGCAGTCATTGACCGGTCGAGATCAGGATTGGTTCGCTTTTCCAGACCATCGGCAAGCCGTTCGCGAAAGTTCGAGCGATTTCCATGTCGCTCGAACTTTGGCAAAGCAAAGGACATGCCGAGCATTCCCGGGCGCCGCAGAACCGGCAATAAAAAGGCGAGCCTAGTGGCTAATACCGATCAGTTAGGGAGATGAGGTCGAATGTGTAGGAGCGAGCTCGCTCGCGATGAACTCAAGAGCAACGCGCTTAATCAGAAAACACGCGCTATCGTTAACGTCCATCGCGAGCACGCTCGCTCCTACAAAGGTCGGCGCTCGCTTAACTGACTGGCATTGAGCCTAGTGGCTCGCCTTTTTGGTTTCCGGTCCGTTTCAGGGCATGACGGAATAGATGATCGCAGACAGTGCGATCAGGCCGATCAGCACCACGAACACATTCGAGAGTTGACCCGAATACTGGCGCAGAGATGGCACGCGCCGAATGGCATACATCGGCATCAGGAACAGCAGGCAAGCGATCACCGGCCCGCCGAGGGTTTCGATCATGCCCAGGATGCTCGGGTTGAAGGTGGCGACGGCCCAGCAACTGAGGATCATGAACAACGCGGTGGCGCGGTTCAGCCAACTGGCCGACATCACCCGGCCACGGCTGCGCAGGCTTTTCACGATCAGCCCCTGGAAGCCTTCGCTGGCGCCGATGTAATGGCCCAGGAAGGACTTGGTGATCGCCACCAGCGCGATCAACGGCGCGGCATAGGCGATGACCGGGGTCTGGAAGTGGTTGGCCAGGTACGACAGGATCGAGATGTTCTGTGCCTTGGCGGCCGCAAGATCTGCCGGTGACAGGGCCAGCACGCAGCTGAAGCAGAAGAACATCACCGTCACCACCATCATGCTGTGGGCGACCGCGAGAATACCGCTGCTCTTTTGTTCGGCCTGGGCACCGTAGCGCTGTTTCTGATCGACGGCGAAGGCCGAGATGATTGGCGAGTGGTTGAACGAGAACACCATCACCGGGATCGCCAGCCACAGGGTCTTGAGAAACACCGACATGGGCATGCCGTCGCCGGCCGAAGCAAAGAATGCACCGTTCCAGTTCGGGATCAAGCTCACTGCCAGTAACAGCAGTGCGGCGACAAACGGATACACCAGCACGCTCATGGCTTTGACGATCACGCCCTGGCCGCAACGAACGATGGCCATCAGCCCCAGAATCAACGCCAGCGACAGCACCGCGCGCGGTGGCGGGGTCATGTGCAGTTGGTGCTCCATGAAGCTGCCCAGGGTGTTGGTCAGCGCCACGCTGTATACCAGCAGGATCGGGAAGATCGCAAAGAAGTACAACAAGGTGATCAGCTTGCCGGCACCGATGCCGAAGTGTTCTTCCACCACTTCAGTGATGTCGCCGGAACGCCCCGACAGCACGAAGCGGGTCAGGCCACGGTGGGCGAAGAAGGTCATCGGGAAGGCCAGCAGCGCCAACACCAGCAACGGCCAGAAGCCGCCGACGCCGGCGTTGATCGGCAGGAACAGCGTGCCCGCGCCGATGGCCGTGCCGTACAGGCCAAGCATCCAGGTGGTGTCGTGCTTGCTCCAGCCTTGGCGGGTTGTTGCGGTGTCGCGGGTGACGTCTACAGCAGGATTTTCAGCAGCAGGTGTACGTATATCGGTCATCGTTTTTGCCTCGTTATTATTCTTGCTCGGGCTCACGTGGGGCAGGTCACCTGAAGCGACCTGCCAGGGTGGTCAGGGAATGCTCGTCAGCATTCCACCCAGCTGACAGCCAGGCCGCCCCGTGAAGTCTCTTTGTATTTATCGTGCATGTCGGCACCGGTATCGCGCATGGTGCGGATGACCCGGTCCAGGGAAATGAAGTGCTTGCCGTCGCCGCGCAGGGCCATCTGGGTGGCGTTGATCGCCTTCACCGCGGCAATCGCGTTGCGCTCGATGCACGGCACCTGGACCAGCCCGCCGACCGGGTCGCAGGTCAGGCCGAGGTTGTGTTCCAGGCCGATTTCGGCGGCGTTTTCCAACTGTTCGGGGGTGGCGCCCAGCACTTCGGCCAGGCCGGCAGCCGCCATGGCGCAGGCGGAACCGACTTCGCCCTGGCAGCCGACTTCGGCCCCGGAGATCGAAGCGTTTTTCTTGCACAGGATGCCCACGGAGGCCGCGGCGAGGAAAAACGCCACCACATCATCGTCCGAGGCGTCGGGGTTGAACTTCATGTAGTAGTGCAACACCGCCGGGATGATCCCGGCCGCACCGTTGGTAGGCGCGGTGACCATGCGTCCGCCGGCGGCGTTTTCTTCGTTGACCGCCAGGGCGAACAGGTTCACCCACTCCATCGCCGAGAGGGTCGAGCTGATGACGTTCGGCTTGCCGATTTCCAGCAGGCTGCGGTGCAGTTTTGCCGCGCGACGTGGCACGTCCAGGCCACCGGGCAGTACACCTTCGTGGCTCAGGCCTTGCTCGACGCACTCGCGCATCACCGACCAGATATGCAGCAGCCCCTGACGAGTTTGCGCGTCGCTGCGCCAGGCCCGTTCGTTGGCCATCATCAACTCGGCTACCCGCAGGCCGTGTTGGTTGCACAGCGCTAACAGTTCAGCGGCGCTGGAGAAATCGTACGGCAATACCACGTCGTTGGCCGCCGGCACGCCGGAGTCGACTTCGGCCGCTTCGACGATAAAGCCGCCGCCCACCGAATAGTAGGTTTGCTCGAACAAGGGGCCGGACTCGCCAAAGGCGGTCAACGCCATGGCGTTGGGATGGTAGGGCAGGCTTTCATCGAGTAGCAGCAAATCGCGCTGCCAATCGAAGGCAATGCTCAGGCGCCCGGCCAGCAGCAGTTCACCGCGGTCACGCACCTGGGCAATGCGCGAAGGGATGCTGGTGGGGTTGATGCTGTCGGGCCATTCGCCCATCAGGCCCATGACGCAAGCGCGGTCGGTGGCGTGGCCGACACCAGTGGCGGAAAGCGAGCCGTACAGGCGCACTTCCACGCGCCAGACCTGCCCCAGCAGACCTTGGTCAAACAACGATTGGGCGAAGGTGGCGGCGGCGCGCATCGGGCCGACGGTGTGAGAGCTGGACGGACCGATACCGACTTTGAAGAGATCGAAAACACTGATAGCCATGCTAAAGCCTTACAAGCAATGGAGTAGGAATCGCTGCCATTTTTTGTAGGACAAGCGCAATGTCGGCGATACTGCCTACCTCGGTCATCAGTGACCAACGAAACTTCCTAAGACAGGCTTTAGTAGGACTAAACGATGAGTCGTCAATTTCATGCCCAGACCTACGTCTGGCTGCATGTGTTTTCCTGTGCGGCGCGACACTTGTCGTTCACCCGTTGCGCCGAAGAGTTGCACATCACCCCCGGGGCCGTGAGCCAGCAGATTCGCCAACTGGAAGAGCGCCTGGGTTTTCGCCTGTTTCATCGTCGCGCGCGGGGCGTCGAGTTGAGTGCCGAGGGCCAGCGCCTGGCGATCACCGTCAACGAGGCTTATGGCAGCATCGACGCGGAATTGCGCCGGCTGGACGCCGGCATGATTAGCGGCATTCTGCGCCTGCGCTCCATCCCTTCGTTTCTGGGCAAATGGCTGACCCCGCGTCTGCCACGCTTGCAGCAGCGTTATCCGGATATCCAGTTGCGCCTGGTGGCCGAGGACAGCAGCGTGGCGCTGCACGAAGGCGACTTCGACCTGGCGATCGACCTGAACGACGGTAGCTACCCAGGGTTGTTATCCACAACCTTGCTCGATGAACAGATTTTCCCGGTCTGCGCGCCGAATTTGTTGCGTGGCCGGCCACCGCTGCACGGGCCAGCGGATCTGGTGCACTTTGCGTTGTTGCACGACATCACCGCCTGGCGCGGCAGCTATGAATATGCTGAGTGGGAGTTCTACCTGAATGCGATCGACTTCGACGGTGCCGACGTACGGCGTGGCCATACGTTCAATCGCAACCATCTGACCATCGAGGCCGCGATTGCCGGCATGGGCGTGGCCATCGCCCGGCGGACCTTGCTCAACGACGAACTGGAACGAGGCACGCTGATCGTGCCCTTTGGCGTCGCCGTGCCCAACTACAAGCGCTACGTGCTGTTGTATGCACCGGGGGCGCTGAGCCATCCGGGGGTACGCGCGGTGCATGACTGGCTGGTGGAGGAGGCGGAAATCTTTCGCGGGATGCACCCGTTGGGCGAGGGGCAGCCATGAGGTTTTTGGGCTGCGTTGCAGGGCGAGCGAACTCCCGACCTTAACAGCGCTTTTGCCGGTTGTCCGACTTTTTTTGCGTATGAATATTTATCTTTTTTTAGGGGTTGAATTGTTTCTCCGTCTGCCCAACTCTGTAAGTAAGAGGTCACGGTCACTCAGGTTTCAACGCTACACCGGACCTCTCGCGAGCTAGCTGAAATAAGGGATGAACTATGCAAATCCAAGTCAACAGCGATAACCATATTCAAAGCAGCATCCGACTGGAGGAGTGGGTACGTACTACCGTAGAGAGCGCGCTCGAACGATATGAAGAGGACCTGACACGGGTCGAGGTTCACCTGCGGGACGAGAACGGCGATAAACCCGGTCCACACGATATGCGCTGCCAGCTTGAAGCGCGGCCAAAAGGCCATCAACCGGTATCCGTGACTCATAAAGCCGAAAACCTGGAACTGGCCATCGAAGGGGCGGCCACCAAGCTTGAACATGCGCTGGAGCATCTGTTCGGCAAATTGCGCGGTAAACGCGCCACCGTGACACCCATCCAGTCTGGTGCTCACGCCGATGCACTGCTTGAAGAAGAATTTCTTGAGAACGAGCAGGCAGCGCTTAATGGCTGATGCCTGAAACACGTCTACAACCCAATGAAAACGGGCCTGCAATTGCAGGCCCGTTTTGTTTTTGGGGTCTGTTGATACCTTGCTGGTGTTCGATGAACCCACGGCGTAACCCCCCGCCCGACGTGCCTTGGCACTGTTCTTTGATCAGTCCACTTTTGCATATGAGAATATCTATCATTACCATTGGGCCCTGTTGACCCTGTGCAGGCATGGACCGCGTGCAGGTTTCCCCAAGGTTTCAAGGTCGAAACATGAAAAGCCTCCCCATTTCCTATCGTATGGCCGTCACTTCCCGGGTGCTGGCAGCACTGCTGGGTGGATACATCCTGGCGGCGCTGGCCAGTATCTGCATGGGCCTCTGGCTCCCGATGCCCCGCGCCGAAGCCGTCCTCAGTGGCATGATGACCTCGTTTCTGGTCTACCTGGTGGCGGTGCTCTGGTGCTTTGCCTGCCGTAGCGCCTGGCAGGCATGGTCCGGTGTGATGGTCCCCAGCCTGGTGTTGGCGGCCGTGAGTGGCCTGGGTTACTGGCTGGGTCAGTCATGAAGGAAGGCTTTCGTCAGGCCATGGCCTGGTTGCACACCTGGACCGGGTTGGTCTTTGGCTGGCTGCTGTTTGCGATTTTTCTGACGGGTACCTTGTCGTACTTCAAGGATGAGATCAGTCACTGGATGCAGCCGGAAGTGCCGGTGCGCTCGGTTAGCACCGAGGCCAGCCTGACGTTGGCGCAGGACTACCTGCAACAACACGCGGCGGGTGCCGGACGCTGGGTGATCAGCCTGCCCAGTGCCCGCGATCCAGGCCTTTCAGTGTTCTGGCAGGCGCCGGGCAACGAAGGGCGACGCGGCAATCGCGAGCAACGCCAACTCGATCCGCTGACCGGTGAACGGGTCCAGGCCAGGGATACCCGCGGCGGGGACTTCTTCTATCGCTTCCACTTTCAATTGCAGATGCCGCACCCGTGGGGTCGTTGGTTGTCGACGGCGGCAGCCATGCTGATGCTGGTGGCGCTGATCACCGGGATCATCACTCACAAGAAGATCTTCAAGGACTTCTTCACCTTCCGCCCGCGCAAGGGCCAGCGCTCCTGGCTCGATGGGCACAACGCGGTGGGGGTGCTGGTGTTGCCGTTTCACTTGATGATCACGTACAGCAGCCTGGTGATCTTCATGTCGATGGTGATACCCGCGAGCATCCTGGTTGCCTACAACGGCGATAGCGACGCGTACTTCAACGAACTGTTCCCGGAGTCCGACACCCCGTCGGCAGTCGGCAAGCCCGGTCAATTGCAGCCCTTGGCATTGTTCGTGGAGCGCGCCGGCAAGCACTGGTCCGGCGGGCAGGCCGCGGCAGTGACGGTGAGCAACCCCGACGACCTCAAGGCCTCGGTGAGTGTCATGCGCAGCAGTGACGACCGGGTGGTGTATGACTTTGGCAGCAGCCTGTCGTTCGATGGCGTCAACGGCCAGTTACTCACGGTGCAGGCGCAGCCGTCGATGCCGATGGCCTTCATGGGCAGTTTCTACGGCCTGCACCTGGGGCGCTTCGCCGGGCCGGTCTTGCGCTGGCTGTACTTCATTTGCGGCCTGGCCGGTACCGCGATGATTGGTACCGGGCTGGTGATCTGGCTGGGCAAGCGTCAGTTGAAACACGCCAAGAGCGGTGTGATGCCGTTTGAGCTACGTCTGGTGCAAGTGCTGAACATTGCCAGCATGGCTGGCCTGCTGATCGCCGTGGCAGCGTTCTTCTGGGCTAACCGTCTATTGCCGGTGAGCTTTGTCGAGCGCTCGACGTGGGAAGTGAACAGCTTCTTCATCGCCTGGGGATTGAGCGTGTTGCATGTAGCGTTGCGCCAGGGCCGTGCGGCCTGGGTCGAGCAATTGGCGTTGGCGGCGTTACTGTTCGCCGGCCTGCCGTTGCTCAACGCGCTGACCACTACCCGGCACCTGGGCGTGTCCATTGCCCAGGGTGACTGGGCCATGGCCGGCTTCGACCTGACCTGCCTGGGCAGTGGATTGTTTCTGAGCTGGGCCGCCTGGAGGATGTGGCGCTCAGGTCAGGCCAGTGGCGTTGTCCCGACCCGCACCGCGCGCGTACGACGGGCCACGCTTGAACACGAGGTGAACTGAATGCTGCTGCCCTTGCTCTTGTGCTACGGCGGGTTCACCGCGTTGTGCCTGTCGATGGATCGCCATCACCGCGACCTGCTCGGACGTACACCGCCGCTTCGTGTACGTCAGCTGTTGCAACTGGCGGGGTGGTCGTTGCTGGCGTTGTCATTGTGGGCGGCGGTGGCCGCCGCTGGCTGGAGCCTGGGATTGGTGGAGTGGTGCGCGGTCCTGATGCTCAGCGGGTTATGGCTGGTGTTGCTGCTGCCCTATCGCCCGCGTCTGGTCATGCTCATGGCAGGACTGGGGGTGCTGGCCAGCCCGGTTGCCGTGTTCGCCCGGTTTTAGTTGAACCTGCCCTTGATGATCACCGCGCCCTCTGAATCGCAGGCGGTGCCCCGAGATGAGGCAACAGAGCTCCGGGAGCGGATCAGCGCAAGAACGCCTGGCGGTACTCGCCAGGTGTTCCATGCATGGCCTGGCGAAAGCGGTGGGTGAAATGGCTGGCGCTGGCAAATCCACAGGCCAGTGCAATCTCGCCCAGCGGCTGCCGGGTACTGCGCAGCAGCTGCCGGGCATGGGCCAGGCGGCGGGCCAACAGGTATTGATGAGGCGGCAGGCCGAAGCTCTCGCGGAACATTCGCGCGAAGTGGTATTCCGACAGTGCGCACATCCCCGCTAACTGACCCAGGCTGATGGGCTCGGCCACTTGGCTGTCGATGTACTCGACCAGTTGCCGGCGTTGGTGCGCGGCCAATCCCCCCTTGAGGCGCACGCCCTGGCGCAGGCCAACTTGATTGAGCAGGGTATGGCTGAGCAGTTCGTGGGCGAGGCTGCTGGTCAGTAGACGTTCGCCAGGCTCATTCCAGTTCAACGCAATCAACTGGCGGAAGCGCCCGGCCTGCTGTGCATCGTCCAGGAAAGTGCTTTCCTGCAGTTGCAGCGCGCGAGGTTCGCGGTCGAGCAAGGTGATGCAGCCGAGGGCGAAGTGTTCGGGACTGAAGTACAGGTGTGCCAGGCGGATTTCACCATTGATCACCCAGGCCGATTGATGCTCGGCGGGCAGTATGCAGAGTTTGCCCGGGCCGCCCTTGATGCCGGGTTGTTCACGGCGAAAGGTCCCGGTGCCGCCGGCAATGTAGCAAGAGAGGGTGTGGTGTCCCGGCGCTTCATAGTCCTGGGCGTCATGATGATTGCTCCACAGGGCTGCAGCCATGCCGTCACCGAGCTCGGCGCTGTGCTCCAGACGAGCATTGGGCGAGCGGTTGAGGGCTTGAAAGACTTGCAGGGTTTCCAGTGCGGGCATGATCGGTTCTCCAACGCCTGCATCCTACTCCGAAGGCCTTGCCGTGCCAGCCCATCCGCCAACAAAAGCGCAAGTTTATGCAAACACGCTGCGGTCCAGGACGACAGACTGAAGGCCATCTTCAGGAGTTACCGTCATGAACCTCTCGCTCTACCTGCTGACCGTGCTGATCTGGGGCACCACCTGGATTGCCTTGAAACTGCAATTGGGGGAGGTGGCCATTGCAGTGTCCATTGTCTACCGCTTCGGCCTGGCGGCGCTGGTGTTGTTCGTGATGCTCCTGCTGAGTCGCAAGCTGCAGGTGATGAATCGGCGTGGGCACCTGATCTGCGTGGCTCAGGGCTTGTGCCTGTTCTGCATTAACTTCATGTGTTTTCTCAGTGCCAGCCAGTGGATTCCCAGTGGCCTGGTCGCCGTTGTGTTTTCCACGGCTACGCTGTGGAATGCATTGAATTCACGGCTGTTCTTCGGCCAGAAAATTGCCCGTAATGTCCTGATGGGCGGGGCGCTGGGCCTGTGCGGGCTGGGCTTGCTGTTCTGGCCTGAGGTGGTCGGTCACACGGCCAGCCCGCAAACCCTGCTGGGGCTTGGCCTGGCATTGCTGGGTACCCTGTGTTTTTCGGCCGGCAACCTGCTGTCGAGCCTGCAACAGAAAGCTGGTCTCAAGCCTCTGACGACCAACGCCTGGGGGATGGCCTATGGCGCGGCGATGCTGTCGATGTATTGCCTGGTCAAAGGCATCCCTTTCGATATGGAATGGAATGCCCGTTACATCGGTTCGTTGTTGTACCTGGTCATTCCTGGGTCGGTCATCGGCTTCACGGCGTACCTGACCCTGGTCGGGCGCATGGGGCCGGAACGTGCGGCGTATTGTACGGTGCTGTTTCCAGTGGTGGCGCTGAATGTGTCGGCCTTCGTCGAGGGCTATCAGTGGACGGCCCCCGCTTTGGCAGGGCTGGTACTGGTGATGCTGGGGAACGTGTTGGTGTTCCGTAAACCCGGGACAAAGGTCAAGCCGGTGACTACCCGATTGGCATGAGGCTGGACGCGGTCAGTTATCGTTGTCCAATGTCAGGTATATCAGTGCGGGAAACCTATATTCGATAACTACGCGCCCAGTCCCATCCAGACTTCGTGGCAGTGGAATGCGTCGCCAGGTTTCAGCCCTTCCACACCTGTGGGTTGACCAGGTCCTGCGGTCGCTCGCCCAACAGCGCGCTGCGCAAGTTGGTCAAGGCGCGGTTGGCCATGGCGTCGCGGGTTTCATGGGTGGCCGAGCCGATATGGGGCAAGGTCACGGCGTTCTTGAGCTGGAACAACGGCGACTCGGCCAGTGGCTCCTTCTCGTAGACATCCAGCCCCGCGCCGCGGATCCGATGGTTTTGCAAGGCCTCGATCAGTGCGGTTTCATCGACGACCGGGCCACGGGAGATGTTCACCAGGATGGCACTGGATTTCATCAACGCCAGTTCGCGGTGGCTGATCAGGTGTCTGGTTTTTTCACTCAGTGGCACCACCAGGCAAACGAAGTCGGCTTCGGCCAGCAGTTGGTCAAGGCTGCGAAACTGCGCGCCCAGTTCGTGTTCAAGCGCGCTTTTACGGCTGTTGCCGCTGTACAGGATCGGCATGTTGAAGCCCAGGCGACCGCGCCTGGCAATGGCGGCACCGATGTTGCCCATGCCGACAATGCCCAGGGTCTTGCCGTGCACGTCGCACCCAAATAGTGGGGCACCGACGCTGGCTTGCCATTGTCCGGACTTGGTCCAGGCATCCAGTTCGGCGACACGCCGGGCGCTGCTCATCAGCAGGGCGAACGCCAGGTCGGCGGTGCTTTCGGTCAGCACGTCCGGGGTGTTGGTGAGCATGATCCCGCGTTCGTTGAAGTAGGCCAGGTCATAGTTGTCGTAGCCGACCGACACACTGGACACCACTTCCAGTTGGCCGGCGTTTTCCAGTTGGGCACGACCGAGCTTGCGACCGACGCCGATCAAGCCGTGGGCGTGGGGCAAGGCTTCATTGAACTGTGCGCTGATGTCGCCCTGCTTGGGGTTGGGCACGATCACGTTGAAGTCGTGTTGCAGGAACTCGACCATATCGGGCGAGATACGGCTGAAGGCAAGAACGGTCTTTTTCATCGCAGGAAAGCTCGTCAGGCGGAGGAGAATGCCAAGCAAGCTAACATCTTGAACGGGGGGAGTGCGAGGGCATCAACCTGATGCTCATCAGGCTGAACACCGAATGTGTGGCGAGGGGGCTTGCCCTAATGCCAGTCAGTTAAGTGAACGCCGACCCGCGTAGGAGCGAGCGCGCTCGCGATGGACGTTAACGATAACGCGCGTTTTCTGATTGAACGCGTTGCTCTTGAGTTCATCGCGAGCACTCGAGCGTCGACCGGCGGCTCCTAGTAAGTGCGACCTCATCTCTTTCACTGCTGGGCATTGGCGAATGCCCCTCGCCATACTGGATCGCATTCAGTTCGCGACGCGAACCCCACCCAGGCTGCCACTCAATTCATAGGCGGCCAGCTCCGACTGGTGGGCCGCCAGGATCTCCGGCAGCGAGCCGCGCAGGTATTCGACCCAGGTCTTGATCTTCGCATCCAGGTACTGGCGTGAAGGGTAAATGGCGTAGAGGTTCAGTTCTTGCGAGCGGTAGTTGGGCATGACCCGCACCAGAGTGCCGTTGCGCAGGCCTTCGATGGCGGCATAGACCGGCAGCACGCCGACGCCCATGCCGCTGATGATTGCGGTTTTCATGGCATCGGCCGAGTTCACCAGGAAGGGCGAGCTGTTGATGGTGACCATCTCCTGGCCTTCAGGGCCGTCGAACAACCACTTCTCCAGCGGAATCACCGGACTGACCAGGCGCAGGCAGGCATGGTTCAGCAGGTCGCTGGGTTTCTGTGCACAGCCGTTGGCTTTCACATAGGCCGGCGAGGCACAGACGATGCTGTAGGTGATCCCCAGGCGTTGCGAGACGAAGCCGGAGTCCGGCAGTTCACTGGCCAGCACGATGGAGACGTCGTAGCCCTCGTCCAGCAAGTCCGGGACGCGGTTGGCCAGGGTCAGGTCGAACGTGACATCGGGATGGGTCTTGCGATAGCGGGCGATCGCATCGATGACAAAGTGCTGACCGATCCCGGTCATGGTGTGCACTTTCAGTTGCCCGGCCGGGCGGGCATGGGCGTCGCTGGCCTCGGCTTCGGCTTCCTCGACATAGGCCAGGATCTGCTCGCAGCGCAGCAGGTAGCGTTTACCGGCTTCGGTCAGGGCGATGCGGCGGGTCGTGCGATTGAGCAAGCGGGTTTGCAGGTGGGCTTCCAGATTGGAGACCGCGCGCGAGACGTTGGCTGTCGTGGTATCAAGCTGCACGGCGGCGGCAGTAAAGCTACCGGCTTCGGCGACGCAGCTGAAGGCGCGCATGTTTTGCAAAGTGTCCATGGGGAGCTCTCGGGGGCGATGGCAAATTGTTACACGAAGTTGCAGCTTTTTTACAGGCGACTTAAGGAGGCCGCCAACGGATTATCTCGTTAACGGTAACAAAGATTCACAGGATTCCCGGCTTATCGCCGCACAGGGCCCCCCCTAGAATTGCGCCGATTGGAAATCTCCCCCTCCTCAGGAATTTGCAGCAGTGCCGCGTCGCATCAGCAGAGAGTTGAAGACTCTCAGTGTTTGGGCTTTATCGTTAGCAATCAGCGGCTGCATCGGAACCGGAGGTATTGCCCCACAGGGCAAGGCACTCGATGCCAATACATTGGCCACCGACGAGGCCATTCAACGTGTGGCCAAGGACGCTCACTGGCCTCACGCACAGTGGTGGCGGGCCTATGGCGATCCTCAGCTCGACGCCTGGGTCGAGCTTGCCGTACAGGGTAGCCCAAGCATCGCCATGGCGGTGGCGCGCGTGCGTCAGGCCCGGGCCATGGCCGGGGTGGTCGAGTCTGCCGAGTCGTTGCAGATCAATGGCGACGCAACCCTCAAGCGCCACAACTGGCCTACCGATCAGTTCTACGGTCCGGGTGAGCTGGCCAACAGCACCACCTGGGACAACAACGCCGCGCTGGGTTTCAGTTATGCGCTGGACCTGTGGGGGCGGGAAAGCAATGCCAGCGAGCGCGCAGTGGACATGGCCCACATGACTGCCGCGCAGGCGCGCATGGCGCAACTCGAACTGCAGAACAATGTCGTTCGTGCCTACATCCAACTGTCGCTGCATTACGCCCAGCGCGACATCGTCGCTGCGACCCTCGCCCAGCAACAGCAGATTCTGGACCTGGCGCAAAAGCGCCTGGACGGTGGCATCGGCACCCATTTCGAAGTCAGCCAGGCGCAAACCCCGCTGCCGGAAACCCATCGGCAACTGGATGCCCTGGACGAAGAAATCGCCCTGGCTCGCAACCAGCTCGCCGCGCTCGCGGGCAAGGGGCCGGGGGAGGGCGCGCGCCTGCAACGGCCAAGCCTTTCGCTGGCGACGGCATTGAAGCTGCCCTCGGCCCTGCCGGCGCAATTGCTTGGCCAGCGTCCTGACGTGGTTGCCAGCCGCTGGCAGGTGGCAGCCCAGGCGCGGGGTATCGATGTAGCGCACGCTGGCTTCTACCCCAATGTCGATCTGGTCGGCAGCCTTGGCTACATGGCTACCGGCGGCGGGGCGCTGGAGTTCTTGACCGGCAAGAAGCTCAACTACAACGTAGGGCCGGCCATCTCCTTGCCGATCTTCGATGGCGGCCGGTTGCGCTCGCAACTGGGCGAAGCCTCGGCGGGCTATGACATGGCCGTTGCCCACTACAACCAGACCCTGGTCAATGCGCTCAAAAGCATCTCCGACCAATTGATTCGCCGTGAGTCCATGGACAAGCAGCAGGACTTCGCGACCAAGTCGGTGGCGGCTGCGCAGAAAACCTACGACATCGCCATGGTCGCTTTTCAGCGTGGCCTTACCGATTACCTCAACGTGCTCAACGCCCAGACGCTGTTGTTCAAACAGCAGCAGGTGCAGCAACAGGTCCAGGCGGCACGCTTGAGTGCCCATGCCGAACTGGTCACCGCGCTGGGAGGCGGGCTGGGTGCCGGCCACGATGTGCCGGCCGATGGCGAAGTCCAGGCACCCAGCACTCCGGCCATTCTCTCTGCCCTCGATCACTGAACAGGACATCATGACTTCCTTGCCTGCACCGCTGCGCTGGCTGCATTCCCTTGAGTGGCGCCGTGGTTTTTATGAATGGGCGCGCAGTGACGGCGTGACCTGGGTCTATATCTTCAAGGTGCTGATCGCGGCCTTCCTGACCCTCTGGTTGGCGATGCGCCTGGAGTTGCCGCAACCGCGTACGGCGATGATCACCGTGTTCATCGTCATGCAGCCGCAGAGCGGCCAGGTGTTCGCCAAGAGTTTTTACCGCTTCCTCGGCACGCTGACGGGGTCCGCGGTCATGGTCGCGCTGATTGCCTTGTTCGCGCAAAACACCGAGCTGTTTCTCGGTGCATTGGCGATCTGGGTGGGGATCTGCTCGGCCGGTGCCGCGCGTTATCGCAACTTTCGCGCCTACGGCTTTGTGCTGGCCGGCTACACGGCGGCGATGGTCGGCTTGCCAGCATTGGCGCACCCGGACGGGGCGTTCATGGCCGCCGTCTGGCGGGTGCTGGAAATCTCCCTGGGGATTCTCTGCGCCACCCTGGTCAGCGCCGCGATCCTCCCGCAAACCGCCAGCGCCGCCATGCGCAACGCCTTGTACCAACGCTTCGGCGTGTTTGCCCTGTTCGTCACCGATGGCCTGCGGGGGCGTAGCCAGAGCGAGACCTTCGAGAGCCGCAATGTCGGCTTCATTGCCGAAGCCGTGGGCCTGGAAGGCCTGCGCAGCGTGACCGTATTCGAAGACCCGCACATGCGCCGACGCAACGGCCGGCTCAGTCGTCTGAACAGCGAGTTCATGGGTATCACCACTCGCTTCAATGCGTTGCACCGGTTGCTTGAGCGCCTGCGCGGCAGCGCCGCCGATCATGTGGTGGCTGCCATCAAGCCGGGGTTGCAGGACCTGGCCGAGTTGCTCGACGGCTTCTCCGGCCGGGCACTGACCCATGCCGATGCAGCGCGCCTGGCGAGCCAACTGGCGGCCTACAAGGAGGGCCTGCCGGCGCGAGTGCGTAGCCTGCGGGCCAGCTTTCAGGAAGGTGTGCCCAGCGACGCCGATCTGCTGGATTTCCACACCGCGTATGAATTGCTCTATCGCTTCGTCGATGAGTTGCACAGTTATGCACAGACCCATGCGTCGTTGGCCGATCACAGCCACGAACGCGAGCAATGGGACGAACCCTTTACCCCGAAAACCAACTGGCTGGCCTCGGCCGCGTCGGGGCTTCGTGCCTCGTTCATTCTGATTGTGCTGGGCAGTTACTGGGTTGCTACCGCCTGGCCGAGCGGCGCCACCATGACCTTGATCGCGGCTGCCACGGTCGGCCTCTCCGCCGCCACACCCAACCCCAAGCGCATGGCCTTTCAGATGGCGTGCGGGACGTTGCTCGGTGCGCTGATCGGCTTCGTCGAGATGTTTTTCATCTTCCCCTGGATCGACGGTTTTCCATTGCTCTGCGTGATGTTGGCACCGGTGATCGTACTCGGTTCGTTCCTCTCTTCGCGGCCGCAATACGCCGGTGTGGGCCTGGGCTTGCTGATCTTTTTCAGCACTGGTTCGGTGCCTGACAACCCGACGGTCTACAACCCCTACACCTTCATCAACGACTACATCGCCATGGTCATGGGCATGCTGGTGTGCGCGGCGGCCGGGGCGATCATCCTGCCACCCAACAGTCGCTGGTTGTGGCGACGGCTGGAGCAGGACCTGCGCGCTCAGGTGGTGTATGCCATCAGCGGCAAGCTCAAGGGGCTGGCGTCGGGGTTTGAAAGCAGCACCCGGGACCTGTTGCACCAGGCGTATGGCCTGGCCGTCGGGCAACCTCAGGTCCAGCGTCACTTGTTGCGCTGGATGTTCGTGGTGCTGGAGGTCGGTCACGCGATCATCGAGTTGCGCAAGGAGCAGGCGATCCTGCCGGTGCACCCGGCGTATGCCGAGTCCCAGCCCTGGCGCCAGGCAATCCGCGTCATGGGGCGGGCGTTGGTGCGGCTGTTTCTGCAACCGGGCCACAGCAATCTGGAGCGTGCATTGATTGCCGTCGACCACGCCATCAGCCGGGTGCAGGCCACTGACGAACCGTTCGCCCCCCACTTCGATACCTCGGCCCTGCGCCGGGTGAAGAGTTACCTGCATTTCATCCGCACTTCGTTGCTCGACCCGCAATCGCCGCTGGCGGCCCTGGCCGCCCCGCAAGGACCTGACCATGCCTCGTGAAATCGCCTTCCACGGCGTGTATATGCCGACCATGACCCTGATGTTTTTCATCGCCGCCGCACTGGCCTGGGCGCTGGACCGGTTTTTGTCCGGGTTCGATCTGTACCGCTTCTTCTGGCACCCGGCCCTGTTGCGCCTGAGCCTGTTCATTTGCCTGTTCGGCGCCCTGGCGCTGACTGTCTACCAGTGAGACCGTTTCGATGAAAAAACTCTTCAGTCTGCTCGCGACCTTGTTGGTGCTGGCCCTTGCGATGTGGATCGGCCGGACCCTCTGGGTGCATTACATGAACACCCCCTGGACCCGCGATGGGCGGGTTCGCGCGGACATCATCAACGTCGCCGCCGATGTCAGTGGTGAAGTGGTCGATGTGCCGGTGCGTGACAACCAACAGGTGAAAAAGGGCGATGTGCTGATGCAGATCGACCCCGAGCACTACCTGATCGCGGTCAAACAGGCGCAGTCGCTGGTGGCATCACGCAAGGCCACCTGGGAGATGCGCAAGGTCAATGCACACCGCCGCGCCGATCTCGACAACCTGGTGATCTCCCGGGAAAACCGTGACGACGCCAGCAACATTGCCGACTCGGCCCTGGCCGATTACCAACACGCCCAGGCGCAACTCGAAGCGGCGCAACTGAACCTCAAGCGCACCCAGGTGCTGGCGGCCGTGGACGGTTATGTCACCAACCTCAACGTCCATCGCGGTGACTACGCGCGCATCGGTGACGCGAAAATGGCCGTGGTCGACATGAATTCGTTCTGGGTCTACGGCTTCTTCGAGGAAACCAAACTGCCCCGGGTGCGGGTGGGCGATCAGGCCGACATGCAGTTGATGAGCGGCGAAGTGCTCAAGGGGCATGTGGAGAGCATTTCCCGTGGCATCTATGACCGTGACAATCCAGAAAGTCGCGAACTGATCGCCGACGTCAACCCGACCTTCAACTGGGTGCGCCTGGCCCAACGGGTGCCGGTGCGGATTCACATCGATCACGTGCCGGAAGGTGTGCTGCTGGCAGCGGGGATTACGTGTACGGTGGTGGTGAAACAGAACAGGCAAGAGTAGTTGATCGTTCCCGCGATCGTTCCCGCGCACAGCCAAGGAATGCATCCTGTGGCGCAGAGCAACGTGGGCCGGTCGCTACCACGCAGAGCGTGGGAGCGATCGGCGGATGTTCAGTCCTGGCACCAGGTCTCATGCAAATGCCGCCACAGCATGTCACCTGACGGCCCCTTCTCAATCACCGCCGTCGCCCGGCGATCGGTCAGCACGCCGCTGGCATCCTCTTGCAATTCGCGGTAGCTGACGGTGGCGCCCCCCGCATGCTGGTCGACCCCGCGCAACTCGCTCAGCCTGATGCGCAAGCCCGGGCGAGCGCTGCCGAGTGTATCGAACAGCTGGTTCAAGGCCGGGGCATCCAGGGCATTGCCATTGGGCACGATCATCGAGAACTGCGGTGAAAAGCGTGCCAACAGGCGTGTCAGCACCTCTCTATTGCCTGTGCCGCTGAACCATTGCTCGATATCGACGTGGGTCTGGACCACTTCATTGAAGTATTCGCGGTAGTCCTTCATGGGTTTTTCTCCTTGGCAGGTTGAGGGGTAAGGTGAGCCAGCAAGGCTGCCGTGTCCATACGCAGGACGGCTGGCAAGGGCAACAGCGTCAGGGCCGCGGCGAGCAGGAAGCACAGGGCGAAGGCCGTGGGCGAGAAGGGGCCAAGCACGCTGAGCACGGAACTCAGGAACGCTGCGCCGAGACAGAAGCTCAGCTGTCGATTGATGTTCCACAGGGCGCTGGCATGGCCCATATGCGAGGCGCGAGTGTCGAGAAAGGCCAGGGTTTGCGCCGTGCTGCTGCACAGGCTGCCGCCCAGACCCATCAGGGCATAGGCAAGGATCGGCAACACCCCCCCGGGGCCTTCGATCAGGGCTAGCAAGGCGATGCCCAACCCTTGCAGCACCATGCCGCCGACCAGCAAAGGTTTAGGTCCCAGGCGCTGGAACACACGCTTGCCCAGGGTGATGGCAAGTCCCGATGCCACGGCCCAAGGCAGCATGAGCGCCCCGGTCATTGCGGGGCTGAATCCACGGTCGTGCAAATACAGCACAGCGATCAGGCTGGTGCCAATGAATACGCCAGGGACAAACAGGTAGACCACCATCGCTACACGCAACCACTGGCCTTTGAGCAGTTGCAGGTCTAGGAGTGGCGCTGGTTTGCTCCAGCCATCACGTACATACAGCCATCCCAGCACGGTACTGAGTCCCAACACTCCCAGGCCCGCAATGCGCTGTTCGCTTTCGCTCAACAGGCTCAAGGCAACCAGCAACAGGCTGATGGTCGCAGCGCCCAACACTAGACCTAGACCGTCCAGCGTAGTGCGTTGCGGCAATGGCTCGTCGGTTCTCAGCCAAAAGATCGCGAGCGCCAACGTCAGTAACGCCAGCGGTAGGTTGGCGTAGTAGATCCAGCGCCAGGACAGTGTCTGCACCACCAGCCCGCCTGCCGCAGGCGACAGTGCCGGCACCAACAGGGCGACCAGCATCACCATGGCGGTCAGGTGACTGCGCTCGGCGGCCGGAAAGTGTCGATAGGCCAGGGCTTGCCCCACCGGGATCAGTAGCCCGCCGCCGAGTCCTTGCAGCAGTCGCCAACCGATCAGCGCCTCGATCGAAGCCGCCTGCGCCGCCAGCCACGAAGCGCTGCCGAACACCATCAGTGAACCGAGGATCAAGCGTCGCTCACCGACCCTAGCCGCCAGCCACACACTCAGTGGAATGATCAAGGTCAAACCGAGCATGTAGGCGTTACTGATCCACGCCAGTTGCGTGACCGAGGCGTGCAGCTCCAGGGCGATGTTCGGAAGAGCGATGTTGCTGGCGAACATGTTCAACAGGTCGAGGGCAAAGCCCAGCAGGTACACAAGGGTGATTTTCGAGCGATAGGCCATGGCAGCCTCCGGGCAGACAGAGGCGCAGGGTAGAGCGTTCAGCGGGTTGGAAAAACGTCGTTCTGGCTGTTAGTTTGTCAAAAATATTTTGACAAGGGATCAAGACACTATGGTCAGCCTGGACCGTTTCGACACCTTCAAGGCCGTGGTCGAAGCCGGATCGTTGACGGCTGCGGCAGACTTGCTGGGCCAGACCCGTGCGGTGGTCAGTTTCAACCTCAAGCGCCTGGAGTCTGAGCTGGGTGTCACCTTGCTGACGCGCAACACCCGACAATTGGCGTTGACCGATGCCGGCGAGCGGTTTTATCAGCGCTGCCTGCGCACCCTTGATGAAGCGCAGTTGGCCATTGAAGAGGCCCGCTCGGAGCACACTCAGCTCAAGGGCACCCTGCGCCTGACCACCACGGTCGAATACGCCTTGGCCAAGGTGATTCCGGCGTTGCAGGCATTTGCTGCCTTGCACCCTGATCTGAATGTTCACCTGTCCACGTCATCGACACACGCCGACCTGATCTCCGAGCGCTTTGACTTGGCCATTCGCCTGGGGCGCATGCTCGACTCCAACCTGCGTGCGGTGCAGCTCTCGACCTTCGAGATTTTCGCCGTGGCAGCGCCGGCGCTGATTGCCCGGCATGCCGAAGTCGTGACGCTGGCGGACCTGGAGCGGCTCCCCATGTTGGGGCATGCGCGGGTGACGGAGCTGAGCGTGACGGATGCCTCGGGTAGTGAGCGGCTGTACCTGCCGGGGCCCGATAACACCACGATAGTGACCGACAGCGCCGCCACCTTGCGCGCGTTCGCCCTGTCCGGGCAAGGCGTGGCCATCCTGCCGCAATGGTTGATTCAGGACGACCTCGATGGTGGCCGCCTGGCGCGGTTGCTGCCTGATCATCACTTCGCCCGGCAAGGGGTCTACGCGTTATATCCGGATACCCGGCATTTGCCACTCAAGGTGCGGGCGTTCATTGATTTCATGAAGGGTCGGCAGGCGGGTTGAACAACCTGGCGCTTTCGCGGCCTCAGAGCTGTTCGCGCAAGCCAAAGCGCTTCATCAACCCCGACTCCAGCAAGCCCTTGGGCAGCAACCCCGCCAGCAGCGGCAGTGCCCGGCTGCCATTGCCCAGACGCAGCAAGCGTGGCGGTGTGTTCTGCTGCGCGGCCTTGAGCAGGCCGGCAGCGAACTCGGCAGCCGGCGTCGGGTGGTCCTGGGACGCCCTGGCCCGGGCCCGGATGCCCTCGCGCAGCGGCCACCACGGCGATTGCTCGCTGATCAGCTGTTCGGCTTCATGCCCGGCGTTCCTGGCGAAGCTGGACGCGATGGCGCCAGGTTGAACTTCCATCACCCGAATGCCGAACGGCGCCAACTCCATGCGCAGGGCATCGCTCAAGGCATGCACCGCGGCCTTGGAGGCGCAGTAGGCGCCCGCGAACGGCGTCACCAGCACGCCGGACACACTGCCGATGTTCACCACCAGGCCTTTGCTGCGGCGCAGCACCGGGAACAGCGCCCGGGTCACGCCGACCACGGCGAATACGTTGGTTTCGAACTGGCGTTGCAGGGCCGGCACCCCACCATCGAGCAACGGCCCCATAGCGCCATAACCGGCATTGTTGATCAGCACATCGAGGCCGCCATGCTGCTGGTTGATGCGCTCGCTCAACTGTTCGAGAGCCGCACCGTCGTTGACGTCCAGTTGCACGGCGGTGAAGCCGGCCGCCGCCAGTGTCACCACGTCCTCGGTCTTGCGCGCACTGGCCCAGACCTCGAAACCGGCCGCCTTGAAGGCATCGGCCAGGGCGCGGCCAATGCCGCTGGAACAACCGGTAATCAACGCAACGGGCATGGCGCGGTCCTTGTGCAGCGAGAGGAATTGGGGAAATCAGTCGGAGAAACTACCTTGCAAACGCTCGGCGCGAAACTCCAGGGTTTGCGGGCGATAGCCGGGACGCAGCGGTGGCATCGGTAAACAGTCTTCCCAGCTCGCGCCGGCCTGCAATTCGCCTGGGCCTCGGTAGCGTGGCGCGGTGTATTGGTTATCGGCCAGATTGACCGTATCGCCCGGCGCATAGGCGGCGATCCGCCAGCGCAGTTCGGTCAGCGGCACGTCGTTGCCGTTGTTCATTTTCAATTGCAGAGGACGATCTTCCGGGCACTGTTCAGGCGCGTACGCAATGCGCAACTCAAGACGCGCCAACTGCTTGACCTCGCGGTTGTCCATCCAGATTACCCAGGCTGCCACTACGCCCAATCCTATGGCAGCGGCCAGAGAGACGGGCAAGGCCTTGGCCGGATAGCGCAGTAACAGGACCAGCCAGGTGATGACCAGCAGGACGCCGATGAACATGACGCGAAACCTCGAGAAGGGAATGGTCATCCTACCCACGCGCAATCGATATTGGCCATGAAAAAACGCCCTTTTCTTGCGAAAAGGGCGTTGATTGTTTCAGAGCAGCAGCGCTTATCAGGCGGTACTTCCGTCATACCGGTTTAGAATGTTTAAATCCTTGGGGTCTTCTTTGTAATATTGGATGTAACACCAACCATCGCCTCCTGTAAAAGTTTCGATCGGAGGGGTATGGAGAGACAGGACCGTTACCGGTACACGCGCTGCTGGCCGCCCAGTAAAGGTGGACGTTGCACGAATACCATACCGCCAGTAACTGGCCGATCCTCCCCACTCCTGAGGTCCAAACTTTTCAGTTATTTTCACTTTGTTATGCCCCAGAGACATCGGCAGCTCTGAAGAGCTGAAGTCCCACTCCTGTACCTTTAACCGCACTGCAAAGTCGCCATTTTTGCTGCTGCTGACGCAATCCAGCGTCCAACTGACTCCCTCTGCCCCCATCATTTGAGGAGCGTCCGGCCCAGGGCTCACAATGACCCCGAGATCCGCGGCTTCCTGGGTCAATTCCAGTGTTACGTGCTTGCCGAGCAATGGACTGTCGCTTTTAGGCCGCACGGTAAAGGTATGCATCGCACCGAGGCAGGGATACGCCAGATCGCCTCCGAATACCCTGGGGAACGTATCAAAATCAAGGTCCAAGGCTTCAGCGAAGTCTCCAGACTCCACCCGTCCCGGCAACTGCCAGTCCGGCAGTGCAGGGCTGGTCAAATTCAATCCGAAAAAGCCACTGTCCTGCGCTTCGGAAAAAATCGACCAACGAACGGTTTTCCCTTCCTCTACCGGCTGCGGCGCTCCCAAGTCCGGAACACACTTCAGGTCCAATTCCGCCGCTCCCCACAGGTCATGCAGCGTGACACTGGAGCCAATCAACGGGCTGTCCCTGTTGACCCTGAGTTCCAGCTCATGGGGTTTTCCGCTCAACAGAACGAGATCGCCCTTGGCCAAATCAACCCGCTCACCGTCCAGATAAAGCTGAGCCTCCTGCCCCCAGGTATCGTGCGACAAGGCGGTCACCTCGAAGAGCTGCGTCATGAGGACACCCTGGTTAGCGCTGGTGATATCTGCCAGGACTTCGTGTTTGCCAGCGGTGTCAGGCGTATAGAGATAACGGGTCCAACCCTGCGGGTCGGTTTCGGTCGTCGCAATGACGTCCTGCTCCCCTCTGATGCGCCACTCAACCTTCACACCTTCGGCCACTTCACCGGTGTCGCCCGACCTGATCTGAACCCGCAACAGCACGCTCTGCTCTGTGCCCACCACGGGCTGGCCGAGTACCGGGCCGGCGTCGCCGACCCCGTAACGGGAATCGACTACGTTAAACGTACGGGGCTCCGTCCATTCAGAATGGTCACCGTCCTCCGTCTGCCTGGCTTGAATGCTGTACGTACCAAGGTTCCATCGCTCCGTGGCGCCCCAGCGCCACCTCTGCACGCCCGTGATGGTGGCAAACACTTCCTCTGGCTCATCCTCATGGCGCAGCTGAATCTGACCTCGAGTTTCACCACTGCCTGTGATCAAAGGTCTTCGTGAGATATCGTCGTGATTTTCTGGCGTTATGATCACGGGTGTTTTCGGCGGTTCTTTTACGATGAACGTATGGACCCCACTCCAGTCGGACTCGGGTCCACCACTCTTCTGTTTGACCTCAAGGTCATTCGAGCCGGGAGCCAAAGGCGTCACGACGGTGAACTCCAGAATCCCCTCAGCATCCGCAGGACCTGAATGCAACGTCTCGACTGAATCCTCAAGCCGTACGGTAATCTGCGCCAGGGGCAGACCTTTCACTCTGATAGTCGGACGCGTCGAAGTTCGGGTATAGGCCTGCGGCCGTTCGAATTGGGGCGCTTCGGGTTTATCCTCTTGCTCGACGGTGAAGGTGCATTCCTCGCTTGGATCGGACGCCACGCCGTTCACGGTTTGCACAACCTTGACCGTGTTGGTGCCTGGTGCCCATTCCTCTGTAGGGGTGAAGGTGCGGGTAGTCCCGGTGCCGCTGAAGTTTCCGGGGACCTTGGTGTCCGCCTCATTGAACATTTCCAAGGTGACGGTGCTGGAAGAGACGCCGGTAATGGTCAGTGCCTGGTTTGGTTCGGCCGGGTGGGATGGTTGAGTGATCGCGGGTTTCGCGGGTTTCACTGCAAACGTACACGGCACGCTTGGGTCGGACGGCATGCCGTTCACGGTTTGCACAACCTTGACCGTGTTGGTGCCTGGTGCCCATTCCTCAGTCGGGGTGAAGGTGCGGGTAGTCCCGGTGGTGCTGAAGGTGCCGGGGATCTTGGCACTCGCCGCATTGAACATCTCCAGGGTGACGGTGCCGGAAGAAACGCCGGTAATGGTCAGTATCTGATTTGCTGCGGTCGGGTTGGGTGGTGGGGTGATCGCCGGTTTGGGTGGTTTTACCGCAAACGTACACAGCTCGCTTGGGTCGGACGCCACTCCGCCTACGGTTTGCACAACCTTGACCGTGTTGGTGCCTGGTGCCCATTCCTCAGTCGGGGTGAAGGTGCGGGTAGTCCCGGTGGCGCTGAAAGTGCCAAGGACCTTGTCGCTCGCCTCATTGAACATATCCAAGGTGACGGTGCCAGAATAAACGCCGGTAATGGTCAGTATCTGATTTGCTGCGGTCGGGTTCGGTGGTGGGGTGATCGCCGGTTTGGGTGGTTTTACCGCAAACGTACACAGCTCGCTTGGGTCGGACGGCACGCCGCCTGCGTATTGCACAACCTTGACTGTGTTGGTGCCTGTCGCCCAGTTTGCAGTCGGGGTGAAGGTGCGGGTAGTCCCCGTGCCGCTGAAGTTGCCGGGTATCTGGAAGCTGTTCTTATTGAACATCACCAGGGTGACAGCGCCGGAATGAACACCCGTGATGGTCAGTTCCTGTTGCGCTGTGGCCGGGTTGGGTGGAGAGGAGATCGCCGGCTTGGGCGGTTGAACCCTGAAGTGGCGCACCACCGCGTCCGCCCCGGATGAATGCCCGTTCAGGGTCTGAACGGCATACATTCTGCATACCCCCGGGGGCAGGGGGGTGGTGACCCCCGTCCAGCTGCCGTCGGTCTGCACGCCCGTGGATAACACCTCATCCTCTCCGACCTTTAATGTCACCGTTGCTCCGACGAGCCCGGTACCCGTAGCGGTCGGCGTAGGGCCTGTGAGCTCCTCGTATGCAGGTTTGTCGATTACCGGATTGGGCAGTAATGCTACAAATGTGCATAACTCGCTTGGATCGGACGCCACGCCGTTCACGGTTTGCACAACCTTGACCATGTTGATGGGCGGTGCCCAGTTCGCAGTCGGCGTGAAGGTGCGGGTAGTCCCCGCAGTGCTGAAGTTGCCGACTACATCAGCGCCCATCTCATTGAGCATCTTCAGGGTGACGGTGCCGGAAGAAACGCCGGTAATGGTCAACACCTGTTTTGCTGCGGCCGGGTTGGGTGGTGGAGTGATCACAGGTTTCGGTGGTTTCGCGGTAAACGTACACAACTCGCTTGGATCGGACGCCACACCGCCCACGGTCTGGACAACCTTGATTGTGTTGGTGCCCGGTACCCAGTTTGCCGTCGGCGTGAAGCCGCGGGTAGTTCCGCCGATGCTGAAGTCGCCGGCTACATTCGCGTCCGCCTCAGTGAGTACTCTCAGGGTGACCGTGCCGGTAATAACGCCGGTAATAATCAATCCCTGTCTTGGTCCGGCCAGATTGGGTGGTCGAGAGATCGAAGGCTTGGGCGGTTTCGCGGTAAACGTACACAGCTCGCTCGGGTCGGACGCCACGCCGTTCACGGTTTGCACAACCTTGACCGTGTTGGTGCCTGGCGCCCAGTTCTCCGTCGGGGAGAAGGTACGGGTAGTCCCGGTGGTGCTGAAGTTGCCGGCTACATTAGCGCCCGCCTTATTGAGCATCTTCAGAGTGACTGTGCCGGTATAAACGCCGGTTATGGTCAGTACCTGTTTTGCTGTGGCCGGGTTGGGGGGAGGAGAGATCGCCGGCTTGGGCGGTTTCACTTCAAACGTTTCAACAGTTGCCCAGTCTGACGATTTTCCGCTGGTCTTCCCAATCTGTTTTGCAGTAATAAAGTATTTTTTGACGGGCCACGCTGTGGGGGAGGTAACCGTCCAGGTGCCATCCCTTTTCACATCCGTGGACAACTGAACACCGCCGCTGCCTCCTGACAGCCAGATTTCAAGTCTGGCGTCGGCTAATCCCCCCGATCCGCTAATGGTCGGTTTCATCGCGTTGACCGAGATAGATCCTATAACGGGTTTGAACAGCACGGCGGTAGGGACCGTGTCGGCCCAGTCGGACCAACGGTTATCTTTACTCTGTCGTGCAGTGAAGTTAAATGGATCGGCCATCCACAGATCCACCCGCAGCTCGGGGATGCGCCAGTGGCCGTTATTCTGCACGGGCGCCTGTCCAAGCAATACTGTGCCAACACCTGCCTGATAGAGTTGGACTTGTGCCCCAGGTACCCCTGTGCCCGACACCGCTGGACGCTTGCTCCAGATCACCGAATTTTTCGCGGGCGACAAAATGGTCGGCTTTGCCAACGGCATAGTAAGCCATGGTGTTTCAGTCCAATTGCTCCAGAATCCCTGGAATCGATAGTCACATCTCATTCGAAATTGCCCAGGTTTAATGTCTCCTGGAGCAATCCAGAAACTAATTCGATCACCGCTGCCATGCCAGTAGTGAGGATCGGAGCTGCCCCAGACCTGGAGCCTCCATGAGCTGGCACCTTGGATTCCAGACGGCGTCTGTGCATTGACATGAAAACCGGTAGTGGGAATTTCTCCAGGAAAGCTGATACGAGGTCCAGGATTAAGCAGCGTGGAATACTCGTCGTTATTGTCGTCAATCATGTTATTCGCGCTCCATGTTACCCAGGGCCATCGCCCGGGTTTGTCCTAAAGCGACTTTTAACCTCTTTTTCAACGGTTGGAAACCTATCAGATATGACAGTTAGTGCGTGCGGTTAATCGTCGATTTTTCCGACAGGTGTGCTGACTAAAATGCCTTGCGCCGCTTGCTTGCGTCAGAAAATTTCCGCTTGAGCGTCTTGTTTATCGTAACCGCTGGCGGTAGTTACACCATGGTGCTTAAGGCGCAAGTGCATCCGCAGAGACATTGCGGACCCTCCTGAAAAAAGCAAAGAAATAGAAATAATTAGTGTTAATGAAAGTCTTTTAACCTGTCACTTTTGATAGGTTACACCTCCCCGCTTTATCGCTAGCTTTATCCTGCACGGGCACTCCAGCAAGAGGCCCCCTTTTATTTGGCAGGAGCTCCATTGATATGGAAGTCGAAAGCAACTCACTCATGAATGCGCTCGTACCGAGCGACGTTTCACCGAAAAAAGGTCGGGTCGATTTCGATACGGCCATGCAGAAAATGAGGTTCACCTCGGTTTTTGACATCATTCGCTTGCCCAAACCCGCTTTTGCCCGGCAGCTCGGCACGCACAGCGATGCCAACGCTGACCTGGCCTACGACAATGCCATGGCGTACGCGGCGCAGATTGCGCGTTTGTACCGCGAGTACAAAACCTCATCCGGCACATTCCAGCCATTGGCCCAGCGTAATGGCGTTCGCTCCCTTGTGTCGTTGGGGCCGACTTTTCCTAATCTGTTCAAGGAAAACTGGGACGAGTTCTGCAAGGTCGGGGCGATTGCCGCCATCGACTCACCGGTGGCCTACCTCAGCGCGCTGCGGGTGTTTATCCAGCAACTGGAAGCCACGGGCTCTGATCCCAATCGCATCTTGTTGGATAAACGCCGCCCTGACCTGAAGGATCTGCTGATCAACCACGACAGCACCTTCACCCCCAGGCCGATGCTGGAAATCGTCAACGATGTGCTGAGCCGTAATGTGCGCACTTATCTGGATGGGGTTCCGGCGGACAAGCCGAAGGCCATTAATCAGGTACTGGCTGATCGTCGCTACCCGTTCGAGTTGCCCTACAACTTCTATCACCATCAATGCCAGTTAGGGTTATCCGCGGACAAGCCGAGGCTGGGGGAGTTGAATTACCGGGCGAGTCTGTTGTTGCCGGTCGAACAGGCTGCGACGAACCACTATGGCGAAGTGCAAAAGCCGGTGCTGCAAGCGCAACGGTTGTTGTCGGGGTTGAGTCCACAGCAACAGGCATTGCTGATCGAGCCGCCAGTTTTCAGCAACTTTTATTTGACTCGAGATGATTTGATCAAAGGCTGGAAGAGCGCCGGCAGTACTTATCTCTGCCCTCACGCGCCATTGGGAACCTGTTTTTTGCTGCCGTTACAGCAAGCAGACATTGGTACTGTTAACCCCGCGGCAGATATTCCTGGCTCAGCAAGTGCAACGACAAACCTTGCGCCCGTGACCTTTCGTAAGGTGGGGCAAACCAAGACCGAAACCGTGACTCTGAGACTGAACTCCGCTACACCTACCAACACCCACAAATGGCGGCTTAATGGGTTGCACCCTGCATCAGGGTTGACCACTACCTCGTCCATCCAAGCCAATGCGGCGCTCCCCGAGCCCACCGAAGAAGGTTATACCGCCACAT
Organism: Pseudomonas sp. Irchel s3b6; assembly: GCF_900187415.1. Taxonomy (NCBI): domain Bacteria; kingdom Pseudomonadati; phylum Pseudomonadota; class Gammaproteobacteria; order Pseudomonadales; family Pseudomonadaceae; genus Pseudomonas; species Pseudomonas sp. Irchel s3b6. Next base: position 79,037 of record NZ_FYDM01000005.1, on the reverse strand, counting down.
TCAATCTGATCACCGCCACCAGAGTCGGTAGCGCAACGTCGAGACTGGCCAAACAAACCTTCACCCTCACCCTGGATGAGCAGTACACCCTGACGCCAACGGACAAGGCCTTCTTCAAACGGTCTTACGGCGTCGAAATATCAGACGGCTCGCCGCTATGGCACATGGCGGACCTGAACGACTTCATGCAGCACACCGGCCTGCACGCCGAACAGGTCGAAATGCTCCTCTGCCAACGCACGTACGCGGTGCGATTGTCGCCCAACTGTCCCAGTAAAAACCTGCAACATGCCGGTGTGACAGTTCCGGGCGTTACCGGCAAGGTGTTGCCGTTTCCCCACGCGTCCCACTACGGCGCCTGTTACGTCAACGGCACCGGTACGGGGTCGGACCTGTACGACAGTCAGGTAGTACCGACTCCCGAGTCGATCATCCGTGATCAATTCGATAATTCCATGGGGCTGGAGCAGGTCGAACTGGGCGATACAAAATACTGGCACCTGACCAAAACCTCGCTCGATCGCTTTGATCGGCTGCAACGCATGGTCCGCCTGCAGCGCTGGACCGGCATTCCCTTTGCGAAACTGGACACCCTGATCATCTGTGCGATCCGCGCCGAGGGCGAAGCCAACCTGGGCATGGAACTCAATGAAAACACCTTGCGCGCGTTGGGGGTCTATCGCCACCTGAACCAGCGCCATGGTATCGATGCGCAAGAGTTCGCGGCGCTGATGCACGACCTCACGCCCTATGCCAGTGGCAAGGATGAGATGCCGTTGTTCGATCAGGTGTTCAACCGAATACAACTGTTCGACACGCCCCTGATTCTCGATCAAACGCCGATCAACTTGACGGCCACTGATCCCGCCACGCAGAAAACCCTGCTGCAACTGTGTGCCGGACTCGGTCTGCAACCGACTGAAGAGTCCTTGCTGTTGATTGCCAGACAGACCGTAACACACGTGAAAGTACTCAAGCGTGACCTGCCCACCGTCTCGTCGATCTACCGCCAGGCCCGGATCGCGCAACTCTTCGGTCTTTCGGTCGCCGACCTGCTGACACTGGCGGGCTTGCTCGGTGGCCTGGGCTACAAACGTGCGCTGGCCAGCGGTCAGTTAAGCCCCCGAACAGCTGCTGGAACTCCGGACATCCTCGATGTGCTGATGCAACTGGACTGGGCTGTCGACTGGCTCAAGGAGAGCCAGCAGACCGTCACGCAATTGCAGCAGCGGTTAGGGCCCAATGTGCCCTTGAAAGCTGCCGCAGGCATTGATAGGGCGCCGTCGATCGCTGCGTATGAATACCCACCGCTGTCTGATGTCCTGTTGACGCGCCTGAGCAAATTGCATGACGACACTAAACGTAGTGTGGTGACCGAGGAGCAGGTGGCGGCCCTTGGCCTGCCGGCTGAAACGGATATGCCAGGCACCCCGACCAAGCTTGTTTGGTTCGCGATCCTCAGAGGCGCACTGATCGACAGCAACGGACTGCTACTGGGGCTCGACGATGAGCTGACACGGGTCGATGAGGCACCTGTCTGGATCAGGGAGGAGGTAAAAAAACTGCTCGAACCGATCAAGCTCACATCGCCGGTGAAAGACGTGTGTGAAGAAAAGCTCGTCGAGTTGCTGCTCGGCGCCCACGACACGCAAGCGCAAGTGTTCGAAGTGCTGTTTCAGGAAACCGCCAAACTCTCGCCCGAGCTTACCGCCGCGGTCATTCACTGGGCGGGTGCCTCGTTCTACAGTCTTCTTGTGGAGACGCTCGAGGAGGAGGTCAGCCACGGGCTGATCGAGCATTTCCAGCGTGTATCGCAGCATGCCGAAATAGTCATCAACCTGCGTTTGAGCAACAGCGCATTGCGCCTGTTCCTGATCAACCCTCAGTGGCTGGGGGGGGATCAATACCCTGGAAGCAGTAGCGAACCCACGCTTGCCGAGCTCTACCTGTTGGAGCGCTTCAGCCATTGGCTCCACGACCAGCGCCAATCGGAAGACACTCTGTTGAGCTATTTCAGCCTCGCCAACCCGATCACGTCGAAATTGAAAAACAAGGCCCTGCGCCAGATCGCCAATGAGACGGCCAATAGTGCTTTGGCCCTGCTCCTGGAATGGCCTGAAGAAGAAATCGCGGTCTTGACCGACACCTTGCCCGAAAAGCGCGCCCGTTCGATGGCGCAAGTGGACTGGATACGTCGTTGCCAAGCGACCTGCCGGGCCAGCGGACTTTCTGCCAAGGCGCTGTTGCAAGCCACCGAACTGAATGACCAAAGCACGCTGGATGCCTGGAAAACGGTCGGTGACTCGGCCATGGCCACCCATCCTCGCGCTGACTTATTACCTGTGAATGGTTAAGGACTGATCATGACAACTGCCTTCGACGCTCCACTCAACGAGTCTTTGCGCGATGCGATGCTCGCCCTGTATTTGCACGAAGCCGTGCCCAACGATGCCTACCTGATTGAGCAGGAGTTGACCCACCGGATCAAGACCGCCGACGACCTCTATGAGTTCTGGTTGCTGGACGTGCTGGTCAGCCAGAATGTGCCCACCAGCCCGGTGGCCTGCGCCATTGCCAGCCTGCAGCAGCTGGTCAACAGCATGATGCTGAATATGGAGCCCGGTTACCACGACGACAGTCTCACGCCCGCGCAGGCCAAAGCCTGGCGCGACGGCCTGAACCGTTACCCGATCTGGGCGGCGATCCAGCAGTTGCACTACTTCCCGGACATTTATCTGGACCCGACCCTGCGCCTGACCAAGACCGACAGCTTCGAACAGCTGGAAAACGACATCAACCAGGCGCAGATCCAGCCGGATACGGTGCAGGCGGCGGTGTTGGCTTACCTCGCACGCTTCGAGGAAATCGCCAATCTGAAGGTCTGTAACGGCTACATCGACGGAGAGGACTTCGCCAACAGTACGTATTACTTCATCGGTAAATCACCTGCCGAAAACGCCTATTACTGGCGCTCGCTGGATATGTCTCAACGCCCGGTGAAAACGCCTGCGAAAGGATCCGATATTATCGCGCCCAAGTTCGACAAGCCTTTGCCCAATGCCTGGTCGGACTGGAAAAAAGCCAACGTGCCGATTTCGGAAAAGGCCCTGGAGCATACGATTCGTCCGTGCTGGTTCAACAACCGTTTGTTCGTGATCTGGGCCGAGGTAGAGTTCCAGGATTCGGACGCGATCGTATCCCCAGACGATGGGAAAGCGGACACAACCATCAAGGTGTACCCGCGGTTCCGTTTATACGCCAGCTACAAGAAATACGATGACAGTTGGAGCACGCCACGGGTCTACATCGACAGTTATTGCCAGACTGACGCACTGATCAAGAAGACGCCCGAGGTCGTTAAAGAGCAAACCCAGACCATCGCGGTCTACGACCACTCGACATCACCCGAGTCGATGGTGTTGATGTTGTATTCCAACTACCAAGCCGACACATCAGATGAACCGGATGAGACTGGCAATAGAGACGGATACGACTTTCTCAGAACCGTGCGAATCGACAAGAACTTCAATGTGACGTCGCTGTTTCCGGCCGAAGGTGTTGTACCCCCTCCTACAGCAGGCACGATGGCTCTCGCTCCAGAAGATGAAGACAAGAGCAAGGGACATGTGCAACTGATTGGCCACATTTTCGCCAATACCGACAAGAACGCTGGCCGGCTTCAATACTGGCTTCCTACCACCACACCTGTATTCGGTAGCGTTACCCACCACACGCCGAACGAAGAGAAAGACACTTGGGACTTCCGCCGTTGGCAGTCGCGGATTCAGACGAGCACAAAAGATGTCGATCTCGTTTACAACCGGACACGCTCGAATATCGAACTGACCGTCAGGTTGGATGAAGGTTTTCCGGACGTCCATATCATGGAATTGTCCATCTATGATCGTGAGCATACAACGAAACTTTTCAAGGTGACCCTGGTATTCCGTGAGACGGATAAGCACCATGACTGGGTCGATTTGCTTGACGGCTCAACGATAGAGCCTGTCGGCACCGACTACATGAATGTGGACAATGGTGCGTATTGCTTTAAAGGCTATCCGGACATCCTCAGAAGTTTGATTGCAGACCATGGCAAGCCCACTGAATTTTCAGTGCCTAAAACCATGAGGGGAGAGTCCGCAAGTCTGAAGGGGAAACTATCAAATAGAAAAATTCTCTATGCGATTCTTGCGGGTGGTACGGCTCATTCTCCCGTGATTTTTACAACATTCTGGCGGTCTGCTAATGGCACAAATGAGTTGCCAATTAGTCCCCGCCTTGATCGCACTATCGGCGGTAATTACGGCTACCAGTTAGTTGTACTGCATCCATCGGACGTCCAGAACGATACGGAGCCTGCAAAACTCGAAGGTATGCGCCCGTTGTCTCAAACAGGCATCGTTACCAGTTTACCCAAGGATTCAATGCTTTTAACTTCATTCTCGATCGACCAGACCACTCACCAGCCCGATGGTTGGCCGGTGACGTGGCCCGTTGACCCCAAAGACGTCAAAATCCCGCTTATTTATGGCGTGTTGGTCTATGAGAGGCACATTTTTACAGGTTGGACGCTCAAGGGCGGCGCCCTGAAAGCGCTGACCGTTGGCTGGGGCGAGGCACTTGCAGGGACGCCGCAAATTGCCCCTAGCATCGACAGGGTGGACGATCCAGCCCTGGGAGATAGCCCGTCACTGGGCAAAGCCCAGTTCATTGACTTTACGGGTTCAAGCATCGAACTGAGCGAGGGATGCTCCACTGCAATGGCATTACGGGCACCGATCCGCATGAATACCGTTTTTGCCAGGCAATTGATCAATCGTGCCGAATCCGGCATGGAATCGCTGCTGAGCTGGGACTCCCAGCAGATGAAAGAACCGCCCATTCCCAACGGCCTCGGCGCGCAGCCCATGGATTTCTCGGGCGCCTACTCCCTGTATTTTCTCGAACTGTTCCTGTACCTGCCCTGGCTGGTGGCTCACCGCTTGAACGAAGAGCAGCAGTACGACGAAGCCAAGCACTGGTTGTCGTATGTCTTCGACCCCTCACGCCAAAGCAGCGCCCCGGGACATCCCGGCTACTGGCAGGCCGTGCCGCTGGAAGAGCCCGTCTGGCCCGGCCCGGCAGACCCCAGTCAGGCCATGTTGCATCCGGACGACCCGCACCAGATTGCTCTCAGTTTCCCGGTGCACTTTCGCAAGGCCTTGTATGGGCTCTATATCGATATCGAGGGCAACCAGGCTGACCAGGCCTATCGGGAATTGACGCCGGATGGGCTGGCAGAGGCCAAGCTGCGTTACGTGCATATTCTGGATCTGCTGGGCAGGCGCCCGGATGTCCGGCAAGTCGACGACTGGACGCCGATCAGCCTGGGCGAGCTGAGCACCGCGAAAAATAAGGATCTGCGCGCGTTCGAGCAGCAGTTGATCGCGGCGCAACAGGACCGTCGGCAACAGCCTCCGCTGTGCATTGGCAAGGCCCCGGCCTCGGAGGACGCACCGCTATTGTGTATTCGGCCCTACGCCGAGGATCCGTCCTTGCCGGGCGTCGATAACCCCCATTTGCGGCGTCCCTTCAACCCCGAACTGATTCAGCGCTGGGAACGGGCCGAAAGCCGCCTGTACAACCTGCGGCATCATCTCGACATAGCGGGCAACGCCTTGAACCTGCCCTTGTTCGCCGCACCGCTGGACCCTCGCGCGCTGCTCGCGGCCTGGGGCCAAGGCTTGTCCGGTGCCGCCCTCAGCCGCTTGCTGAGCCCGCAGATTCCCCATTATCGCTTCAACTTCATGTTCGCCCTTGCGCAGAATGCGGTGGACAGCGTGATCCAGTTCGGCTCGACCCTGTTGTCGTTGATCGAACGCAAAGAGCAGGCGCAGTACCTGGAGTTGCAACAGCAGCAGGCCTGGAATCTTGCGAAGGTGGCTGTGGACATACAAAGACAGGCGATGGAGATCGACAACAAAAATAGGGATGCCCTGCTGGCCAGCCAAGCCGTCATTGCCGGACGGGTCGATCACTATGAGATGTTGGTGAACGATGGTGTGAGCGGCTGGGAAGTCGCAGCGGGGGCCGCTGTCTATCTGGGGGGCTTGGCCCAAACCGGGGCCTCCCTGGTGCAAATGGTCGCCGAAAACGTAAAAACCGCACCGAACATCGTAGGCTTTTCAGTGGGGGGGCAACGCCTTGAAGGCCCCGCCTATTCCGTCATGGCCGGGCTTCATGCGACGTCGACAGCGTTTTACACCGATGCTCAGGTCATGGATCGTGTCGAAAGTCTACGCCGCCGCGCTCAGGAATGGACCCATGCCCGAGACCAGGCAAAACTTGAAGCCGAGCAAATCAAGGCACAACTTGCCGTCTTCGATGAGCAACACAAAGCCACCCAACTGCAATTGCGCCAGGCGCAAACCGCCTTGGAGCAGGCCAAGGCCACCCATGACTTCCTGCTGAGCAGCAACCGCTTCAGCAAATCCCAGACCTATGACTGGCTCAACAGCAAGTTCGCCAGTTTCTACTACAGCGCCTACAACACCGCTCAATCGCTATGCCAGGCGGCCGAAGCCTGCTGGCAGTACGAAATGGGCGATTTCACTCAGACCTTTATCCGTCCCGGGGCGTGGAACAGCAGCTACCGCGGCCTTGGTGCCGGGGAAGAACTGAAAATGAGCCTGTTGCAGATGCACCGTGAGTATTTGAAAAACAATAAGCGCGATCTGGAAATTCGCAAAACCGTGTCGCTCAAGTCGCTGTTGGCCAAGGATCCAGGTTCAAAAACCAACAAAGACTGGGCGGGTATTCAAGACGATCTGAAGAACAATGGCAGCTGCCAATTTGAGCTGACGCAACAAATGTTCGACGACGATTACAAGGGTCAGAATCACTACCTGCGACGAATCAAAACCATCAGCGTGACGCTGCCTGTCACCGTCGGTCCCTATCAAGATATCTGCGCGGTCCTGAGTCAGAGCTACAGCAAGGTTGAAATGTCGTCCACCGCCGGCCAAGCAGTCAAAGAAAATCTGAGAGCGAGCCAGCAGATTGCGCTCTCTCACGGCGTCGATGACAACGGCCAGTTTCAGCTCAACTTCCAGGATGAACGTTACCTGCCGTTCGAATACACCGGTGCCATATCACGCTGGAGCCTGACCTTCCCCAATCCTGAAGCCCAGGAGGCCATGCTCAACTCCCTCACCGACATCATCGTGCATGTGAGTTATACGGCCAGACGTGAGGGCGGTTCGCTATGAATGAACAACAGCAACCTTTGATGCAAGTCAATCCCCCCTCCCTGCCCAAAGGCGGCGGCGCCATCCAAAGCATCGGCAAGGGGTGGGGCGCGGTGGGCACCAACGGTGCGGCATCGCTGGAGTTGCCCTTGCCGATTTCCCCCGGCCGCGGCTTTGCCCCGGCACTGGGGCTGGGCTACAGCAGCGATGTGGGCAACAGCCCGTTCGGAATCGGCTGGCGGATGACGGCCAATGCCATCACCCTGCGCACCACCAAGGGGGTGCCAACCTATGACGGCAGCGACCAGGTGGTGGGACCTGGCGGTGACGTGTGGATGCCCGAGCGCACTAAAGATGGCTCGCTGATTTCCCGAACCGAAACCACCTACAACGGCAGGCCACTGGGAAGCGAGCACAAGGTGGTGCGCCACTGGCCGCGGGTCGAGGGCGAGTTTGCGCTGATCGAGCATTGGTCCACCACAACCGACACCGCGGGGTTTTGGCTGATTCACGGGGCCGATGGCAGCCTGCACCTCTACGGCAAAACCGAAGATTCGCGCCGGGCCGACCCGACTCGCCTGGAGCATGTCGGCGTCTGGATGATCGACGAAAGCCTCAACACCCGAGGCGAGCACATTGTCTACGAGTACAAGCCGGAAGTGGACGCCCCCGCGCCGCCGCAGTTTCGCGACTTCCGCGCGCAGCGCTATCTCAAGCGCGTGTGTTACGGCAATGAAAAGGCCCATCCGCACCTGTACGCCTGGGACGCCGACAGCTGGAAACAGGAACAATGGCACTTTCATCTGGTGTTCGATTATGGCGAGCGCAGTACGCAGCTTGAGACCGCGCCCACCTTTGATGGAACGCAAACATGGCCTGAGCGCAGCGACCCGTTCTGGAACTACAGCTACGGGTTCGAACTGGGCACTCGGCGCCTGTGTCGGCAAGTGCTGATGTTTCATCACTTCCCCAAAGAGTTGGGGGCCGCACCGGTGCTGGTCCAGCGTCTGTTGCTGGAGCACCGACCTAGTCCGTTGGGCTACAACCACCTGACGGCCGCGCACGTCCAGGCCTATGACAGCCTGGGCCAGGTCGAAAGCCGACCGCCGATGGAGTTCAGCTACAACGCTTTCGATCTCGACCCGCGGCATCAGGGGTTCACGCCGCTCCCGGACATGCCCAGGCTCAACGACGGGCAGCGTTATCAACTGGTTGACCTGTACGGCGAAGGCCTGCCAGGGGTGCTGTGTCGCTATGACAAGGCCTGGTACTACCGGGAGCCGTTGCGTAGCGCGGAGGGTGGCGACGGAGTCGATTACAGCAACTGGAAACGGCTGGAGCACATTCCGGTGGCCGACAGTAGCAAGCCGATCCACCAGTCGCTCACCGATCTGACCGGCGATGGCAAGCTGGACTGGGTGGTCGCCCGACCGGGGATGAGCGGTTTTTTCACCCTCGATCCGGACCGCAACTGGTCCAGTTTCGTGACCTTCGATGCTTTCCCCAGCGAGTTCTTCCACCCCATGGCGCGCATGGCCGACCTGGTGGGTGACGGCCTGAGCGACATGGCGCTGATCGGCACCCGCAGCGTACGCCTGTACGCCAACCGTCGCGAGGCAGGGTTTGCCGACGGCATCGATGTGCCTCGCCGGGATAAAACCGTCGAGGAGGATGACGATGACCTGCCGCTGCTGAGCAACACGCCGACCGAACTGGTGGCCTTCGCCGATGTGCTCGGCAGCGGCCAGCAGCATCTCGTGCGCATCCGTCACAACGAAGTCAAATGTTGGCCGAACTTGGGCCATGGGCGTTTTGGCAAAGGCTTCGTGCTGTGTGCCTTGCCGTTTACTTATGCCGAATTCAATGCTTCACAGGTGCTGCTGGCTGATCTCGACGGCTCGGGCGCGGCCGATCTGATCTATCTGGAGCCCGATCACTTTCGGGTTTTCATGAACCATGCCGGTAACGGCTATAAACCGGCACCTGTTGAAATACAGCCTTGGCCCGACGGTGTGCGCTACGACTCACTCTGCCAGGTCAGCACCGCTGACTTGCAAGGGTTGGGCTGCTCCAGCCTGATTGTGACGGTGCCGCACATGGAGCCACGACACTGGCGCTATGATTTCGTCAAGGCCAAGCCCTATCTGGTCAACGGAACCTGCAACAACATGGGCGCCAGCAGCGGCGTGAGCTACCGCAGCTCGGCGCAGGAGTGGCTGGACGAGAAGCAGGAGCAGCACCTTGCCGGGGTCGAAAACCCGGTCTCCCATCTGCCGTTTGCCATGCACCTGGTGAGCCAGCAAACCCAGCTCGATGAAATCACGGGCAACCGACTGGCCCAGGGTTTTACTTACCGTGGTGGTTATTACGACCGCTTCGAACGAGAATTTCGAGGCTTTCGCCTGCTGATGCAGACCGACACCGAAGCCACGCTTGCCGAACGCGCAAGCGCCGGTTTCACCGCGCCGATCCTGAGCAAGACCTGGTTCCATACGGGCGAGGCCATCGACGTGTCGAGGGAGGGGTATTACAACCGCGATCCGTTGGCCGTTGACCTGAAGTTCACCCTGCTGCAGAACTACCACTTCAACGACCGCGCGGCGCAACCGCTCACCCTTCCTGACGAAGAAACGGTGCGTGAAATTGCTCGCAGCCTGAGCGGCAGGGTCGTGCGCTCGGAGGTCTACGCGGCGGACGACGATCCGACCACCGCCGTTCCCTATGTCGTACAAGAGAACCGCTATCTGGTAAGGGTGCTGCGCCCCAAAGGCAAGCATCAGCCTTACGCGGTACTTCAGCCCATGGACCTGGAGTCAATCAGTTACCACTATGAACCGCAGATCCCGGACGATCCGTTATGTCAGCACAGCCTCAACCTTGAGTGGGATGAATATGGCAGCGTCGTCCATGGGGTCACTGTGTACTACGCCCGCCGCAAAACCGTCGACGATACACCGCCCTTCAGTGACGAGTATCACAAGACCTGGTGGAAAGACGCCCATGATTCGGCTCAACAGTGTTGGTACCTGACGCAGACCAAGGCGCGGCATATCCACCTGCCGGATCCCCGCGCCTGGCGTCTCGGCCTGCCTTATCAACAGCGCAGCAATGCACTGGTACTGGAAAAGACGGCGTTGCGTCCCGACACGATCAACCATGAACACTTCCTTGAACAGAGCCAGGACGATGGCGAATGGGCGAAACAATCGGTGCTGACCGGCTTGTCTTTGCAACACTACGCGGACCCTGTCAGCGGTCAAACCCTGGCACCGGGAAACGCGACCTTCGAAGGGTTATCCGCCTATGTGGAAACGGCGGAATTGGATGAGGTCGCCCTGAGCGCTTACGACAAGCTCAAGGACGAGCAAGGCAATATGCCCTTCAACCTGAAAGAAAAACTCGAATCGCCCGAAGTCGGTTACCACATCATGGAACTGTTCTTGCCCGAGGGGAAAAAGGAACCGATCACTGACCCGGAGGACGCGAAAAACTATTTGTGGTCCGTGCGCAAGGGCTTCCCCACTTACCATAAACTGGACGGCTTTTATAACGTCCAGATGTACCGGGAGACTCAAAGCCACGGCGTTACCCAGGTCACCTACGACGACTACTGGTGCGTCATCAGAGCCGTCACATTGCCGGACGGTTGTACCACCCGCAGCCTTGGCATCGATTACCGCTCCTTCCTGCCGGCGGCCATCGAGGATGCCAATAGGAATATTCAGGAAGCCCGTTACAGTGCGTTCGGTGAGCCGCTGGTCACCAGTTTTCACGGTACCGAACTGGGAGTGCCCGTGGGTTTCGATCCTCTGGAGACCTACGTACCCCCTTCAGATCGCGATCCTGCTATCGCCATTGCCGATCCGAAAAAAGCCATCGGCCATTTCGCCAGCGCCGGTTTTTGGGACACCTTCTGCTGGATGGGCCGGGTTTCCCGGACGTCACCGCCGTCACCTGAGTGGCGGAGCTGGGCCAGAGCCGAAGGTTTTGTACTGCCCAGCGGGCATCTCTGTCACCGGGCCCGGCAACACCTTGAAGGTTTGGAAAACCCCGACGCGAACGAGCAGATCCTCAAAGCGCAGATTGACGCTGCGCACCGTGAGCCGGTGTACTCCGTCGGCCTGTTGGCCGACCGCTACCCCGGCGATGCACAGATGCAAGTCCGGGTGAGCATCGCGTGTCTGGACGGTTTCGGCCGGGCGCTGCAAACCAAGCAGGAAGTCGAACCGGGCAAGTCCTGGCGGGTCGATGAAAACGGTGAATTGATCCTCAAGCCCGACGGTACACCGGAGGAAGCAGAGGTGCCGCGCCGCTGGCGGGTCAGTGAGCCGGTCGAGTACAACAACAAGGGCGAGAGGGTGCGGATCTATCGGCCGTACTTCGCCGACCAACCGCGCTACATCAATGATCGGTCGATGCGCCAGCACGCTTTTCACGACCAGCAGTTTTATGACGCGGCAGGCCGCCCGGCCGAGACGGTGCTGGCGAAAAAAATGTTGCAAGGCGACCCGCCGCAACTAAAACCGTTACGCCGGGAACAGCAATACCGCACCTGGTACAACATCGCCTTCGATGAGAACGATTTGTTTGAGCCGCCACCCGCGCAACGGCGAACTATGAGGACACTCCATTGAATACGGACATTCATTCACATACCCCACAGCTGGCGGTCATCGACAGCCGTGGTTTGCCGGTGCGTCAGATTGCCTACTGGCGGCAGGATGCCGGCGAACTCATCACCCAGGCGCGGGTCAACCGCACAGTCTTCGACCCTGCGGGTCGGGCGATTGCGCAGTGGGATCCACGGCTGTTTCAGGATACTTCGGCCCCGGCCAATCTGAGCACCCTCCACGGGTTGTCCGGTGTTGAATTGTGTACCCGCAGCGTCGATGCCGGTTGGCGGGTCAATCTGTTGGGCGAGGCCGGTGCGCCGATGCAAAGTTGGGACGGTCGGGGCTCGCGGCGCAGCTGGGAGTATGACGATCAATTGCGGCCTTTGGCGGTGTTTGAGCAAGCGGCCGTTGGCGAGGCCTTTTGTACAGAACGTATGGTTTACGGCGTGGGCAGTCAGGCCTTTGCCGACCACAACCAGTGCGGCCAATTGATCCGTCACGATGATCCGGCCGGGACGTGTCATTTCAGTGAGTTCGGTTTAACGGGTGCTTTGCTTGATCAGCAACAGCACTTCCTGCAAGCGCTGGACTCGCCCGACTGGCCTTTGCCCGTCAATGAGCGCGATGCCTTGCTTGAGCCAGGTGCGGGCGCTCACAGCGCTTTTCACTTCAATCCGCTGGGTGAGTTGCTGGAGCAGACCGATGCCCAAGGCAATCGTCAGCGTTTCAACCAGACCGTTGACGGCCAACTGCGCGACGCCTGGCTGCACCTCAACCATGCGCCGCAAGCCCAGCGGCTGGTCAGTGGCATGGACTACAACGCACAAGGTCAGATCGAGCGGCAAGCCGCTGGCAACGGTGTGATCAGCCAGTGGGATTACTGCACGAAGGATGGTCGATTGGTTCGTCTGCATGCCAAGCGGGCCAACGGTGAGCCCTTGCAGGATTTGAACTACGGTTATGACCCAGTGGGTAATATCCTGAGCATTGAGGACAAGGCCCTGCCGGTTCGGTACTTTGCGAATCAGCGAATCGAGCCGATCAACCGCTACGGCTATGACAGTCTTTACCAACTGATCGAGGCGACGGGTTGGGAAGCGGGGAGTGCCAACAAGGGCCCCTCATCCATCGAAGACCCCCAGGCCGTGGCCAACTACCGCCAAATCTATCGTTACGATGCCGGTGGCAACTTGCTGGAACTGATCCACCACGGGCCGCAGCAACATGGGCGACGGCTTACCGCCGCGAAACACAGCAACCGCTGTCTGCCTGAGCGCAATGGTCTCCCGCCGACCGAAGCGGAAATAGCCGCGGGATTTGACGACAACGGTAACTTGCAGGCCTTGGAGCCGGGTCGAATACTGAGTTGGGATACGCGCAATCAACTCCATCATGTGAGTCCAGTAGAGCGGGCATCGGAACTCAACGATACCGAGCGTTACATCTACGGCGCTGACGGCATGCGCCAACGCAAGGTGCGCTCGACGCAAACCAGTGCACGCACAGTCATCAGTGAAACCCGCTACTTGCCGGGACTTGAAGTGCGCAATATCGAGGGTGAGGTTCTGCATGTCATCACGGCCCAGGCCGGCGGTGCGACGGTGCAAGTGTTGCACTGGGAAACGCGGGTGCCCAAGCATCTTGGTAATGACCCCTATCGCTACAGCCTGGCTGATCACCTGGGTTCTTGTGCACTGGAGTTGGACAGCGAGGCCAAGATCATCAGCCGGGAAATTTATCATCCCTATGGCAGTACGGCGTTCAGTGACCAGGGAGACTCAAGCGAGGAGAGTTATCGCACGTTGCGTTACTCGGGCAAGGAGAGGGATGCGACGGGGCTGTATTACTATGGGTTCAGGTATTACGTGCCATGGTTACAACGCTGGGGGAGTGCAGACCCTGCTGGAGATATCGATGGCTTGAATTACTACCGGATGGTCAGAAACAACCCTATAAATCTGATCGACCATGAAGGTCTTGCGCCCAAAAGAAAAGGTAAGCATGACTCCTCGGACTCCTCGGACTCCTCGGACTCCTCGGACTCCTCGGACTCCTCGGACTCCGAGGGCCCCTCGGGGCCCAAGAAGTTCAAAACCGAAAGTAGGGCAGGGCTTTTTACCAAAGTGTCAGGGGGATCGCCCAGGGTCAGAAACAAACATATAGAGTCAGAGGGTGAGTCAGAAAGTGAAGATCCGGATATTCTTTACCGAACGTTAAGGGCAAATGAGCCGGCGCCAGAGGTTAAGGGGCTTGAGCCGCCAGCGGGTCACGATAAAACAATTACTGCGTACACTCATGTTGCCCATGGATCGAGAAGCCGAAAAAAGTCCCCATGGATCTCTGCATCACGGTCGTTAAAGGTCGCAGGAGCATGGGCCGCCGAGGAAGGTTTACGGGTTGTGAAATTTTCAATTTTAGATACTTCGGCCACCACGTTTGATTTGACGACCGAGTCGGGGAGGCAGGATATGTTGGCTGCTCATAGAGCTAAGACAAAGGAGTCACTGACTGAAAAACAAGCGGCCAAGGCTTTGAATTTTGCCAAGGGATCTCAGGAAGTAGTTGTTAAGTCACATGTTCGACCATCAAGGATTCTTGAGGTTTATGAGGCAAGAAATATTGACGAAGCCGAGTACATAGCTTTAAAGGGCGATTCGTCAAGGCCGGAGGGTGAAAAGCACTTCAAGACAAGAGCGAGGGTTACCTATAAGGACGTTCCACAAAAGATGATCCGATGGACGAAGCCCAAACCCGTGCTATTGACTCGGACTTATACTCGCCCCGGGAGTTAGGGGGGTGAAGTAGTCACCGATGTTTTGATCCCCCTTCATTGGGCGCTCAAAAAATCGGTGACCTGACAAAAAACAGTTATAGGGAAGCTGCTTGGCATGCTGGACGTTAGCCATGCGGCATAGCGTTTATACAAGTGCTTAGTGGACGTGCGACAAAGAAAACCCTCGCCCAACCCACTGCGGATAGGGGACGCAGTCGGTTGGACGGGGGCTTCTTGTTTCAGCGATCCATCACTGGGCGATGGTCTTTATCGACACCCCCCGCTCAATCGGCGTCGAGCGACCATAGATATCCTCGAACCGTTCGATATCGTCCTCGCCCAAATAGCTCCCCGATTGCACTTCGATGATCTCGAGCGGGATCTTGCCCGGGTTGCGCAGACGGTGGACCGAGGCGATCGGGATGTAGGTCGACTGGTTTTCGGTGAGCAGGAACACGTTTTCGTCGCAGGTCACTTCCGCGGTGCCACTGACCACGATCCAGTGTTCGGCGCGGTGGTGGTGCATTTGCAATGACAGGCAGGCCCCCGGCTTGACCGAGATGCGCTTGACCTGGAATCGGCCGCCCATGTCCACCGAATCGTAGGAACCCCACGGACGGTAGACTTCGCAATGGTTCAGGGTTTCGCTGCGGCCCTGTTCATTGAGGGTGTTGACCATCTGCTTGACGCCTTGGACCTTGTCCTTGTGGGCGATCATCATGGCGTCCTTGGTTTCGACCACCACGATGTTCTCAAGGCCAATCACCGACACCAGCTTGCCGTTGCCATGGATCATGCAGTTGCGGCTGTCCTGGATCACCACATCGCCCTTGCAGACGTTGCCGTTGGCGTCTTTCTCATGCACGTCCCACAACGATGACCAGCAACCCACATCGCTCCAGCCGGCGGTCAGTGGCACCACGCAGGCACGCTGGGTCTTTTCCATCACCGCGTAGTCGATGGAGTTGTCCGGGCAGCAGGCGAAGGTGGCTTCGTCGAACGTGACCGAGTCGGCATCCTGATGGCTGCGCTCAAGGGTCAGCAGGCAGGTGTCGTAGATATCCGGATCGTGCTTTTTCAGTTCTTCGAGGAAACGACTGGCACGGAACAGGAACATGCCGCTGTTCCAGAAATAGCCGCCGGCCTGGACGAACTCGGTGGCGCGCTTGACGTCGGGTTTTTCGACGAAGTGCGAGACCCGGCTGACGCCTTCGGGCAGCAGCGCGTCGTTGGTGGACTTGATGTAGCCGTAGCCGGTTTCCGGTTTGGTCGCCGGTACACCGAACAACACCATCTCGCCGCGCTCGGCAGCGACGGTGGCCAGGGCCAGGGCACGCTGCAGGGCTTTCTGGTCTTCCAGCACGTGGTCGGCCGGCAGCACCAGCATCAGTTCGTCACGACCTTCATTGACCAGCATCATCGCCGTCAGCGCTACCGCCGGCGCGGTGTTGCGCCCGAAGGGTTCCATGAGGATGCGCTGGGCTTGCAGATTACGGTTGCCCAGTTGCTCGTTGACGATGAAGCGGTGGTCCTTGTTGCAGACCACGATCGGGGTGTCCATGCCCTCGAACACCAGGCGCTCCAGGGTCTGCTGGAACAGGGTGTGTTCACCGGTCAGGGCCAGGAACTGCTTGGGGAATTGTTTGCGCGAAAGCGGCCAAAGACGTGAGCCGCTACCACCGGACAAGATCACTGGAATCATGGTGTTACTCCTAATAAGTGCAGTTGGAAGCTGCAAGCTTCAAGCGGCAAGTTAAAAGCTCTTCACTTGCTGCTTGTGGCTTGTGGCTAATAGCTCGCGCGATCAGCGCGTCGACACCGGGCGTTTCACCCACACTGGCGACAGGCTGCTGCCGCTTCCGGTGACGTACAGCACTGCCGCTTCACCGCGCTCCAGCGCAACGGGTTTCACGTCGCCGACCTTCTGGTCGCCGTCATACAGCGCCAGGCTGACTTTCACCGGGTTGATTTCACGTTCGCCACGGCCCTTGGCGGCAACGCTCTTGACCACTTCGGTCTTGCCGTCGGCGGTCTTCAGGGTCAGGGCCTTGTCACTGAGGTTCTGCACCCGCACCAGGGATTTCTGCTTGTTCTTGAACGGTGGTTCTTCGATCAGTTGGGGTTGGCCGCTGGCGTTGTTGACCAGGGTGTAATAGTGATCGGCCGCCAGTTTCACCGGCAGGGTCTGGCTGCCGACCTTGGCGTTGTAGTCGCCACCGGGCATGAAGCTGAAGTCGCTGCTGGCCAAAGGCGCGACGTCGCTCAGGCTGGTGCTGCCGACCGTGGCGCTGACTTCGGCGTTGCTGGCGTTGTAGATGCGCACGAAGCTCGAGCCTTTCGGCGCGGTCGGGCCGTAGAGCGCGGCATCACCGGCGGCGAAGGCCTGCATCGACAGGGCACTCATGCCCGCGATGAGTGCCAGGGTTTTAGCGAGACGGCGAGGAGTTGTAGTGAAAGTCATGGTGTACCTCTCTTTCAGTTTTGCGCCCGGTCGGGCGTCTCGGATTTGCTGTTGATGGCTACGTTTTGTTGGCGTGCACCGGCTTGTTTGAGCGCGGCGACCCACTGTGGGTCGGCGTCGCCGATTTCGTTGTTCACCGGCAGATATCGTTCAGGGAACTCCCAGATCAGCACTTGCGGCGGGCTGTTCTTGAAGGCGTCGCTTTTCAGGTAGCTGAGCATCGGCAGAATCGGGCCGTGACCGTCTTCGGCGTAATTGACCACATCGCTGTGCAGCGCCTGCTTGAGCGCACCGACAAAGTTCCAGTCGGGGTTGGCGCTGTAGCTGGTACCGATCAGTGCGACCGGTACTTCGGCGTCGGCAAACAGCGCGTCATCACCGACGGATGGATCTTCAACCGCCAGGGTGCGGCGCTTTTGCAAGGCCTCGGTGGCCGGCATCAGATTTTCGAACAGCGGGTCCAGCGGCAGGAACAGGCGCAGGTCGCCCTTGTGGCTGACGTTTTCCGTGGTCTCGGTGACGAAGCGCTGTGGCGGGCCACTGAGCGGCGTCTTGTCGGCAATGGTCCTGGCCAATTGCTCGGCGGCGATTTGTGCGCCCTCCGGGGTCCAGTGGGTGTCGGTACGCAGGAATACTTGCTGACCGTCCTGTTTGGCTTGCTTGAACGGCCCCAGCAGGTCGGGAGCGAGGATCCGGTCGGCGGCCAGGCGGTTGTGGAAGTCCTTGTAGAGATCGGCGTGGATGCTGGCCGGTCTAACCTCGGCCAGGTGTTCCGGGTACAAGCGCGCCTTGGCCGGAACCACCGCCATCACCAGCTGCACGCCGCTGGCCTTGAGGGTCTGGCGCACGCCTTCGACCAGTGCGTAGTTGCCTTGCAGGTTCAGCTCTTCGTTGACGATCGGGTGGAACTCTTCATCGCTGTACAGCCACTGGTCGCGACCGAGCACCACGCCCGGACGACCTTCGTTGAACAGCTTGAAGTCCAGGGCCGCCCACAGGTTGGTGCCCAGGCGCTTGATCGGGAACTGGTCGTCGTAATGGGTTTCCACGGCCTTGGCCCAGCGACCGTTGAGCACGGTGGCGTCGGGGTTGGTGTTGAAGCCGAAGAAGCTGCGCATCGACCACAGGCCCAGGACCATCAGGGTCACCAGGAACAGGGCGATGTAGAACAGACGTAATGAGCGGGTCATGGTCAGATCCCTCAGAACTGGAAGTAAAGGAACGGCGAGAAGCTTTGCGCCGAGAGTTTGAGAATCGAAGCAATGAACAGCAGCAGCACCAGTGCGCGCATCACGTAACGCGACCCGTCAGCCGTCCAGTAGGCGGGTTGCACCTGGGCTTCGACGCCGACGGTGTAGCCAGGCGCGTGGATGCTTGCCGGGTTATCCCCAGGCACGGCTTTGATCAGGCCCGGTTGGGCGGCGGCCGGGCCATCGGCATCGACGTTCACCGCAGGCTTGGTCTTGACCGGTGGCTGGTTGCTGTAGAAGTCGCGCAGGCCGAAGAACGCGAGCGTCACGTAAGCCACGATCAGGGTCGCGACTTGCAGGCCGGTGAGGCTGGCCTGATTGAGCTCCGAGAGCGACCAGTCGCTGAAGCTGAACATCGCGCCGTACATGCGACCGGCGACGTGCAGGTTCTCGGCGCGGAAGATCACCCAGCCCATCACCACCAGCAGGAAGGTCAGGGCCCAGCGCACCGGATTGAAGCTGCGTGGCGAGGTGTTGAGGCCGATGGCTTTTTCAATCGCCAGCCACATGCCGTGCCACGCGCCCCAGACGATGTAAGTGATGTTGGCGCCGTGCCACAGGCCACCGAGCAACATGGTCAGGAACAGGTTGCGGTAAGTGATCAACGTGCCTTTGCGGTTACCGCCCAGGGTGATGTACAGGTAGTCCCGCAGCCAGGTGGACAGGCTGATGTGCCAGCGCCGCCAGAACTCGGTGATCGACTGGCTGATGTAGGGCTGCTTGAAGTTTTCCATGAAGCGGAAACCCATCATCAGCCCCAGGCCGATGGCCATGTCGCTGTAGCCGGAGAAGTCGAAGTACAGCTGTGCGGTGTAGGCCAGCGCACCGAGCCAGGCATCCCCCGTGGTCGGGTTTTGCAGGGCGAAGCAATGGTCGGCGACCACCGCCAGGGTGTCGGCGATGAACACCTTCTTGATGAAGCCCTGCATGAACCGTGTGCAGCCCTCGGAGAATTTGTCGAGGGTGTGGGTGCGGTGGTTGAACTGGTCGGCCAGGTCGCGAAAGCGCAACACGGGACCGGCGATCAGGTGCGGGAAGATCGCCACGAACGCCGCGAAGTCGATCAGGTTGCGGGTCGCCGGCGTGTCGCCACGGTAGACGTCGATGATGTAGCTGATGGACTCGAAGATGTAGAACGAGATCCCGATCGGCAACAGCACATGGGTCAGGATGAACGGCTCAAGTCCCACCGAGGTCATCATGGCGTTGATGCTGTCGACGCCGAAGTTGGCGTACTTGAAGTAGCCCAGGATGCACAGGTCGACGGCCACGCCCAGCAGCAGCCAGCGCTGCGCCGGCTTGGTCCTGACGCCGGCGGCGCCGACTTTCAGGCCGATCCAGTAGTTCCACAGCGTGACGGCGGCGAACAATGCCAGGAAGTCCACGCGCCACCAGGCATAGAACACATAGCTGGCGATCAATAGCAGCAGGTTGCGATAGCGTTGCCCGCTCAAGTAGTACATGCCGAGAAAGATCGGCAAGAACAAAAACAGGAACACGTTGGATGAAAACACCATCCCGGTCTCTCCTTGTTGAACTCACAGTCAAGGGCCAATGGCCCCCCCAAACCCCCCACGAATAACCGTGGAGGGCGGTATTACATTCACTGCCAACCTGGGTAGGAGCGAGCTTGCTCGCGAAGGTCGTCAACGATGACGCGGGGCACCTTGAAAAACGCGGTGCCTGTGCGTCCTTCGCGAGCAAGCTCGCTCCTACAGGGAGTGGCCTTTGTTGGTCTTTTCGTTGGTCGGGTCATAGACCCTGGTCAGGTCGCCACCCAGGCGGAAGGTCTTGAACGGTTGCATCTGCCGTTTGCGTTTCAGCACATCCGGCGTGCAGGTGTAGAGCGAGCAGTACGGTTCGAGCCAGGCGAACTTCGAGTCGACTTTCAGGTCGGTCATGTCCTGCTCCTTGCCGTTCTTTCTCTCGAAGGCTTCAGGGTCTTTCGCCCCGGTCAGCACCCGCTCACCCAGACGCTTGAGCGCAGCGTTGTTTTCCTGGCGCAGGTCGACACCGTTGACCTGGGCGAAGCTGGCGATCATCGCCAGCGGCGGCAGGGCGTAGTTGTGATAGGCCAACGCCCGTTGCTGGCGCTTGAGTTCGTTGGGCAAGAAACTCTGGGCGTCGACCTGGTTGGCGCCGACCTTGAACTCCTTGACCGCCCAGTCGAACAGGTCGCGGCGGTTGGTGGCGACCGAGGTCGCCATCACTGACCAGGCAGCCCAGTACGAATGGTTGTTGGTTTTATCCAGCGGCAGGTTGTCCCAGTCGCTGACCACCTGGTCGGCCATCTTGCTGAACCAGGCTTCGATCAACTGTGCCTCTTGCGGGTGAGCCGCCAGTGGACGGGAGTTGGAGAACTTCAGGCGGATGTAGGCCGAGGCCATGCTGCCCAGCGCCCATTTGCGCATCGACTTGCCGGTGTGGTTGAAGTCCTTGGACATCAACGCATCGGCCTTGGCCCAGGCCGTCAACCAACTGAGGGTGCAGTCGAGCTGTTCCGGGCGACCATCACGCATGAACTGCATCACCTGCTTGCTGGTACCGCGCTCGATTGCGGTGATGTCGGCGGTGGCGTCGCGAAAGGCTTTTTCCGATTCCCGGTTCAGGGTCGAACGGGCCTTGTCCGAGCCTTCGTACTTGCTGCGAAATTGCAGGGCACCGGTGTACGGCGTCGGTATTGCGTCGCAGCCTTCGCCACTGTTGCCGGTCTTGAATTTATCCACAGGCGCAAAATAGCCCTGGGGTGGACTCAGTGCCTCGGCTGCCTGGGTGACCCCGGCGAACATCGCCAGGCTCAGGAGCGTTGGTGCCAACAGGTGTTTCAGCGTCGCAGTGTGCATGGCAGACCTCATTGCCCAAGCTGGGCGGTACGTTGCCCAGCGCTCGGGAATACGTTGCGTTTGCAGATTTTCGCTTCGATTTTTTGCCCCGCGGCGCCCGCTTCCGGGCCCTGGACTTCAAGGGCCAGCAGGTTCTGCGAGGCCCAGTCTTCATCGGTGCGCAATTCAAAGGCGAAGCGACCGTCGGTGTCGGCGGTTTCCGGTTTGTCGATCTTGATGTCCTCGTGGCGACCGTTCATGTACCAGAGGGTGGCTTGCAGGGTTTTCACCGACGGGTCGGCGAAACGAATATCGACCTGGTGGCTGCTGTTGCGCAGGTCCATGTTCTGGCGGTTGACCATCAACTCGTTCTTGCCGGGCTTGAGCGTGGTGCTGCTGCTCATCAGCGCGTCCTTGCCTTCGCACCCGTTATCGAGCAGCGCCATCATCTGGCGGTAGATGGTTTCCTGGTCCAGGCGATACAACGGTGAGAACTCCCAGATGAGGATTTTCGGTGGGGTCTTCTGGAACTCGTCGCTGCCCAGGTACTGCAGCATCGAGCCTTCCAGGCCGCCGCCGGGGAAGGCGACGTTGAGAATGTCGGCGCCGATGGCCTCTTCCAGGAACCCGGAGAAGTTGTAGTTCTTGCCGCTGTGGCTGGTGCCAACCAGGGTGATCTGCGGGTTGCCGGCATCGCTGAACAGGTCGCCGTCCGCCGCCTCGCCCTTGGGCTCGGTGGTGAACTGGTCCATGTACTGGATGGCATAACTGGTGCCGCACAGTTGCCCGGCCATGTTGTGCAGGGTGCCGGTCTTGCCCATGCGTCCGGTCTTTTTGGTTTCGAACTCACGCTTGGGAATATCGGCGAACCCTGGCAGTTGCTTAACCTTCTCAGCGACGATTTTTGCCGTGCGTTGGGCGCCGTACGGGGTCCAGTGCTGGTCGCCACGGAAGTAGAAATCGTGGGCGGGCAGGGTCTCGGGCAGTGATTCGTTGGCCAGTGGCGAGAGGTCCGGCACCACGTAGCCCATCTCGGCAAAACGCCCGAGCATGGTCTGGTAGTTTTTCAGCGCCTTGTCGTAATCGAACGCGGCCTTTTCCTCGGGGTTGAGTTTGTTGCGGTTCACCAGGCCACGGGTCGGCTGGTAGACCACCACCAGTTCAATGCCTTTGCTCTTGAACGCATCGTGCAGTTGCTTGAGGCGGCGGTAGCCTTCGGCCGTGGTAGTGAATTCGGTGCGCAGGTCTTCCCGGGTACGGAACAACCAGTCGCCTTGCGCCTGCACCAGGGTGGTGAAGTTTTGCTGATAGCGGGTGGTGTAGTTTTTCGCGTCGTGGGCCTCGGGGCACAGGTTGCAGCACGGCTCGGCGGTAAAGGCCGGTGCCTTGCCTTCGTCCGCGCTGGCCGCAAGGCTGGCAGTGAACATGGCCGCGGTCAGGCCGGTGAGGCTGAACAGTTTGATCAGATGTGGCTTCATGAATGTCATCCTCAGTCGCGCATGTCGGTCTGGCGTTCGACGGGGTCGATCAGCACGGCTTTTTGCTGGCGCACCAACAGGTCGAGGATTTCGTCCTGGCGTTCGCCCAGGATCCCCGAGAAGCTGATGCCACTGGATTTGGTCGGGGCAAGCATCGACACCCGGTACAGCTCGACGCTCAACGGCGAGTCGATGGACATCGGTCCGCTGCCGTTGGCCGCCAGTTCACCGCCGACCACGATCAGCGACACCTGGGCATCGAACGGGTCGAGCTTGATGTCACGGTCGGTGTCGCTCAGGTCCTTGATGTGGCCGTAGACGCCGGTCAGGCCGTTGGCCATGGCGACATTTTCGTAGAGACGAATGTTCACGCTGTTACGAATACGAATGCCGTGGCGCTGGTTGCTGATCACCTTGTTGCCCCACAGCAGGTTGTCGGCACTCTCGTAGAGGGTGATGCCGTCGGTGTGGTTGCGGTAGATCTCGTTGTAGGCGATCAGGTTGTTGACGCTGTTACGGTCGATCACCAGCCCTGACAACTTGTTGTCGTAGCTGCGGTTGTTGAAGATGAAGCTGTCATTCACTTCACGGGAAATGATGATGCCGTGCTTCTTCTTCGTGCCATGGACGGTGTTGTCCGCGATGATCAGGCCATGGGAGCGGTCGTGGGGGTCGATGCCGTAGACGATGTTGTCGCGGTAGGTGTTGCCCTTGACCACGAAGTCCCGGGTCTCATAGCAGTAGAAGCCGTACCACATGTCCGAGAACTCGGAACCGATGATCCAGCCGGTCGGTTCCGGGCGCTTGAGCACCCTGGCCATGTTGGGCGTGTACTGGGAAATACTCACCCCGTAGGACTTACTGTTGGCGTAGCCGAAGCTGGCCATCTTGCTGTTGACGATGTACGTCTGGGTGCCACCCCAGGCCAGCAGGAACGGGCGGAACTCCTTGGGCGAGCGGAAGCTCGCCGGGCCGTTTTCCTTCTCGCGCCAGCCGGTGATTTTCGTGTCGCGCACGAACAGCTGGCCGTCGTTGACCAGGAACGAACCGGCCTCTTCGGACAGGCGCAACTCCTGGGTCTGCTGGTCGATGTCGAGGATGCCCTTGGCCCCGACCACGATCGGCAACCTGGCCAGGAACACGCCCGGTGCCGTTTCGCTGAAGTACTGCTTGGGCAGTGTCTTGGCCAGGTCCTTGAGGTTCAGGTAGCCGTCGTCGATAAAGATCGCCTGGGGGATGCCGTGTTGACGCACCACCCATTCGGCCATCTTGTTATCGCCGCCGATGAAGTCCTTCAGCGCGTCTTCCTGCATCATCCGCCGCACGCTGACCTTGCCGGCCTTGCTGCGCACGATCTTCGCCTCGACCGCTTGCGCGGTGTAGCCGGACAGGTCGGGCAAGGTCGGCGCCGCCAGTTCCAGTGGCGCGGTCGGTGCGCTGCTGACGGTGTAGGTCTTGGCCTGCTGCAGTTCCTTGGCCACGGTCACCGGTTTGCCTTTCTGGGCAGGCGCGGCAGGTTCGACGCTGGCAAGCGCTGCGTTACTGGCCAGCAGCAACGCAGCAGCCAACAGGCCGAGCGAACGGTTGGTCGCTGGGATGTTCATCCGGGGCACTCCCTTGGCGGCTTGCATCAGAAGTGCCAGATCACGTCGACGAATGCGCGGTGCATGTACGAATCGACCTGGTTGCCATAGGCGTCGCCCGGTTTGAACACGCCGCCGCGAACGCGCACCAGTGCTGCCGGTTCATCGATCGACTGGCTCAGGTTCGCTGGCAGCAAGCCGTGCTTGAAGTACTTGGTGACCACCAGGTCGACTTCCTGGCCGAGGTCTTTATTGCCGTCTTCCAGTGGCAGCGAGGTGCTGGACAGCAGGGCGCCGGTGACGTCGTCGTAGTTGTTTTCCACGGCATTGATGCCGTTGCTGCCGACCGGCTTGTTGCCGTCGACACGCCAGAACTTGTGGTAGACCAGGCTGGCGTCGTAGTCGTCCTGGAGCATCCAGGAGCCGAACAGGGTGGCGCTCTGCATGTTGTTCATCTCGCCGCGGAACGCTTCGCCAAAACGGTGAACCCGTGAGCGCGTGCCGGTGTAGTTGGAGCGGTTGCTTTGCAGGCCGTTCTGTTCGTAATCGCTGCTGGCGCGGGCGTAGGCCGCACCGACTTGCCATTGCGGATCAAGGCGCAGACGCACCCCCAGGTCCGTGGCCCAGCCGTCGACGTCGCCGCTGCGCTTGGCATCGACCGGCTGGCCGCCATCGGCATTGAGCGGGTTGACGGTGTCACGATCGCCGGTCATGCCGGTGATGCTCGCCCAGTAGTTGACTGTGTTGGTGTTGCGCCAGTTATAGGCGTCGCTGTTGGCTTCCAGGCCGACCCAGCTCAGGTCGCCGTTCTGTTTCTTGTCGCTGGCATCAGGCACTTCGCCGGGTGTCGGGTAGTCCAGCTTGCCGTCGTCGTGGGTATGGTGGGCACGCAGGCCGACCCATTGCCCCGGTGTCCATTGGGTCGCGATATCGCCGTACAGGTGCAGGCGATCCTTGTCCTCGGGTGCCAGCTCGGTCAGGTCGGTACGGTATTCGCTGAAACGTTCGGCAACGCCGACGTTGGCTTTCAACAGGGTGGTGTCGAAGGTCCAGTTCAGCGCTTCGATGTTGGTGTCGCGCCATTGGCCGTCGTCGTTGCGCAGACGCTGGCGACCGAACTTGAGGACCTCGCCGGGGTAGGGGGTCAGGCCGCCGTAGCCGACCCAGAACTCACGCATCGCCAGGTAGTTCTTTTTGCTCTCGCGGCCATCGTCGTTGCTGCCCTGGGTGCCCTCAGTGTCGGACTGCTGCAGGGTGTCGGTCTCGATGATGTCGGTGGAGGTCACGGCCTGGCCCATGGCGAAGGCACTCCAGTTGCCGCTTTCGCCGTAGACCCACGGACGCACGTCCAGGCCCACGCCGTTGACGTCGCCGCCAGGCAGCGTGCCCAGGTCGCGGTCGTCCTCGGATTGGCCGGTGATCTTCACGTCCAGGCCGAAGTTCTTGGTGTCAGTCATCGCGGCCAGTGTCGGGCACGACCACAATAGGGCAAAGCTCAGGCCGATGCCGGCTTTCACAAAGGGGTTCAACTTCATAGGGATTCCTCGCCGTCTTCTGCTTGCAGGGCCTGCGCGGCCATTGGGTTGTGGCTCAAGGCGCCACGCATGGCCTGTTCTTGTCGCAACAGGCGTTGGGCCTCGGCCAGTTGCGCAGGGGGCAGTTGGGCTTCGAGTGTGTTTGCCAGTTCGTTGGCTTGCGGGGTGTTCTGGGCCTTGGCCAGTTGGCTGAAGACATAGGCATTGAGCGGGTCGGGCCGGGTGCCCTTGCCTTGGGAGAACAACTGGGCAATGGCGAAGTCGGCGCTGTTCTGGCCGTTGCGCGCAGCCGTCAGCAAGTGGTCCAGGGCTTTTTGCGGATAGACCTGGCCCAGGTAGCCTCGGCGGTAGATCTGCCCCAGGTAGTAGTCGGCGGCGACTTCCTTGCCCACGGCTTTCTGGAAATGCGCTTCGGCGACCTTGGCGTCGGCCGGTACCCATTTGCCTTCGTAGTAGAGCTTGCCCAACAGCAATTCGGCCCGCGGCTGATCAGCGGCGCGGCCGTTGTCCAGGTAGTGCATCAGCGTGTCGACGTCACCCAGTTCGGGGAAGTCGTAGAGCAACTGTGCCAGGCTGACCCAGGATGCCGGGTAGCCTGGAGCAATCTGCTCCAGCATGGCTTGCGCGGTTTTTTCGTCCGGCTTGCCGAGGCTGGCATCGCTCAGGACCCGGGCGACGCTGTCCATGCGTTGAGCGGACACGGCGCCACGGGCAAACGCGGCGTGCAGTTGCTTGAGCAGTTCTGCCTGTTGCTCGGGCTGGGCACGTTTCTGATAGACCGTGGCCAACTCGACGTAGCAGATGTCGGTGGTGGTGAGTGCGGCTTTGCAGATGCGCTCGACGTCGTCCAGGTGTTGGTCGTACGTGCCCTGTGTGCGATACAGCAGCACCTGGGCCAGACCGGCTTCCGGGTAACCGGCGGTGCGCCACTGACTGATCTGTTGCTGAGCGTTGACTTCGGGGAAGCTGTGGGGATATTGCAGGTACAGCATGGCCAGCGGGATCAGGGTGTTGCCTTCGCCATTGGCGAAGGCCTTTTTCAACAGGCCTTCGGCCTCATGGCGCTCGGCGTCGGTCGACCCCGGCTTGGCCACCAGCAGGCGCCCCAGGCGGGCCTGGGCCCGTGGCGAGATGTCGGCGGCCGCGCGGTAGGTGGCTTCGGCCGCCGTGATCTGGGCCGGGTCACGGCTTTCCACTTGCAGGTCGGCCAGGCCAACCTGGGCTTCGCTGTACCCCAGGTCCGCCAGTTGTTTGTAGTTCTGCTGCGCCAGCGCCGTGTCACCGCGTTTCAGGGCTTCATTGGCCAGGCGCTGGTCGGGCAGGCCGGCACAGCCAGCCAGGGCGATTGCCATGGCCAGGGTCAACGGCACCGGCAAGGTTCTGATAGGGCTAGTCACAGGCATGTCCTCTGCTTAAAGACCGGCGGCCATGGCTTTGTCGATCAGCCAGTTCACCGATGGGCCGCGGTCGCTGCTGACTTCCACCGGGCGGCCGGCGAAGGTGCTGTTCAGTGGCTCATCCGGCTTGATCTGCACGCGAATGTCGGACGACAGGTCGGCGCCGTTGAGGCTGGTGCTGCTGATGATCTTGCCGGTGCGCAGGCTGTCGTCGCCGGCCACCTGGAAGTTCACGGAGGTGCCGGGGCGCACGTCGGCGAACTGGCGATAGGAGAAGCGGGCCTCGACATTGGCCTCGCTGTTACGCGGCACCAACTGGAAGATCACGTCACCCTTGCTGGCGTACTGACCGTCGGCAACCATCTGCCGGGCCACGGTGCAGTCGCAGGGCGAGGTGAGGGTGCCGGTCATTTGCTTGCCGAACAGCTCTTCAACCTTGGCCGGCTGCAGCTGGTCCTGATCCAGATGGCCCTTGAGTACGTCGAGCATGCTGGTGCTGAACGTCGCCAGCGGCGCGCCCTTGGCGGCGACGCCATCGGTCTGGATCAGGCTCTGCACCGTGCCGTCGCGGGGCATGGTCACGTTCATGCCCGGCACATTCACCAGCCCGGCCTGGGCATGGCTGACGAAGTACATGCCATACACCGACTTGAGAATGAACCCGAAGGCTGCCAGGCCCACGACGAAGATCCCGGCACTGAACGTCACCGCGCGCAAACGCCCGAGTGCGCTCATGCCACTGCCGCCGTCCTTGAGCTTGCGCGCCTTGGTGAAGTTGTCCCGTTGCAGGGTCGCCAGTACGTCACCCATGGTCACGATGTCACCGGACAGGTGCGAGGTGATCAGGTGACGCAGGGTGGAGATGTCCTGCGGTTCCAGGTTCTGGAACTGGCAGCCGGTGCGACCGCTCTGGCGATCGTACGAGCGGACCTGCAATTCGACGTCCATCGCCAGGCCGAGGTTGTCGATCAGGAATTGCAGTCGGGCCTTTTTCACTTCACCGACCTTGAACACTATCTGCCCGGCGTTGAAGCTCAGGCCACCGGCGGACAGGTCGATCAGGCGTGTCTCCACAGGCGTACGGTCCGGGCCGAAGAAGCGCAGCCTGGCCGGGATTTTGACCCGGGCGTGCTGGCGCTGGGCTTCGGATTCATGCACTACGTTGACGTTCACGGCGGTATTCATAGGGGCGATTTCCTAGTTAATTCAGGCAAGGCGGTTCAGACCATCATCAGCAGCACGGCGACGAAAATACTGCCGGCGGAGAAGGTCATGGTCCGAGACGACCAGGTGTTGAACCAACGTTGAAAGCTGGCGAGATCACGGGTCAGGGAAGTGGGCTGGCGAGTCCAGGACTGTTGGTCGAGGCGGAAGAACACGTAGATCTTCACCAGCGCGCCGACGATCTGGTTGTAATAGAGAATCGCCGGGTAGGCCGGGCCGATCCGGTGGCCGGAGCAGGACAGCAGCAGGGTCAGGATCAGGCGGGTGATGCCGATCCACAGCAGGTACACCAGAATGAACGCGGTGCCGTACTTGAAGCTGGCGATCAGCGCCACGGTCAGGCCGAGCAGGGAGGTCCACATCGACACGCGCTGATCGAACAGCACCACCGAGGTGAACGCACCGAGGCGTTTCACCCCAAGGCCGAGGGCCCGGGAGTTCTGCCGCAGGTTGTTGCCGTACCAGCGGAACATCAGCTTGCGGCTGGCCTTGATGAAGCTCTTTTCCGGCGGATGCTCGACGGTGTTGATCGCGGCGTCGGGCACGTAGAAGGTGTCGTAGCCCAGGCGCATCAGGCTGAACCAGCTCGACTTGTCGTCGCCGGTGAGGAACTTGAAACGACCCAGGCGCCAGTGTTGCAGCGAGTCGCTTTCCACGTCGGCGATGAATTCCGGGTTGGTGACCACGGTGGCACGGAACACCGACATGCGCCCGGTCATGGTCAACACGCGCTTGGACAGGGCCATCGAGCACATGTTGATGTGACGCTGGGCGAAACGCAGCTTGTGCCATTCGCTCATGATGTAGCCGCCGCGCACTTCGCAGAACTCGTTGGTGGTCAGGCCGCCGACGTTGCCGAACAGCTGGAACCACGGCACGGTCTTGCGCACCGTGCCTTCGCCGAGCACGGTGTCACCATCGATCACGGCGACCACGGCGCGGTCATCCGGCAGGTGGCGGGAGATGGCGCGGAAACCGTAGGCCAGGCCGTCGCGCTTGCCGGTGCCGGGAATGCGCACGAAGTCGAGCTTGACCCGGGCAGGCGGATTCATCCGGTTCCACAGGCTTTTGACCAGCAGTTCATCGGACATTTCGACGATGGAGCAGACCACGGTGGTCGGCAACTCGCAGTCGATCGCTTCGCGGATCACCGAGCTGTAGACCTGCGCGGTGGTCAGCGCATCGATACGGAAACTGGTGACCATCAAAAACACATGGGACGGGTCCGCCGCCTTGCCCAGCTTGCGCACTTTGCGCCGCAGGTGCGGGTAGACCACGTACAGGAACAGCATGCCGCGCACAAAGTGCGTGGCACCCATCGAGTAGCGCCAGATACCCACGGCGCCAATCAGGAAAATGAAGTCCTTCGATTCGGAGTCGAACGTGGACGCGGGCAGCGCGAGGGCGAGCCCCATCAGCAAACATAAAAACAACAGCCAACCGGCGGCCTGAAGTAGGCCGTGCTTTAGCCTGTGCATAATCAACATCCGTCGGAGTGGAGGGGCCCCAAGCGGCAAGCCACAAGGCTCGAGTGAGGAGCTTTGAACTTGCCGCTTGAAGCTTGAAGCTGCTCTTACCAACAGATGCCTTCAGTCCGGCCACTCGCGCTGGTGGCCTTGGACATGAAGCCAACCAGGTCGATGACCTGCTTGCCGTCCGGCGCGGTCTCGGCCAGGGCGCGGAACTTCTCGTCGCGGTTGCCCAGGATGATCACGTCGCTGTTGTCGATCACCGAGTCGAAGTCGGCGTTGAGCAGGGACGAGACGTGAGGGATCTTCGACTCGATGTAGTCCTTGTTCGCACCGTGAACGCGGGCGTATTCGACGTTGCTGTCGTAGATGCTCAGGTCATAGCCCTTGCCGATCAGCATTTCCGCCAGGTCGACCAGCGGGCTTTCGCGCAGGTCGTCGGTGCCGGCCTTGAAGCTCAGGCCGAGCAGGGCGACTTTGCGTTTGTCGTGGCTCTTGACGATGTCGAAGGCGTTCTGCACCTGGGACTCGTTACTGCGCATCAGCGAGTTGAGCAGCGGTGCTTCTACGTCCAGGGTGCCGGCGCGGTAAGTCAGGGCGCGCACGTCCTTGGGCAGGCAGGAGCCGCCGAAGGCAAAGCCTGGGCGCATGTAGTACTGGGACAGATTGAGGGTCTTGTCCTGGCAGACCACGTCCATCACTTCACGACCATCGACACCGACGGCCTTGGCGATGTTGCCGATCTCGTTGGCGAAGGTCACCTTGGCGGCGTGCCAGACGTTGCAGGTGTACTTGATCATCTCGGCCACGGCGATGTCCTTGCGGATAATCGGCGCATCGAGCTCTTCGTACAGCGATTGCAGGACGTCGCCGGACGCTTTGTCGAATTCGCCGATGACGGTCATGGGTGGCTGGTCGTAGTCGGCGATGGCGGTGCTTTCGCGCAGGAACTCAGGGTTCACGGCTACGCCGAAATCAACACCGGCCTTCTTGCCGGAGCAGTCTTCGAGAATCGGGATGACCACGTTGGCCACGGTGCCCGGCAGCACGGTGCTGCGCACGACGATGGTGTGGCGGGTGGTCTTGTCGCGCAGGACAAAACCGATCTCACGGCACACGGCCTCGATGTAGTTCAGTTCCAGATCGCCGTTTTTCTTGCTCGGTGTGCCGACGCAGATCATCGACAGGTCAGTGTCACGGATCGCCTCGGCGAAGTTGGTCGTGCCACGCAGGCGACCGGTCTGGATACCTTGTGCCAGAAGTTCACCCAGTCCCGGTTCAACGATCGGTGAACGACCGGCGTTGATCATGTCGATCTTGTCTTTGGCGACATCAACGCCAACCACGTCGTGGCCCCGTGCAGACAGGCAACCGGCACATACTGCGCCGACGTAACCCAAACCAAATATGCTGATGCGCATCGCATTTACCTCTGTATATATCACGCCATTAAATGGCCGAAGTTAATAGTGTTCAGCGGTCAAAGAGCACTCGGAAGTTAGGTGAGCAGGCGCCACAACGCCGTGTGCTGGCATACTCAATTTCGAGTGTCTAAATAAGTGCACTCAAGTTGTGCGTAACTTGGCCGGATTATGTTGGCTTGCCCTGATATGCAGCCCGGCGTCCTCGGGACGTCGTGGTGCAGCAGAATGGTGGCACTTGAATGTCGGCACAATGCCAGCAATATCAAGCACTTTGGTGCTCGAGTGAGCACGCTTTCAGGGGCAAAGCCTTGGCCTTAATGGGGATAGTGAGGTTAGGTTCTCTCCTGCGGTTCACTGTTATCCCGATTCAGTGGCCCCGATGCGCAAGTTGTGTGTAGCAACTTGGTTATAGGGTTAGCACTGTTCGTAAGTTATCTCGTACAAGCGCTGCGAGAATCGTTACCGATGGTATGAGCGGTGCATTTTCAGATAGTTCATGGCCGTTCATCCTGAAATCTGAAATTTCTTGAAATATTGCAAAAGATGGCACTGCCCTCATATTGATAGCACTTACCATTTCGCCCTTTATTGGCGGGGAGTTAATTGGCCGGGATAGTTTTATGCCACTACCGGTAAAAAAAACACGTGCCACTAGTGAAAAAAATCACCGTTGTCGAGTGAAATTAAAGTTAGCGAACAGGTGCGCTGTGTTTTTGGCGTCATGAAAATGACGATTTGGCAGGTGCCGGGGCAGAATCGGGCAGGTTGCAGGCGCACGTGCATCTCTCAATGCCGTGCGCCAGGAGGAGGGGTTACTCGGGGGCGTGATCGCGCAGGAACACCAGATTGTCTGGTTTCGATTGTTCGGCGCTGTAACGGTACCCCTGTGCGTCAAATTGCTTGAGTGCTGCGGGGTCGTCGATGCGTTCCTGGATCACGAAGCGGCTCATCATGCCGCGGGCTTTTTTCGCGTAGAAACTGATGATCTTGTACTGGCCGTTCTTCAGGTCCTTGAACTCGGTGTTGATGATCCGGGCGTTCAGGGCGCTGCGTTTGACCGCCGAGAAATACTCGTTGGAGGCCAGGTTCAGTAGTACATCGTCACCTTGCTCGGCCAGCGCTTCATTAAGCCACTCACTGATGAGCGTGCCCCAGAAGGCGTACAAATCCTTGCCACGGGCGTTGGCCAGCTTGGTGCCCATCTCCAGCCGATACGGCTGCATCAGGTCCAGCGGGCGCAGCAGGCCGTAGAGGCCCGAGAGCATGCGCAGGTGCTGCTGGGCATAGTCGAAGTCGGCTTCGCTGAAGGTCTGGGCATTCATGCCGGTGTACACGTCGCCCTTGAACGCCAGCAATGCCTGCTTGGCGTTTTCCGGGGTAAAGGCCGGGGTCCAGCTGCCGAAACGGGCAGCATTGAGGCCACCGATCTTGTCGGAAACGTGCATCAGCTCGCTGATGTGCGCCGGTGTCAGCTCGCGCAATTGCTGGATCAGTTCCTGAGAGTGGTCCAGGTATTGCGGCTGAGTGAAGCGCTGGGTGGCCGGCGGTGTTTCGTAATCGAGAGTTTTGGCGGGGGAAATCACCATCAGCATGAAGTCGTCTCCTTTAATCGTGCGGCGATTCTAGGGGGTTGTCCTGCTTGACTCCAGCTATCGGGGTCATAGGTGATCGGCGGTGTGCCGCGATCCCGTAAGCGGGATCGGCTATAGTGCCGCGCGGGTTTTGTAACGGAGACATCCCTTTGCGCATCGCTTTACTGTTTGTTGCCTGGCTGTCGGCTGCCGGAGCGTTTGCCGCGCCCAACGAACCGGCCTCGCTGGATCGCAGTACCTGGCCAGAACCACTGACCAGCCCGACCCTGTTCGATGTTGCCTCACGGGCGGAGATCCTCACATTTGCCCGCGCGCTGCTGGCCAGTGAATCGCTGGACGAAGCCGCATTAAAGCAGCGCCTGGGGCTGCGCATGATCAACCTCGATGCCATCAACACCCTGCGCGAGCGGATGTGGCAGCGCCTGCTCGTCAATTACAACTTCGCCCAGCAGAGCTGCGATCAGGATGCTTCTTTCTGCTTCCTGGTGGAGGACCGGGATACCCTGCGTCAGCAGGCCGCCAAGTTCGAGCTGGGCCCGGACTCCTATTACACCCGTTGGGTCGACCCGAGCCGGCAGTTTCATGAGCGCTACCTGGACGAGCAGTTGCGCAAGGCCGCGCTGCTGCCACAGGTTGGCAGCGAAGTAGCGTTGTTTGGCGACCACGAGCGCAATGGCGATGGTCTCAACGACCGGCTCTTTGCACTGAGTTTCGACAGCGGCGCCAACCTCGCACCGGATCACACGCCATGGCTGACCGAGTACCTGCGCAAGGCGAAGCTGAGCGGTACCTTCTTTGTGCTGGGCAGTGATATCCAGAACCGTCTGGCGCAACACTCGGTGGGCGAGTTGCAAGCGCTCTATTCAACGCAGTGCATCGGCGTGCAGGGCTGGGAGTTCCGTTCCCACAGTCACTGGCAGGACTGGCAGTACTCGGTGACGCGCAGCGTCGAGCTGGTGAAGAACAAGCTGCCAGAGAACTTCGTACCGCTGTTCCGTCCGCCCACCGGCCAGCGCCGCGCTGATGCGGCCGGTTTCTTCAGGGGCCAGGGGTTGCAGGTGGCGCTTTGGGACATTGATCCTGCGGACAGCAATCGTCAGTTGACCGGTGAACAGAGCGCACAGCGGGTGCTGACGCTGATGCTGTTGTGGCGCCATGGGGTGATCAATTTCAACGCAAAACAGGATGGGGTCAAAACGGCGATGCCCTGGCTGTTGGCGCACACGGCGCAAAGCGGGATCGGCTGGGAGGATTGTCAGGATACGTTCCGCTGAAAAAAACGCAGGCCCCGGAAATACGGGGTTTGGGGTGATTTCAGGAGGGATTTCGAGGCAGGCGGACTTTCGACTTTAACGGTGCTGGGGCAATGCGCCAAGCGCTTTTTATCGCTCTGAAAAATAAACTTCAAAAAAGCGTCAAAGTACTTTTTTCTGTCACGGGTTTTGGAGTATTACGAAGACAGACCGCCGAAACCTGCAACACAGGTGGCGTCTTCCAAGACCCGCTTGTGTGCAATTCACCTGAAGCCCCCACGGGTGAATTCGGTGGCCACTTCGAGGCGCAGCACTGTCATGGTATTGCGTCGACTGGCTCCCACAAAGGTGACCGAGTATGGATGATCACGGACGTAGCTCTTCTTCCAACCAGCCAATCCTTTATGTACTCGATACCAACGTATTGATTCACGACCCAAACGCGCTCCTGAACTTCGAAGAACACCACGTTGCCATACCGATGACCGTCCTTGAGGAGCTGGACAAGCTCAAGAGCGGGCATCACAGCGTTGCGGCCGAATGCCGTCAGGCTATCCGGTTGATCGACAAGACCCTGGGCGATGCCTCACCCGAGGATGTCGAACAGGGAGTGCCGATTCAGCGGGGCAAGAGCGGGCCGAAGGGTTTGCTGTCAATTCTGATGAGCAAGCGTGCCGAGCCGACCATCATTCTGCCCGAGCACCTGAACGACAACATCATCATCAACCAGTTGATCGACCTGCATACACGCGATCCGAAGTTGCCTGTGGTGCTGGTCACCAAAGATATCAACATGCGCCTCAAGGCCCGTGCCTGCGGGATTGCGGCCGAGGACTACAGCACTGACCAGTTGGTCGACGACGTGTCGCTGCTGCCTAACGGCTATCACAACATGACCGGCTCGTTCTGGGACCGTGTGAGCAAGGTCGAAACTCGTCAGGACCATGGCCGCACCTGGCATCAGGTGCAGTTGATCGACAACCTGCCGGCGGTGCATATCAACGAGTTCATCATCGATGAGCAGGGGTTTGTCGGCTGGATCAAGGAAATAGAGGAAGACAAGCTGCTGATTCTGGACCTGCACCAGGAACCGCTGTTGCACCAGGAAGCCTGGGGCCTGAAGCCACGTGATATCTATCAGAGCCTGGCGCTGTATGCCTTGCTCGACCCGGATATCCACCTGGTCAACCTGTCGGGTGCGGCCGGTTCCGGTAAAACCATCCTGGCGCTGGCTGCTGCCATCGAGCAGACCATGGTCAGCAAGCGCTACCGGCGCATCATCGCCACCCGTAGCGTGCAGGGCCTGGACCAGGAGATCGGTTTCCTGCCCGGCACCGAAGCGGAAAAAATGGAACCTTGGCTGGGCGCCATTACCGACAACCTCGAAGCCTTGCACATGGATGATGAAAGCACCCATGGCAGCGTCGACTACATCCTCAGCAAAGTGCCGTTGCAGTTCAAATCCCTCAACTACATCCGCGGTCGCAGCTTCCAGCAAAGCCTGATCCTGATCGATGAATGCCAGAACCTCACCCCGCACCAGATGAAAACCATCATCACCCGTGCCGGCGCCGGTTCCAAAGTGGTGTGCCTGGGCAACCTGGCGCAGATCGACACCCCTTACCTGTCCGCGACCAGCTCCGGACTGACCTACCTGACTGAACGCTTCAAGGATTTCCCCAACGGTGTACACATCACCCTGCAAGGGGTGCCACGTTCGATTCTGGCCGAATACGCCGAATCGCATCTGTAACCGTCAATCAGAACCGGGCGGCCGCAAAGCCGCCCGGTTTTTTTATACCCGACACCCATATCCCCTGTAGGAGCGAGCTTGCTCGCGAGAAACCTGAGGGCGCCGGGGTAAATCAGGTTTACGCGTCATCGTTGACCACCATCGCGAGCAAGCTCGTTCCTACAGCGTAATCAGGCGTGCGAAAAATTGACCCGCGGGTTTACAATCGACGCTCCTGATCAGGAGTAATCCCGTGCTGACTCATCTCGATTCCCAAGGTCGCGCCAATATGGTCGACGTCACTGAAAAAGCCGTGACGTCCCGTGAAGCCACGGCCGAAGCGCTTGTGCGTATGCTCCCTGAAACCCTGCAAATGATTGTCAGCGGCGGTCACCCCAAGGGCGATGTGTTCGCCGTGGCGCGCATTGCCGGGATTCAGGCCGCGAAGAAAACCTCCGAGTTGATTCCGTTGTGCCATCCGCTGATGCTGACGGGCGTCAAGGTCGAGCTCAGTGCCGAAGGGGTCGATGCCGTGCGGATTACCGCTCGCTGCAAGCTGGCGGGGCAGACCGGGGTGGAAATGGAAGCGCTGACCGCCGCCAGCGTCGCCGCGCTGACGATCTATGACATGTGCAAGGCCGTGGACCGTGGCATGGTCATCGAAACCGTGCGCTTGCTGGAAAAGCTCGGCGGCAAGAGCGGGCATTACCAGGTGGCCGGGCAATGAAACTGACGGTGAAGTTTTTTGCCCGTTACCGCGAGGCGCTGGGCGTGGACTCGGTGAAGGTCGAAGGCGATTTCGCCACGGTCGATGATGTGCGCGTGCTCTTGGCGCAACGCGACGGTGCCCAGGTGCTGAGCGAACAGAACCTGATGTGTGCCCGCAATGAAGACCTGTGCCAGCTCGACGAGCCAGTGAGCGACGGTGATGAAGTGGCGTTTTTCCCCACCGTGACGGGAGGCTGAGCCATGGCGATTCGCGTGCAGCCCACGGCGTTCGACCCCGGTGCTGAAGTCAATGCGATGCATGCGGCGAATGTCGGCGTCGGCGCGGTGGTCAGTTTTGTCGGCTACGTGCGCGACTTCAATGACGGTCTCGATGTGGCCGGGATGTTCCTGGAACACTATCCGGGCATGACCGAAAAGGCGCTCGGCAAGATTGCCCTGGAGGCAGAGCAGCGCTGGCCGCTGCTCAAACTTGAAGTACTGCATCGCATCGGTGCGCTGGAACCAGGCGAACCGATTGTCTTCGTTGGTGCGGCCAGCGCCCACCGTGAGGCGGCATTCGAGGCTTGTGCCTTTGTCATGGACTACCTGAAAACCCGCGCGCCGTTCTGGAAGAAAGAAAACACCAGCGACGGGCCGCGTTGGGTGCAGGGGCGTGACAGTGATCATGCGGCGGCGGATCGCTGGAAGTAGTGTTCAGCGCTGATTATTTCCACGCTCCCGCGTGGGAGCGCCACCCGGAACGTTCTGCGCTCCAGCCCTCGATGTGACGCAGAGCGTCACTGGATGCCTTTCCACGCAACGCGTGGGAACGATCACCACGATCTCCAACCCCCTCAATTCACTCACTCGACCAATGGGCGAAATACCCCTGTTCGCCTGATTGACGTAAAATACATAAAAGTCCAGTATGGAATTATAAGTACAAAAAAAGGCGTTCCCTGTTTCTCATTCTTCACTCTTGCCAAACCAACAACAACTCGCGAGAAAACGAATATGAAGAAATTCCCCCTCATCAGTGGTCTGGCCCTCAGTCTGCTGGCGTCTACCAGCCTTTTCGCCGCCGAGAAAACCCTGCGTCTGGGTATTGAAGCGGCGTATCCGCCATTTGCCTCCAAGACCTCGGATGGAAAAATCACCGGTTTTGACTATGACATCGGCAATGCGCTGTGCGCGCAGATGAAGGTCAAGTGCGAGTGGGTCGAGGGTGAGTTCGATGGTTTGATTCCTTCCCTCAAAGTGAAGAAAATCGACGCCGCGCTGTCGTCCATGACCATTAACGAAGACCGCAAGAAGTCGGTGGACTTCAGCCACAAGTACTACTTCACTTCCTCGCGGCTGGTGATGAAGGAGGGGGCCGTGGTGGATGACCAGTATGCCAGCCTCAAAGGCAAGACCATTGGTGTGCAACGGGCGACCACGACCGACCGCTATGCCTCTGAAGTCTTCGAGCCCAAGGGCATCAAGGTGGCGCGTTACAGCAACAATGAAGAGATCTACATGGACCTGGCGGCCGGGCGGCTGGATGCCATTTTCGCCGATACCATTCCACTGAGCGACTTCCTGTCGATGCCGCGCGGCAAGGGTTACGCCTTCGTCGGCCCGGAGCTCAAGGATCCGAAGTACGTGGGCGAGGGGGCAGGGATTGCGGTGCGCAAGGGCAACACCGAGTTGGTCACCCAGCTCAACAGCGCCATTGATGCGATTCGGGCCGATGGCCAATACCAGAAGATTTCCGAGCATTACTTCAAGTCGGACATCTACGGCGATTGATGACCTGTGGCGAGGGAGCGTGCTCCCTCGCCACAACGGCAGATGTCAGCCCTTCAATTCCTTCAAATGCTTGTACACCGTCGCCCGGCCCATGTTCAGTACATTGGCCACATAGTTGGAGGCGCTCTTGCCCTTGAAAGCGCCTTCGGCGTGCAGTGCCAGCACCAGCTCGCGCTTATGCTCGCGGGTCAGCACGTTCAGGCCCAGTTGCCGCTCCCGCAGCCAGCTATGCAGGAAGGTGTTGATCCGTTCCTGCCAGTCATCGCGAAACAGCGCATCGGGTTGCGGAATCAGCTTGCTCGGCGACAGAAACAGGTCCAGCGCCGCCTTGGCGTTTTCAAGCAGCGAAATATTCAGGTTGATGCACAACACCGCCATCGGCTGGCCTTCGCTGTCGCGTAGCACGCTGCTCAGGCTGCGGATCTTCTGACCATCCCAATTGAGCTTTTCATAAGGGCCAATGTTGCGCTCGCTGACGTCACCGCTGAGCATGTCTTCCAGCGCGGCATCGCCGCCGACTTCGCGTTTGGACAGGTTGTTGGCGATGTAGTCGATTTTCTGCGTGCGCAGGTCGTGCAGCACCACCTCGGCATGGGGGAAAAACAGCGTGGCAATGGCGTCGGCGACCGCCCGGAAATTATCCAGGGCAGGATCTTGAAGAGGTGGGTTCATCGGTGTTGCTCCAGGCAATCAGCACCCCTTGAGCCAGGGGCGCTGGAAGTTTGCCGCAATCGGGATCGGACGTCACCCCAAGGCGGGGTCAGCCGAGGCGGGAAGGGGACAGCATCTCGGCGCTCAGGCCAAAGCGGCGCAGGTGTTCCGGCAAGGCCTCACCGCGAACCAGCGCGGCACTGGCCTGGCCCATGGCCGGCGAGGTCTGGATGCCATAACCTCCTTGGGCTGCTACCCAGAACAGCCCGGGCACCTGGGGGTCGAAGCCGCTGATCAGGTCGCCATCGCCGACAAAACTGCGCAGGCCTGCCCAGGTGCGGGTGGGGCGGCGAATTGTCAGGGTAGTGGCTTCTTCGATCTGGTAGATGCCCATGGCGATGTCCAGCTCTTCCGGCTGCACGTCATGGGGTTCGACCGGGTCGGCATTGGCGGGCGAGCCGAGGAACATCCCGGCGTCCGGCTTCATGTAGAAGGACTCGTCGAGGCTGACCAGCATCGGCCAATTGTGGATGTCCACGCCGTCGGGACCGGCGAAGATGAACGCGGCGCGGCGCTTGGGGACCAGCCCCAGGGGTTTGGCGCCGGCCATTTCGCCGAGCCGGTCGGCCCAGGCGCCGGCGGCATTGATGATGACCGGTGCACTGAAGGTCTGGTGGGTGGTGCTCACCTGCCACAGGTCGTCGGCATCCCGGGACAGGCCCAGCACTTCACAGTCGGTGTGTACTTCGCCCTGATTGCGGCGGATGCCGCGCAGGTAGCCTTGGTGCAGGGCATCGGTGTCGATGTCGGTCGCGGTCGGATCGTAGATCGCACCAAAGACCTTTTCTCGACGCAGGATCGGCAGGCGCGCACAGGCTTCGTCGGCGCTGAGCAATTGCATCTGCGGCACCGTGGCCTTGGCGCTCAGGTACTGGTTGTTCAACTCGTCCGGATCGCCGGTGAAGTCGACGGTCATCTCGCCGCGCGGGGTCAGCAGCGGGTGTTCGCAGAAGCCGGCTGGCGGTGTGTCGAAGAAATCCCGGCTGGCCTGGGTCAGCGCCCGCACTTGTGGCGTGCCGTAGGCTGCGGTGTACAACGCTGCCGAACGCCCGGTGGAGTGGTAGGCCGGGTGGGATTCACGTTCCAGCACGATCACCCGAGCGTGTTGCGACAGCCAGAAACCGGTGGAAGCACCGGCGATACCACCGCCGATGATGATGAAGTCTGCCTGGGTCATGAACGTCTCCTGAAAGGCGCAAATACCGAAAGTGTGGAGGTGCCCTGCGGGAGCGAGCTTGCTCGCGATGGTCGTGAACGATAACGCAGAAAACCTGATACCCGACGGTGCTCTCAGGTTTTTCGCGAGCACGCTCGCTCCTACAAAGGGAGAGGTGTCAGCTCAGTAATTGGTAAATGGCGTTGGCCAGCGCGATGTCTTCCAGGCCCAGCCCGATGGAGCGGAAAAATACAGGGCGATCATAGGTCGGGCGTGGCGCCTGTTCGCTCAGCAGTTCAGCCAGGTCGCCGATGATGGAGGACTTGTTCCAGCCATGCTGTTCGCTGGCGATCAGCATTTCGCCGGCCGAACCCGGTGTGGTCAGGCGATAGTCGCAATAGACCTGCATGTTACCCAGGGAGTGTGGCGGCACTTCGTGAGCCCGCACGGCGTTGGTGCTGATGGAGGTGATCAGCGCCGGCTTGCTCAGGTTCCGTGGATCGATCACGGGACCTGCGGATGAGGTGCAGAGCATGATCACGTCGGCGTCCTGGATCGCCGCTTCAAGGCTGCGTTCTATTTGCAGGCGCGGGTCGATGGCCATCCATTGAGCCTGTGTCTCGGAACTGCAGTTCGCCAGGCTGGGCGAATGAAGACTGATGCTTTGCCACTCGCGCAGGTGCTTCACGTAGTGCAGGTGCGCTTGCGCTACCGGGCCGCTGCCAATGATTGCCAGGTGTGCCGCGTTTGGCCGGGCCAGGGTGTCAATGGCCACGGCCGTGGTGGCGGCGGTGCGAGCCGTGGTCAACTCGCCGGCATCACACAGCATCAAGGGCTGGCCGGTCTGCATCGACATCAACAGCGTCCAGGCCGTGACCAGAGACCCGCCGTCCTTTCGCACAATGTAGGGCGAGGTTTTCACCCCGTACACACCGTCTTCGGCCAACACCCCGAGGTAGTTGATGAAGTCACCCGCGCCTTGCGGGAACTCCACCAGCTGCTGAGCCGGTTGCACGGCCTGGCCGGCGGCCAGGTCACGGAACAGCTTGCGCAGGATCTGTGGCACGTCGACGCGATCAAGCAGTTCGCGGGCCTGGGGTTTGGCGATCACAAAAGGGAGGCTGGACATGCGGAGGCTCCATGGCGTTGCAAGTAAACTAATTTGTCCATTGTGGACTTATTGTTCCGATTGGCAATATCCAGGCGTAAAAAAAGCGCAGTCCGTTGCCGGCTGCGCTTCTCTGGTTGCTACTCGACCTACGGGCGCTTGCGCTCTACGGGGCGTAGCAGATGGGTCGGCGGGGTTTCGCAACTGATCTTGCGGCCCAGCAGCGTCTCGATGGACGGTAGTTGGTAGGAGTCGTCTTCACCGGCAAAGCTGATGGACACACCATCGGCGCCTGCACGACCGGTACGGCCGATGCGGTGCACATAATCGTCCGGCACTTCGGGCAGGGTGAAGTTGATCACGTGGCTGATGCCGTCGATGTGAATCCCGCGACCGGCGACATCGGTGGCCACCAGTACGCGGATCTTGCCTTCGCGGAAGCCTTCTAGGGTCTTGATGCGCTTGTGCTGCGGAACGTCGCCCGACAGTTGGGCGGCGTTGACACCGTCGCGCACCAGGCGTTCTTCGATGCGTCGAACTTCATCCTTGCGGTTGGCGAAGACCATGACCCGCTCCCAACCGTTGTCGTTGACCAGGTTGTAGAGCAGCTTGTACTTGTCGGCACCGGCCACGGCGTAGATGTGCTGCTCGACGTTTTCGCTGGCCACGTTCTCGGATTCGATTTCGACGATGGACGGATCAGTGGTCCATTGCTTGGCCAGGTTCATCACGTCTTCGGTGAAGGTCGCGGAGAACAGCAGGGTCTGGCGTTCGCTTTTCGGTGGGGTCTGGCGAATGATCTGACGCACTTGCGGGATGAAACCCATGTCGAGCATCCGGTCGGCTTCGTCCAGCACCATCACTTCCACCATGTCCAGGTGCACGTCGCCGCGCTGGTTGAAGTCCAGCAGGCGGCCTGGCGTGGCCACGAGGATGTCACAGTGGCGGGCTTCGAGGTGCTTGAGCTGCTTGTCGAAGTCCATGCCGCCGACGAAGGTCATCACGTTGAGGCCGGTGTACTTGGTCAGGTTTTCCGCGTCCTTGGCGATCTGCACCACCAGCTCACGGGTGGGGGCGATGATCAGCGCCCGCGGCTCGCCCATGTAGCGCTCTTTCGGCGGCGGGGTCTGCAGCAGTTGGGTGATGATCGAAATCAGGAACGCGGCGGTTTTGCCAGTACCGGTCTGGGCGCGACCGATCGCGTCCTTGCCGGCCAGGGTAAAGCCCAGTACTTGTGCCTGGATCGGCGTGCAGTACGGGAACCCCAGGTCCTGGATGGCGTGCATCAGTTCCGGGGCCAGTTTGAAATCGTGGAAGCGGGTTTTGCCTTCCTGGGGCTCGACGACGAAGTCCTCGAGTTTCCAGGCGACGACCGGCGGCTTGGCGGCACGTTCGCGACGTGGCTTGGCAGGTTTTACCAGCTCGCTGAGCGGTTTTTGCGCGACCGCTTCGCTGGCAGGCGGGGTCACCTGCTCGTGTTTGGGAGCCGCAACGGCAGCGGCACGGCCAGGCTGATGACCGTCGGTACGGCTGCTGGTGGTCGGGGAAGGTGCGCTGGAGCTGGGCGCGAGCTGCTCAGCCTCGCTTTTACCGAACATTTTCTTGAGTGCTTTGAGCACGGTCATCTCATCAATTGGTTAAGGAATGTACGCCGGCCAGTGTAATGCAAGAATCGGGCGCGGCGTAGTGTGTTGGTCATACTGCTACACGAAGTTTGTGTGCTAGCGCAAACGTTCGCTGAGCCAGACGCCAATATCGCGAATTTCTTCGGGTAACACTTCGTGACCCATTGGGTATTCCTGCCATGCCACGGTGACACCACGGGCCTTCAGGTGCTCGTAGGCCGTGCGGCCCATGGCGTTCTGCACGACATCGTCGTACTGGCCATGCAGGCACAGCACCGGAATCCGCTGTTGGCTGGCGGAAAGTTCCAGCTCGTCGCTGAAGGTTGGCGCATAGGTGGAGAGGGCAAGTACGCCACCGAGCGGTCCCTGCCATTTGAGGAACGTGCTGTGCAAGACCACCGCGCCACCCTGGGAAAAGCCGGCCAGGAAAATCCGCGAGGCGTCTATTCCGCTGGCGCGCTGCTCTTCGATCAA
This sequence comes from Pseudomonas sp. Irchel s3b6, assembly GCF_900187415.1. Taxonomy (NCBI): domain Bacteria; kingdom Pseudomonadati; phylum Pseudomonadota; class Gammaproteobacteria; order Pseudomonadales; family Pseudomonadaceae; genus Pseudomonas; species Pseudomonas sp. Irchel s3b6. The sequence goes on along the minus strand of NZ_FYDM01000005.1, from coordinate 35,629 downwards.
ATCGATGACCCGCTGTGCCGATTCATCCAGTTGTTCACGGTTGATTGCCCGCGCCGGACTCATGGCCAATATGTCGTACCAGCTCGGCATCTCGTAACCACCGTTGATGGTCACGGCGCGGGTCGGCGCCTGGGGCAGCACGAAGCGGGTTGTCTGCAGTATTTCCTGTAACGCTTCGGCCACTGGCAGGAAGTCATAGCGGTCGGCGCCCAGGCCGTGAAGCCAGATGACACAAGCGTCTTCGGGCTTGGCGGGGTGAAGAATCAAGGGCTCGGTCATGGTTGCTCCATTGTTGTGCGCTCGCTCCCTTTGAGTGCGAGCTCAAAGTGCACGGCATGTCGATCAGTTAAGAAGATGTCGCAAGGTTGCAAGTTTTGCTCTTGACCTGTCACTGAACCGCTTAAGCGGCCGGTGTGGTACGGCGCTTGCTATGAAAGAGCCCGTGCAAGCAATCCTGCGCCTGGCGGTAACACTATCAGGCTACTGTCAGCTGCGGGAGTGCAAAAGTCCGGTGATGGACGTTCGCCATAGGCCGCTACGGGCTTGGCAGACAAGAAAGGGCTACAGCCCGTTCGGCCGATTGGTGAGAAGTGAGTTTTCCATTATGTGGATTTTCTCCTACTAGACTCATAGCTAAGGTCTGACGCCGCTTGACCCTATAAAAAGCCAACACGGGTCAACAGCGCCTCAAAAGGGTGCGGCAGGACTCAAGCTCCGACACAACAAGAGCAAAACTGGAGGTTTGAATGAAGATGTTGAAATCCACCCTGGCAGTCGTGACTGCGGCCGCAGTACTCGGCGTCAGTGGGTTTGCCCAGGCGGGCGCAACCCTGGATGCGGTCCAGAAAAAAGGTTTCGTACAGTGCGGTGTGAGTGACGGTCTGCCGGGCTTCTCGGTTCCGGACTCCACCGGCAAGATCGTCGGTATCGATGCCGACTACTGCCGTGCTGTGGCCGCTGCCGTCTTCGGCGATGCGACCAAGGTCAAGTTCAGTCAGTTGAACGCCAAAGAGCGCTTCACCGCGCTGCAGTCGGGCGAAATTGACATCCTGTCGCGCAACACCACCATGACCAGCTCCCGTGACTCGGGCATGGGCCTCAAGTTTCCTGGCTTCATCACTTACTACGACGGCATCGGCTTCCTGGTAAACAACAAGCTGGGCGTCAAGAGCGCCAAAGAGCTGGACGGCGCGACCATCTGCATCCAGGCCGGTACCACCACCGAGCTGAACGTTTCCGACTACTTCCGCGGCAACGGTCTGAAATACACCCCGATCACTTTCGACACCTCCGATGAAAGCGCCAAGTCGCTGGAGTCCGGCCGTTGCGACGTACTGACCTCCGACAAGTCCCAGCTGTTCGCCCAGCGCAGCAAGCTGGCAAAGCCTGCGGACTACGTGGTTCTGCCGGAAACCATTTCCAAGGAGCCGCTGGGCCCGGTCGTGCGTAACGGCGACGACGAGTGGCTGGCCATCGTGCGCTGGACTGGCTACGCCATGCTCAACGCTGAAGAAGCAGGCATCACGTCGAAGAACGTCGAAGCCGAAGCCAAGGCCACCAAGAACCCGGACGTTGCCCGTCTGCTGGGTACCGACGGTGAATACGGCAAAGACCTGAAAGTGAAAAAAGACTGGGTCGTCCAGATCGTCAAGCAAGTCGGCAACTATGGCGAAGTGTTCGAGAGGAACCTCGGCAAGAGCACTCCGCTGGAAATCGACCGCGGGCTGAACGCTCTGTGGAACAACGGCGGCATTCAATACGCACCACCAGTGCGCTAATGGATCTATCACCCGGTGGGCCAACCGCCGGGTGATGTTCTGTTCCATTATTTGCGGGGCACTTCATGCAAAATTCAATCGGCGCACCAAAGCAGAGGCTCAGCCTCAGCGATCCACGAGTGCGTGCCTGGGTATTTCAGATCATCACGATTGCCGCGGTGGTCTCGCTGGGCTGGTTTCTGTTCGATAACACTCAAACCAACCTGGAACATCGGGGTATTACCTCCGGTTTCAGCTTTCTGGAGCGCAGTGCCGGATTCGGCATCGCTCAACACCTGATCGACTACACCGAATCGGACAGCTATGCCCGGGTGTTTGTCATCGGCCTGCTCAACACCCTGTTGGTGACCTTTATCGGCGTGATTCTGGCGACGATCCTCGGATTCATCGTCGGTGTGGCACGGTTGTCGTCGAACTGGATCATCGCCAAGCTGGCTACTGTTTACGTGGAAGTCTTCCGTAACATTCCGCCGCTGCTGCAGATCCTGTTCTGGTACTTCGCGGTGTTCCTGACCATGCCAGGGCCACGCAACAGCCACAACTTCGGTGACACCTTCTTTGTCAGCAGCCGCGGCCTTAACATGCCGGCAGCGCTGGCAGCGGACGGCTTCTGGGCATTCATGGCGAGCATCGTCGTGGCCATTGTCGCCATCGTGCTGATGTGCCGCTGGGCCAACAAGCGTTTCGAAGCCACCGGCGTCCCGTTCCACAAATTCTGGGTGGGGCTGGCGATGTTCCTGGTGATCCCTGCACTGTGCGTGCTGATCTTCGGCGCACCGCTGCATTGGGAAATGCCTGAGCTCAAGGGTTTCAACTTTGTCGGTGGCTGGGTACTGATTCCTGAACTGCTGGCGCTGACGCTGGCCCTGACGGTGTACACCGCGGCGTTCATCGCCGAGATCGTGCGCTCCGGGATCAAGTCGGTCAGTCACGGGCAGACCGAAGCGGCCCGCTCGCTGGGGCTGCGCAACGGTCCGACCCTGCGCAAGGTGATCATCCCGCAAGCCCTGCGAGTGATCATTCCACCGCTGACCAGCCAATACCTGAACCTGGCGAAGAACTCCTCGCTGGCCGCCGGTATCGGTTATCCGGAAATGGTTTCGTTGTTTGCTGGCACGGTGCTGAACCAGACCGGGCAGGCGATCGAAGTCATTGCCATCACCATGAGCGTGTACCTGGCGATCAGTATCAGCATTTCCCTGCTGATGAACTGGTACAACAAGCGCATTGCGCTGATCGAGCGGTGAGGAAACGCGCATGAGCATTCATATTTTCAAACCTGACATGCCAGCCCCTAACCGCAGTATCGGTGTGGTGGCGTGGATGCGCGAGCACATGTTCTCCAGTTGGCTCAACACCCTGCTGACCCTGCTGGCGTTCTACCTGATTTACCTGGTGGTCCCGCCGATCCTGCAGTGGGCGGTCCTGGACGCCAACTGGGTTGGCACCAGCCAGGCCGACTGCACAAAGGAGGGCGCCTGCTGGGTGTTCATCCAGCAGCGCTTTGGTCAGTTCATGTACGGCTACTACCCGACGGATCTGCGCTGGCGCGTTGACCTGACCGTGTGGCTGGCGGTACTCGGCGTGGCGCCGCTGTTTATCTCGCGCTTTCACCACAAGGCGGTGTACGGCCTGGGCTTCCTGGTGCTGTACCCGATCATGGCCTACTTCCTGCTGCATGGCGGCATCTTCGGCATCACCACCGTGGCGACTAGCCAATGGGGTGGCCTGATGCTGACCCTGGTGATCGCCACGGTCGGGATTGCCGGCGCCTTGCCGCTGGGGATTGTGCTGGCGTTGGGGCGGCGCTCGAACATGCCGGCGATTCGTGTGGTCTGCGTGACCTTCATCGAGTTCTGGCGCGGCGTGCCATTGATCACGGTGCTGTTCATGTCGTCGGTGATGCTGCCGTTGTTCCTGCCCGAAGGCATGAACTTCGACAAGCTGCTGCGGGCCTTGATCGGGGTCATCCTGTTCCAGTCGGCCTACGTCGCCGAGGTGGTGCGGGGCGGCCTGCAAGCGATCCCCAAGGGGCAGTACGAAGCTGCCGCGGCGATGGGCCTGGGTTACTGGCGCAGCATGGGCCTGGTGATTCTGCCGCAAGCCCTGAAGCTGGTGATTCCCGGCATCGTCAATACCTTCATTGCGCTGTTCAAGGACACGAGCCTGGTGATCATCATCGGCCTGTTCGACTTGCTCAACAGCGTCAAACAAGCCGCCGCCGACCCGAAATGGCTGGGCATGGCCACTGAAGGCTACGTGTTCGCGGCCCTGGTGTTCTGGATTTTCTGTTTTGGTATGTCCCGCTATTCCATGCATTTGGAACGCAAGCTGGACACAGGCCACAAGCGTTAGGAGCGTAGTTTATGAGTGAAGCGATCAAACAGCCTGTGAGCCCTGAAGGCATTATTCAGATGCAGGGCGTCAACAAGTGGTACGGCCAGTTCCACGTGTTGAAAGACATCAACCTCAACGTCAAGCAGGGCGAGCGTATCGTGCTGTGCGGGCCGTCGGGTTCCGGCAAGTCCACGACCATCCGTTGCCTCAATCGCCTGGAAGAACACCAGCAGGGCCGCATCGTGGTGGATGGCGTGGAACTGACCAACGACCTCAAGCAGATCGAAGCGATTCGCCGTGAAGTCGGCATGGTGTTCCAGCACTTCAACCTGTTCCCGCACCTGACCATTTTGCAGAACTGCACCCTGGCGCCGATGTGGGTGCGCAAATTGCCCAAGCGCAAGGCCGAGGAAATTGCCATGCATTACCTGGAGCGCGTACGCATTCCAGAGCAGGCGCACAAGTACCCGGGGCAACTGTCCGGCGGTCAGCAACAGCGTGTGGCGATTGCCCGTGCCCTGTGCATGAAGCCGAAAATCATGCTGTTCGACGAACCGACTTCGGCACTCGACCCCGAGATGGTGAAGGAAGTGCTCGATACCATGATCGGCCTGGCTGAAGACGGCATGACCATGCTCTGCGTGACCCACGAGATGGGCTTTGCCCGCACCGTGGCCAACCGCGTGATCTTCATGGACAAGGGCGAAATCGTCGAGCAGGCTGCGCCGAACGACTTCTTCGACAATCCGCAGAACGAGCGCACCAAGCTGTTCCTGAGCCAGATCCTGCATTGATCCAGGCTTGGTAATGAAATAAACCCGGACAGTGTTCCGGGTTTATTTTTGTCCTCGATTTTTGATCATCTCCCGGTAACCCGTTGCTCTGGTGGATTAACCTGACTAACATGTCAGAAAATTCATCCTATGATTGGATGAAAGGGCGAATTTCATGACAGACACCTCCCCACTGATTAAGCGCTCCCTGGTCGATCAGGCCCTTGAACAGCTGCGCCTGCGTATCAACACCGGCACCTGGACCGTCGGCCAGCGCCTGCCCACGGAGCCGGAGCTGGCGAGTGAGTTGGGCATCAGCCGTAACACCGTGCGTGAAGCCATGCGCGTGTTGGCGTTTTCCGGGCTGATCGAAATCCGCCAGGGCGACGGCAGTTACCTGCGGGCGGTGGTCGACCCACTCGATACGATGAAAGCCTTGTCCCGCTGCTCCCATGAGCAGGCGCGGGAGACCCGGCACATTCTGGAAGTCGAGGCCATAGGCCTGGCGGCGTTGCGCCGTACCGATGAGGACCTGATTGCACTGCGTGCAGCGCTGGGTACCAGTGGCGGTCACTACCATGGTGATCTGGACAGCTACATCGCGTGCGACATGGTGTTCCACCGCCTTCTGGTGGACGCCGCACACAACCCGACCCTCAGCGAGCTGTATCGCTATTTCTCCAGCATCGTCGGCGCGCAACTGCGCGAGACCCTGAGCATCACCCCCAGGCGTCAAGCCGTGTTCGATCTGCATATCGATTTGCTCGATGCCGTCGAGCAGCGCGACCCGCAGCGGGCCAAAGCCATTTGCCGGCAGTTGATCAATGAACCGTGAGACCGAGAGCCCTATGTCCAGCCAGCAGGCGACCCCCAACAGCACGGCCCAGGCCAAACGTTCGACGGAGCTCGAAGAGCTGCTGATCGATGCCGAGGCCGATGACGAACAGGTCCAGCAAAGCCATCCGGTGTTGCGTCGCCCGTGGCTGTTGTTGCTGGGGCTGGTGCTGGTGGCGCTGAACCTGCGTCCGGCGCTGTCGAGCATGGCGCCATTGCTCAGCGATGTGTCGAAGAACCTCGGGTTGTCGGCGGCCCAGGCCGGTTTGCTCACCACCTTACCGGTCCTGTGCCTGGGCCTGTTTGCCCCGCTGGCGCCGGTGCTGGCACGGCGTTTTGGTGCCGAACGGGTGGTCCTGGGGATTCTGCTGACCCTGGCGGGGGGGATTATCCTGCGCAGTTCCTTCGGTGAGATCGGCCTGTTTGCCGGCAGCATTCTGGCGGGTGCCAGCATTGGCGTGATCGGCGTGTTGTTGCCGGGCATCGTCAAGCGCGATTTCGCCAGGCACGCCGGCACCATGACTGGCGTGTACACCATGGCCCTGTGCCTGGGCGCCGCCATGGCCGCCGGTGCGACGGTGCCCTTGAGCGAGCATTTCGGCGACCGCTGGGCGCTGGGTCTTGGCTTCTGGATGATCCCGGCGCTGGTCGCGGTGGTCTTCTGGCTGCCGCAAGTCGGCAGCCGACAGGGCGCACACAACGTGGCGTATCGAGTGCGCGGCTTGCTGCGCGATCCACTGGCCTGGCAAGTGACCCTGTACATGGGTCTGCAATCGTCGCTGGCCTACATCGTGTTCGGCTGGTTGCCGTCGATCCTGATCGGCCGTGGCCTGACGCCCACCCAGGCCGGGCTGGTGCTGTCCGGTTCGGTGATCGTGCAGTTGGCCAGTTCACTGGCAGCTCCCTGGCTGGCCACGCGTGGCAAGGATCAGCGCCTGGCGATTGTGGTGGTGATGTTGATGACCCTGGGCGGCTTGTTTGGTTGTCTGTATGCACCGATCGAAGGCTTGTGGGGCTGGGCGATTCTGTTGGGACTGGGGCAGGGCGCTACGTTCGCCCTGGCCCTGACCTTGATTGTGCTGCGTTCGCGTGATGCCCATGTGGCGGCCAACCTGTCGAGCATGGCCCAGGGTTTCGGTTACACCCTGGCCTCCATGGGGCCGTTTGCGGTCGGTATCGTGCATGACTGGACGGGTGGCTGGACCGCGGTGGGCTGGATTTTCGGGGTCATAGGCCTCGGCGCGATCATCGCCGGGCTAGGTGCAGGTCGCTCGCTGTACGTGCAGGTTGAAAGCGAAAGGCTATGAGATCGACACACTACCGGTATTTGCCTGGCGAATACCGGTAGTTTTCCCGACGTTTGCAGACTATCGTCCAGGTACCTTTCGATTGTCCGGAGTCTGTCCATGAGTGACGCCAACCGCGCCTTGATCACGGCGTTCTATCAAGCCTTCCAGCGGCTGGATGCCGAGGCCATGAGCGCCTGCTACACCGAGGATGTGGTGTTCAGTGATCCGGCCTTTGGCGAGTTGCGCGGGCGCGATGCCGGCGACATGTGGCGGATGCTCACCAACCGCGCCAAGGACTTCTCCCTGACCTTCGACAGCGTGCGTGCCGACGAACGCACGGGCAATGCTCACTGGGTGGCCACGTACCTGTTCAGCCAGACCGGCAACACGGTGGTCAACGATATCCAGGCGCGTTTTGTGTTCCGTGACGGCAAGATCTGCGAGCATCACGACCAGTTCGACCTGTGGCGCTGGTCGCGTCAGGCGCTGGGCTTCAAAGGGCTGGTGCTGGGCTGGACGCCACTGGTGCGCAACGCCGTTCGGGCCCAGGCCTTGAAGGGTTTGAAGGCGTTCCAGGTCGGTCGCTGATAAGATCGCAGCCTTGTCTTCTTTTTAAGTCTTGAGCGTCACGTGAGCACCCTGAGCGATACCTCCCCCCTTTCTGAAGAGCCTGCAATTACGCTCGGCAAACCCTGGTTCGTCTACCTTGTTCGCGCGGCCAATGGTTCGTTGTACTGCGGCATCAGCGATGATCCGGTCAAGCGTTTCGCCAAGCACCAGAGCGGCAAGGGCGCACGGTTTTTTCTCTCAAGCCCGGCGGTGGAGTTGGTCTATACCGAAGTCTGCCGCGACAAAAGCGAAGCGCTGCGTCAGGAACGCCTGATCAAGAAACTCAGGAAAAGCGCCAAGGAATGCCTGGTGGCGAGCGCCGCTGCCGGCTTATCAATCTGACTGATAAGCGTCCATCAGGCGGATGGGTAGGCTGCTATCCGATTGCGCGTTAAGCTGCCAATTCCTCACACAAGCGGCGGAACCAGCATGTCCGAGTTGATTCTTCATCATTACCCGGCTTCCCCATTCGCGGAAAAGGTACGCCTGTTGCTGGGCTTCAAGGGCCTGTCCTGGCGCTCGGTCAACATTTCGCCAGTGATGCCAAAACCTGACCTCACCGCGCTGACTGGCGGTTATCGCAGGACCCCGGTATTGCAGGTCGGCGCGGATATCTATTGCGATACGGCCCTGATTGCGCGGCGTCTTGAGCAGGAAAAGGCCCTGCCGGCGTTCTTCCCGGAAGGCCGGGAAATGATCACCGCCAGCTTCGCGGCCTGGGCTGACTCGGTGGTGTTCCAGCATGCGGTGAGCCTGGTGCTCCAGCCGGAATCGATCGCGGTGCGCTTCGGCAAGTTGCCACCGCACGCGGTCAAGGCGTTTGTTGCCGACCGTGCCGGGTTGTTCAGCGGCGGCAGTGCCACTCGCTTGTCGGCCGAGCAGGCCAAGCATCAGTGGCCGACGATCATGGCGCGTCTTGAGCAGCAGTTGCAGCGCGAGGAGGGGGATTACCTGTTTGGCGAGCCTTCGATTGCCGACTTCGCCATGGCTCACCCGCTGTGGTTCCTCAAGGGCACGCCAGTGACATCGCCGCTGGTCGATGGCTATCCGGCGGTGTCGGCCTGGCTGGGTCGGGTGCAGGGCTTCGGACATGGCGCGTTCAGCGAGATGACGGCCGAAGAGGCGCTGCAGGTGGCACGGGATTCACAACCGGCGGCCTTGCCGGATGAACTGTTCGTTGAGCCAAACGGCTTCAAGGCGGGTCAGCAGGTGGTGATTGCCGCCACGGACTATGGGGTTGATCCGGTTGAAGGCCAGTTGCTGTTTGCCGGCAGCGAGGAGTTGATTCTACGCCGCAAAGACGAGCGGGCTGGCTTGGTGCACGTGCACTTCCCGCGCTTGGGTTTCCGCATCGAAGCCTGCTGAGGGACACATGTGGGAGCGGGCCGGGCGGCGCTCCGCTTGCTCGCGAAGGGGGAAAAACATTCAACTTTGATGGTGGCTGACAGACCGCTTTCGTCGGAACGCCGCCCGGACCAAGTCCGCTTGTATGTTTAGACTTGTAGGGGTGGTGGGACTAAAAGCCAGCATCTGACTCTAGCCAGTACAGACTGTGGGAGACTTCGCTCCACCCCTTTACCAAAGCGCCGATAAGGAATGCATCGGCCATGACCGACGATAGAAGCAAGCCAGCGCAACGGTGAAGCCCCGACAAGCCTTTAAACCCTAACCCGGAGCCTTCTTTATGGCAATGAGTGTCTCGCATTGTGTCGTAGGTGTGGATGTCGCCAAGGCCGAAGTGGTGGTCTATCAAGCCGATACCGATCAACTGTCAATCGATAAACCAGCCCTCAAGCAATGGCTGCACACGTTACCGGCAAACAGCGCCATCGCCATCGAAGCCACCAACATCTATCACCTAAGGTATGTCTGTAATGCAGGGAGTGGCCGCTGCGAGGTGCTCGCAGCGGCGAAAAGTGCGTACTCAGCAACGATGTTGATCGCATTTTGAGCTACCGCCGTTTTTGAAATCGCAGCTGGAGAAATGGTCGGAAATATCGGGCTACTTCAGACCATTCCTAAGGACCTCTGAAGCAGGGCGTCCATCACGAATGGAGATTTTTTGTTCTGGCATTTAATAAGCCCTACGGATTTTATTCGTAGAGCTTATTGGTTTTGGAAAGATTTTGATATGTCAACTATCAGTGTTGGCAGTTGACGCTGAATATTACATCTCTTACTTTCAAGTGACGGGCGCTTACCGTCCGATAACAAAACGTGGAGAGCGATAGTATGTTAGATATTCAGAATGTAGAAAAAAGTTTGCTAAATGCTACTGGGAAATTTGAATATACCGTTGATGGAGGTGCCGTTGTCGTCCCTGCTTATAAGTATGCTCATTTTGATTCGGAGGGTGGCGCTTATGCAGTTTTTATAGGGCGTAACACGAGTACGATTAACAACGAAACGGGTGTCTATGTTTCGTTTCAAAATACGCCAGATTTTTGGGGCGTGGATGTTCCTCTTGGCGACAATGTCACAGCCAGTTATCGAATGCTTGGCAGTAATTGGGAAGGCCAGACAGGCAGTGTTACCGGGTTTTTCCGCACTTCGGAAAGAAGGGCGATTATTCAGTTTGATTTTATGGCGCACAGAGCATCGAGCAGTTTGCACATAAAGGGGTCTTTCATATTGTCTGTGTAATGTTTTCGTCAGTTGATACGGCGGGGAATATCATTTTTTGATATGTTTGACAGTTACACTTGGGTGGCGCCTGATTGGGGCGGTTAAGGCCGTGCGGCAGGTGTCATGATTAAGATGGATAAGAGGGTGGAGCTGTCATGGCTTCGCCCTTTCCGTTGGTGAGGAGCAAAAGGTGTTAAAGAGGGTAGTGCTAAGTACCTAAGGGTGGCCTGAAGTTCGCCCTGATGAAAAGCCAGAGCGAATACCACCCAAACTCAGTTATTGGAGCTTCCCCTCAAATATAGAGTCTCCCACAGTTACTTCAGTGCTGCCAGAATCGCATTCGGGTCATACCCGCGAATCAGCGTCCCGTTCACATCGATGATCGGAATGCCCCGGCCGCCCAATGCTTCATAGGCCTTGCGCGCATCAGCGTCTTTCTCGATATCGAATTCCTTGTAGGGGATACCTTTCTGGTCGAGAAAGCGCCGGATCAGCTTGCAGTAGCCGCACCACTCGGTGGCATAGAGCGTGACCCTGGCATTGGCCTGGATCTGCGCGGACACCCCTTGCGAGGGGTTGAATACCCGCTCGATCTTGCCCCAGTTCTGGTAGGTCACTACCACCAGCAAGATCAGCAGGAACTTCTTCAGGACGCCTGCGAGCATCAGTTGCGACGCTTGAGCTGGTCGGTCAGGGAGGTCGGCAGGCCCTTGATGATCAGGGTGCCGGCCTCTTCGTCGTATTCGATCTTCGAGCCCAGCAGGTGCGCTTCGAAACTGATGGACAGGCCTTCGGCGCGGCCGGTGAAGCGGCGGAACTGGTTCAGGGTACGCTTGTCTGCCGGAATCTCGGGCGACAGGCCGTAGTCCTTGTTGCGGATGTGATCGTAGAAGGCTTTCGGACGTTCTTCGTCGATCAGTCCGGACAGTTCCTCCAGGCCCATCGGCTCGCCGAGCTTGGCCTGGCTGCTGGCGTAGTCGACCAGGGTCTTGGTCTTCTCGCGGGCGTCGTCTTCGGGCAGGTCTTCGCTTTCGACGAAGTCACTGAAGGCCTTGAGCAGGGTACGGGTCTCGCCCGGGCCGTCGACGCCTTCCTGGCAGCCGATGAAGTCGCGGAAATACTCCGACACCTTTTTCCCGTTCTTGCCCTTGATGAACGAGATGTACTGCCTGGACTGCTTGTTGTTCTGCCACTCGGAGACATTGATTCGCGCCGCCAGGTGCAACTGGCCCAGGTCCAGGTGACGGGACGGGGTCACGTCGAGCTGGTCGGTCACGGCCACGCCTTCGCTGTGGTGCAGCAGGGCGATAGCCAGGTAGTCGGTCATGCCTTGCTGGTAGTGGGCGAACAGCACGTGGCCGCCGGTCGACAGGTTGGACTCTTCCATCAGCTTCTGCAGGTGTTCCACTGCAATGCGGCTGAACGCGGTGAAGTCCTTGCCGCCCTCGAGGTATTCCTTCAGCCAGCCGCTGAACGGGTGCGCACCGGATTCGGCGTGGAAAAATCCCCAGGCCTTGCCCTGTTTGGCGTTGTAGCTCTCGTTGAGGTCGGCGAGCATGTTCTCGATGGCGGTGGACTCTGCCAGTTCCGAGTCGCGGGCGTGGAGAACTGCAGGGGTGCCGTCGGGTTTTTTGTCGATCAGGTGGACGATGCAATGACGGATCGGCATGGGCTTCTCGGCTCAATGAATGGAGGAGGGCGTGCTCCCCCGAAAAAGTGCCCAGTGTACCGCACCTGCCGGTTTTGGCGGTGCTTGAACGGCCGTTGAGGCCAGTCGGGCCGGGCTTATGCGGTTTTTTCCCGATTTAGAGCAATAAAGCTGACCAAATGGGTAGGTAGAGGCGGATATTTCCCCGTCTCTGTGCTAGTTTTGCCCCGTCTTACGCGAAGTCACTGCGTTAAGCGTGCATTCAGCATTTGTCAGGTCGAACCAAACCCTTATTTCGGCATCTATAACCCCGAACCGTCGGTGTTGTAGCCGAGGGTGCCAGATCCAGAAGATCGGGCTCGATGGCTGACACTGCACTCTGCAATCCATATGAATTTGATAGGGAAGGAACACTACATGGCTCTTACTAAAGACCAACTGATCGCCGATATCGCTGAAGCTATCGACGCGCCAAAAACCACCGCGCGTAACGCACTGGACCAACTGGGCCAAATCGTTGCTGATCAACTGGAAAACGGCGGCGAAATCACCCTGCCAGGTATCGGTAAGCTGAAAGTGACCGAGCGTCCTGCCCGTACCGGCCGCAACCCTTCGACCGGCGCTGCCATCGAAATCGCTGCCAAGAAAGTTATCAAGCTGGTTGTGGCTAAAGGCCTGACCGACGCTGTTAACAAGTAAGACGCATAAAAGAAAGCCGTGCTGCGGAGCGATCCTGGCACGGCTTTTTTGTGTCCATTACAACGATTTACGCAAGGTAAATCGCCGCAACACGTCTATTTACTCCGCTGAGGCCTTGACCCACCGCGCCTGACGCCAGGCCTGTTGCTGCACCTTGCTCTGGAATGTCCAGGCAACGAAGCGGCTTTGCTTCTGCCCTTGGGACATCTCCACGACCTGGCTTTGCAGCGCGCCGGCTTTTTTCAGTGCGGTTTGAATGGCTGGCAGGTTCGAGGCTTTGGACACCAGTGTGCTGAACCACAGTACCTGCTGGGCAACTTGAGCGCTTTCGCTGATCAGTTGTGTCACGAAGCGTGCTTCGCCACCCTCACACCACAGCTCTGCTGCCTGGCCACCGAAGTTCAGTACCGGCAGTTTGCGTTTTGGGTCGGCCTTGCCCAATGCTCGCCATTTCCGGGTGCTGCCCCGTGTCGCTTCGTCCAGGGAGGCATGGAACGGAGGGTTGCACATGGTCAGGTCAAAGCGCTCGGCGCTCTCAAGCAGGCCCAGGAGGATCTGCTTGGGGTTGGTCTGCTGGCGCAACTGGATCGATTTGTTCAGGCCGTTGGACTGCACAATGGCCTTGGCGGCTGCGATGGCGGTCGAATCGATTTCCGAGCCCAGAAACTGCCAGCGGTAATCGCTGTAGCCGATCAGTGGATAGACGCAGTTGGCGCCCATGCCGATGTCCAGTACCCGTACCGCCGCACCGCGAGGGATCACGCCGTCATTGCCGCTGGCCAGCAGGTCGGCCAGGAAGTGCACGTAGTCGGCGCGTCCTGGTACCGGCGGGCACAGGTAGTCCGCCGGAATGTCCCAGTGGGCAATGCCATAGAACGACTTGAGCAGCGCCCGGTTGAACACCCGTACGGCATCAGGGCTGGCGAAATCGATGCTCTCTTTGCCGTAGGGGTTGATGATCACGCACTTCGCCAGTTCCGGCGTGCTCTTGATCAGCGCCGGGAAATCGTAACGGCCCTGGTGGCGGTTGCGCGGATGCAGGCTGGCCTTTTCGCGGGGCGCCACGGCTTTGGCCGGGGTCGCGGACTCAGGCTTCTTGCGCGCAGGTTTGGGGGAGCGGGGGGCGTTCATTGGTGTGATCGATTCGGGTATGGCTAAAAGTGGCGGGCATTGTCCCACATTCAGCCGTTGTGAACCCAATTGCAAAGAACACGATGCTCGACGGTGGCAGCGGGCTTGGTCCGGGCGGCGTTCCGACGAAGGCGAAGTGCCAGGCAGCATCAATGTTGAATGTGAAATCGTTTCGCGGGCAAGCCCGCTCCCACAGGGGACTTGTAGTGCTGGGGAGAGTGTACCGGGCATGAAAAAGGGAGGCCTTCGCAGGCCTCCCTTTTTTATTGCGTGTTGCCGTTACAGACTGGCAATCCGCGCATGCTGCTCGGCCAGCTTGCCCAGAGCCTGTTCGGCTTCGGCCAGTTTGGCGCGTTCCTTCTCGATGACTTCGGCCGGGGCCTTGTCCACGAAGCCGGCATTGGACAGCTTGCCGCCAACGCGCTGCACTTCACCTTGCAGGCGCTGGATTTCCTTGTCCAGGCGCGCAAGTTCCGCACCCTTGTCGATCAGGCCAGCCATTGGCACCAGCACTTCCATCTCGCCGACCAGGGCGGTGGCGGACAGCGGTGCTTCTTCGCCGGCCGCCAGGACGGTGATCGACTCGAGGCGGGCCAGCTTCTTGAGCAAGGCTTCGTTCTCGGTGAGGCGACGCTGGTCTTCGGCGGATACGTTCTTCAGGAACAGTGGCAGTGGCTTGCCCGGGCCAATGTTCATCTCGCCACGGATGTTGCGCGTGCCGAGCATCAGGCCCTTGAGCCATTCGATGTCGTCTTCGGCGGCTTGATCGATGCGTGCTTCAACGGCCACCGGCCAAGGCTGCAGCATGATGGTCTTGCCTTCGATGCCGGCCAGCGGCGCCAGGCGCTGCCAGATCTCTTCGGTGATGAACGGCATGAACGGGTGAGCCAGGCGCAGGGCCACTTCCAGTACGCGAACCAGGGTGCGACGGGTGCCGCGCTGACGTTCGATCGGTGCGTTTTCGTCCCACAGCACAGGCTTGGACAGCTCCAGGTACCAGTCGCAATACTGGTTCCAGATGAACTCGTACAAGGCTTGTGCGGCCAGGTCGAAACGGAACTGGTCGAGTTGGCGGGTCACTTCGGCTTCGGTGCGCTGCAGCTGGGAAATGATCCAGCGATCGGCCAGCGACAGCTCGTAGGCTTCGCCGTTCTGGCCGCAGTCTTCGCCCTTGTCCAGCACGTAACGCGCGGCGTTCCAGATCTTGTTGCAGAAGTTGCGATAGCCTTCGACGCGGCCCATGTCGAACTTGATGTCGCGACCGGTGGACGCCAGCGAGCAGAACGTGAAGCGCAAGGCGTCGGTGCCGTAGCTGGCGATGCCATCGGCGAACTCGTCGCGGGTCTGCTTCTCGATCTTCTTCGCCAGTTTCGGCTGCATCATGCCGGAGGTGCGTTTCTGCACCAGGGCTTCCAGTTCGATACCGTCGATGATGTCCAGCGGGTCAAGGACGTTGCCCTTGGACTTGGACATTTTCTGGCCCAGGCCATCCCGCACCAGGCCATGCACATACACGGTCTTGAACGGAACCTGCGGCGTGCCGTCTTCGTTTTTCACCAGGTGCATGGTGAGCATGATCATCCGGGCAACCCAGAAGAAAATGATGTCGAAGCCGGTCACCAGGACGTCGGTGGAGTGGAACTTCTTCAGGAACTCAGTCTGCTGCGGCCAGCCGAGGGTGGAGAAGGTCCACAGGCCCGAGCTGAACCAGGTGTCGAGTACGTCGTTGTCCTGCTGCAGCGCAACGTCGGCGCCCAGGTTGTGCTTGGCACGCACTTCGGCTTCGTCGCGGCCGACATAGACCTTGCCCGACTCGTCGTACCAGGCCGGAATCCGGTGGCCCCACCACAGCTGACGGCTGATGCACCAGTCCTGGATGTCACGCATCCACGAGAAGTACATGTTCTCGTACTGTTTCGGTACGAACTGAATGCGGCCGTCTTCAACGGCAGCAATGGCAGGCTCCGCCAATGGCTTGGTGGACACGTACCATTGGTCGGTCAACCACGGTTCGATGATGGTGCCGGAACGGTCGCCTTTCGGTACCTTCAGGGCGTGATCGTCGACACTGACCAGCAGGCCAGCGCCTTCGAACGCAGCGACGATTTGCTTGCGCGCTTCGAAGCGGTCGAGACCAGCGTATTCAGCCGGGATCTTGCCGTCGATGGTGTCGTTCAGGGTCCCGTCGAGGTTGAACACCTGGCAGGCCGACAGCACGGCGGCGTTCTTGTCGAAGATGTTCAGCAGCGGCAGGTTGTGGCGCTTGCCGACTTCGTAGTCGTTGAAATCGTGGGCCGGGGTGATTTTTACGCAGCCGGTGCCGAATTCAGGATCGCAGTAATCGTCGGCGATGATCGGGATGCGGCGGCCAACCAATGGCAGCTCGACAAACTTGCCGATCAGGGCTTTGTAGCGCTCATCGTTCGGGTTAACGGCCACGGCGGAGTCGCCGAGCATGGTTTCCGGACGGGTGGTCGCGACGATCAGGAAGTCGTTGCCTTCAGCAGTCCTGGCGCCGTCGGCCAGCGGGTACTTCAGGTTCCACAGGGAGCCTTTCTCGTCGTGGTTTTCCACTTCGAGGTCGGAAATCGCCGTGTGCAGCTTGGTGTCCCAGTTGACCAGGCGCTTGCCGCGGTAGATCAGGCCGTCTTCGTGCAGGCGCACGAACGCTTCTTTAACCGCTTCCGACAGGCCGTCGTCCATGGTGAAGCGCTCGCGGCTCCAGTCCACGGACGAGCCGAGGCGGCGGATCTGACGGCTGATGTTGCCGCCGGACTCGTCTTTCCATTCCCAGACTTTCTCGAGGAATTTCTCACGGCCCAGGTCGTGGCGGTTCTGGCCCTTGGCTTCGAGCTGGCGTTCCACCAGCATTTGCGTGGCGATACCGGCGTGGTCGGTGCCCGGCTGCCACAGGGTGTTGCGACCCTGCATGCGGCGGAAACGGATCAGGGCGTCCATGATCGCGTTGTTGAAGCCATGGCCCATATGCAGGCTGCCAGTGACGTTCGGTGGCGGGATCATGATGGTGTAGGAGTCGCCCGCGCCTTGCGGGGCGAAGTAGTTCTCGGACTCCCAGGTGTTGTACCAGGAAGTTTCAATGGCGTGCGGCTGGTAGGTCTTATCCATGCGCGGCGGGACCCTATTGGCATTTATTCAGGAAAAGCCGGCAAGTATAGCGGGGCATGGGGCGAAGGGCGAGCAGGCAAGGACAGGGGGCTTGATCAATGACAGCGCTGATCTCCTGTGTGAGCGAGCCTGCTCGCTCGCACAGGAGATAGAGATTATTCGTACTGGCTCAACAGCCGTTCCATTCGCGCATCGAGGCGACGTTTGATTTCTGTCTCGATGTGCGGGGCAAAGTCATCAATGACGTCTTGCATGATCAATTGCGCGGCGGCGCGCAGTTCGCTGTCCAGGTGCAGCATGATGTCGGCCGCTTGCCGGGCTGTCGTCGCTGGAGCGGGGGCGGCCACCGGCGCAGGGGCAGGGGCAGGTTGCTCGATCGCGGCAGCAGGCTGTTTGCCGCTGATCTGATCGAACAGCAAGGGAATCTGGCCTTCATCACCTTCCGGTGTGACGGTTTCGGTCAGCAGGGGCGGTTGCAGGTTGTCATCGCCGAGCAGCTGGCGGATCGACTCGAGGTCATCCAGCAGGTGCGCAGACTTTTGCAGTGGATTTGGAGTGTCCATCGTGTACTCAGAGTCGCTGTAGACGGTGATCTTGCAGAGGATAGCCCTGTTCGCGGTAGAAGCGGAAACTCTCCCGCGCGGCCTGACGAATAGTCGGGTCTTCTACCACCACTTCCGCCACACGGGCAAAGCGCTGGGCAAAGGAGGGGACCTTGAGGTCAAGGTTGACCAGCAGGTCCTGGTGCTGCCCTGGATCGTCTCCCACGCCCAGCACAATCAAACCGTCCGGTTCGCTTTCGGCGTGGCCGTGGGGTACGAAGCTTTCGCCTTTGAAGGCCCACAGCCGTGCATCGAGATCGTCGCGCTGAGCGGCATCGCTGCAGTGCAGGTAGATGCGGTGGCCCATGCGCCAGGCCTTGTCGGTGAGTTTGCAGGCAAAATCCAGTCGTGCAGACGGATCGGCACTGGGCAGGATATAGAAGTCGACTTTGGTCATTGAGGTTCCTGAGCCTTGAGCGGCGTCACCCATGAGCGACGCCGCGCAAGGTCATCGGTTTCAGGCTTTGGCGCGGTCCAGCAGGTACTGGGTCAGCAACGGAACCGGGCGGCCGGTGGCGCCCTTGTCCTTGCCGCCGCTGGTCCAGGCAGTGCCCGCGATGTCCAGGTGCGCCCAGTTCAGGTTCTTGGTGAAGCGCGAGAGGAAGCACGCGGCCGTGATGGTGCCGGCTTTCGGGCCACCAATGTTGGCGATGTCGGCGAACGGGCTGTCCAGCTGTTCCTGATACTCGTCGAACAGCGGCAATTGCCAGGCGCGGTCGTCGGCGGCCTGGCCGGCGCTCAGCAGTTGGCCGATCAGTTCGTCATTGTTGCCCAGCAGGCCCGAGGTGTGGGAGCCCAGGGCAACGACGCACGCGCCCGTCAGGGTGGCGATGTCGATCACGGCCTGTGGCTTGAAGCGCTCGGCGTAGGTCAGGGCGTCGCACAGCACCAGGCGGCCTTCGGCGTCGGTGTTGAGGATTTCCACGGTCTGGCCGCTCATGGTCGTGACGATATCGCCTGGGCGCGAGGCGTTGCCGCTCGGCATGTTCTCGGCGCAGGCCAGGATGCACACCAGGTTGATCGGCAGTTTCAGTTCAAGCACGGCGCGCAGGGTGCCGAACACGCTGGCTGCACCGCCCATGTCGTATTTCATTTCGTCCATGCCGGCACCGGGCTTGAGGCTGATGCCGCCGGTGTCGAAGGTGATACCCTTGCCGACCAGTGCGTACGGCTTCTCGGATTTCTTGCCGCCGTTGTACTGCATGACGATCAGGCGCGGTGGCTGGGCGCTGCCCTGGCCAACGGCGTAGAACGAGCCCATGCCCAGTTCCTTGATTTTCTTCTCGTCAAGAATCTCGACTTTCAGGCCTTTGAATGCCTTGCCCAGGCCCTTGGCCTGTTCGGCGAGGAAGCTCGGGTGGCAGATGTTCGGTGGCAGGTTACCCAGGTCGCGGGTGAAGGACATGCCATGGGCAATCGCGGTGGCGTGGGTCACGGCGCGTTCCACTTCGGCCTGGGCGGCCTTGATGGTCAGCAGGGTGATTTTTTTCAGGGGGCGGGGGTCGGTCTTCTGGCTCTTGAACTGCTCGAAGCTGTACTCGCCGTCTACCAGGGTTTCGGCCAGCAAACGGGTCTTGCCGTAGCTGTCACGACCTTTGACGACCACTTCGTCCAGTGCCAGTGCGGCTTCGCTGCCGCCCAGGCCCTTGAGGGTGTTCAGCACGCCGGCGATGATTTTGCGGAACGGTCGGTCACCCAGTTCGGCATCCTTGCCCACGCCCACCAGCAGCACGCGTTCGGCCTTGAGATTCGGCAGGCTGTGCAGCAACAGGCTCTGGCCTACTTTGCCGGCCAGGTCGCCACGCTTGAGAATGGCGCTGATGGCGCCGCCAGTGAGGTCGTCGATCTGCTTGGCAACGTTGCCGAGTTTGCGGTCTTCGCCGACGGCGACCACCAGAGTGGCGGTTTTCAACGTTTCTGGGCTAACGCTTTTTACAACCAGTTCCATGTCCGGGTCCCTGAATAAATGGTCAAATGGCAGCGTGTCGCACGGCGTGCGCACACGTTTGCCTTTCTATTTGGAAAGACGCTGGTACAGCCTGCGACAAAGGCCGCAGTTTGAACCTCGCGCCCGAGCCAGACAACCCTCGCCAAGCTGATCTTTAATGCATTGCATGCCTGCTTGAGCGTGCGAAGTGACAGGCGCGACCAATCACAGGATAATGCGGCATCTTTTCGAGTGGCTCAGCCTTGCTGGCCGCTGTTTGCTTGTTTGGCCGCCTTAGCCTGACAACCCTGGAGTGTCTGGTTTGATCGTCTTCCGTTATCTGTCCCGCGAAGTCCTGGTGACCCTGAGCGCTGTCAGCGCCGTGCTGTTGGTCATCATCATGAGCGGACGCTTCATCAAATACCTTGCCCAGGCTGCCGCGGGGCTTCTGGATCCGGGTTCGCTGTTCCTGATCATGGGCTTTCGCCTGCCGGGGTTCCTGCAGCTGATCCTGCCGCTGGGGCTGTTCCTGGGGATTCTGCTGGCCTACGGCCGTCTCTACCTGGAAAGCGAGATGACCGTGCTCTCGGCCACTGGCATGAGCCAGCAGCGGCTGTTTGCCTATACCTTGTTTCCGGCCACGCTGGTTGCCTTGCTGGTGGCGTGGCTGAGCCTGAGCCTGGCCCCGCAAGGTGCCAATCAGTTTCAATTGCTGCTGAACTCCCAGGACGCGCTGACCGAATTCGATACGTTGGAGCCAGGCCGTTTCCAGGCCCTGCGCGATGGTACTCGGGTGACCTACACCGAGAAGCTGTCGGACGACCGTATCAATCTGTCGGGGGTATTCATGTCGCAAAAGAATCTCTCCTCCGACAAAAAGGACCGCGGTATCTCGGTCCTGGTAGCTGAAAGCGGTCGTCAGGAAATCATGCCGGACGGCAATCGCTATCTGATCCTGGAAAACGGTTATCGCTACGACGGTAGCCCGGGGCAGGCCGATTACCGGGTCATCAAGTACGACACCCATGGCATGCTGCTGCCAAAGCCTGATGTCAGTGACGAAGTGACCGATCGTGATGCAATCAGCACCCGCACGCTGATGGGCAACGATGACGTGCGCTCCTATGCCGAATTGCAATGGCGCCTGTCGTTGCCGTTGCTGGTCTTCATCGTGACCCTGATGGCGGTGCCGTTGTCGCGGGTCAATCCGCGCCAGGGCCGTTTCCTCAAGCTGCTGCCGGCGATTCTTCTCTACATGGCCTACCTGACTATCCTGATTGCCGCGCGCGGCGCCCTGGAAAAAGGCAACCTGCCGCCCGCGTTGGGCCTGTGGTGGGTTCACGGGATCTTCCTGGCCATTGGCCTGGGCTTGCTGTACTGGGAACCGTTGCGCTTGAAAATGGCGAGTCGCCGCAGCACGTTGGAGGTGGCTCGTGGTTAAGCTCGATCGCTACATTGGTAGCAGTGTGTTCCTGGCGATCCTGGCGGTACTGGGGATTATTCTCGGGCTGGCGACGCTGTTCGCGTTCATCGATGAAATGGGTGATGCCAGCGACACCTACACCGTGATGGATGTCCTGAGCTATGTGCTGCTGACGGCGCCACGTCGCCTGTACGACATGTTGCCGATGGCGGCGCTGATCGGTTGCCTGATCGGGCTTGGAGGTCTGGCCAGCAACAGTGAACTGACCATCATGCGTGCGGCGGGCGTGTCGATCGGGCGGATCGTCTGGGCCGTGATGAAGCCGATGCTGGTCCTGATGGTGGCCGGCCTGCTGATTGGTGAGTACGTGGCGCCGGCGACGGAAACCATTGCTCAGGCCAATCGTTCGCTGGCTCAGGGCAGTGGCAATTCGCAAAGTGCCAAGCACGGCTTGTGGCACCGTCAGGGCGACGAGTTCATTCATGTCAACGCCGTGCAGCCTAACGGCCTGTTATATGGGGTGACCCGCTATCGTTTCGACAACGAACGGCATCTGCTGTCGTCGAGCTTCGCCAGGCGTGCCGAGTTCGACACCGATCACTGGATGCTGAGCGAAGTCACCACCACGTTGTTCCACGACAAGCGCAGTGAAGTGGTGAATACGCCGTCGGAGCGCTGGAATGTGACCCTGAGCCCGCAATTGCTCAGTACTGTAGTGATGGCGCCGGACTCTCTGTCGATCACCGGTTTGTGGGGTTACATCCACTACCTGGCGGAGCAGGGGCTGAACAACGGTCGTTACTGGCTGGCATTTTGGGTCAAGGTGTTGCAACCGCTGGTCACCGCGGCACTGGTGTTGATGGCGATTTCCTTCATCTTCGGTCCACTGCGTTCGGTGACTCTGGGGCAGCGGGTGTTCACCGGGGTGCTGGTGGGCTTTACCTTCCGTATCGTCCAGGATTTGCTGGGACCCTCGAGCCTGGTGTTCGGTTTTCCGCCGCTGTTTGCGGTGCTGTTGCCGGCCGGAGTCTGCGCGCTGGCAGGCTTCTGGCTGCTGCGCCGAGCGGGTTGAACGCAGTATTTTCAGTCTTTGCTGAGCCTATTAGACGCCCCGCTCGCAAGAGCGGGGCGTTTTTGCATTCGACGCCATTGACCTGCAAGCGTGACGCTTGCGTCGTGTATCAGGTACAATTCCCGGCTATTTTTCGGCGGGCTATGCCTGCAGCCTTTTTGAGTGTTGATCCGTGAGTGATTTGAGTCATATCCGCAATTTCTCCATCATCGCCCACATTGACCATGGCAAGTCGACGCTGGCCGATCGCTTCATCCAGATGTGCGGCGGCCTGGCCGAGCGCGAAATGGAAGCCCAGGTACTGGACTCCATGGACCTTGAGCGTGAACGCGGGATCACCATCAAGGCCCACAGCGTCACCCTGTATTACACGGCGCGTGACGGCGTTACCTACCAGTTGAACTTCATTGATACCCCGGGCCACGTCGACTTCACCTATGAAGTCAGCCGCTCCCTGGCGGCCTGTGAGGGTGCGCTGCTGGTGGTCGACGCCGGTCAAGGTGTCGAGGCCCAGTCCGTAGCCAACTGCTACACCGCCATCGAGCAGGGCCTGGAAGTGATGCCGGTACTGAACAAGATCGACCTGCCACAGGCCGATCCAGACCGCGTGAAGGAAGAAATCGAGAAAATCATCGGCATCGATGCCACTGACGCGGTGACTTGCAGTGCCAAGACCGGTCTGGGCGTCGATGAAGTGCTGGAACGCCTGGTAACGACTATTCCTGCGCCGACCGGCAACATCGAAGATCCGCTGCAGGCGTTGATCATCGACTCCTGGTTCGACAACTACCTGGGCGTCGTGTCTCTGGTTCGCGTGCGCCACGGCCGCGTGAAAAAGGGCGACAAGATCCTGGTGAAGTCCACCGGCAAGATCCACCTGGTGGACAGCGTCGGCGTATTCAACCCGAAACACACCGCCACCGTTGACCTGAAGGCCGGTGAAGTAGGCTTCATCATCGCCGGCATCAAGGACATTCACGGTGCGCCGGTGGGTGACACCCTGACCTTGAGCTCGACGCCAGACGTCGACGTGCTGCCAGGCTTCAAGCGCATTCAGCCGCAGGTTTACGCCGGCCTGTTCCCGGTCAGCTCCGACGACTTCGAAGATTTCCGCGAAGCGCTGCAAAAGCTCACCCTGAACGACTCATCGCTGCAATACACCCCGGAAAGCTCCGACGCGCTGGGCTTCGGCTTCCGTTGCGGGTTCCTCGGCATGCTGCACATGGAAATCATCCAGGAGCGCCTGGAGCGCGAGTACGACCTGGACCTGATCACCACCGCGCCGACAGTAATCTTCGAACTGCTGCTCAAGAGCGGTGAGACGATCTACGTCGATAACCCGTCCAAGTTGCCTGACCTGTCGGCCATCGAAGACATGCGCGAACCGATCGTTCGGGCCAACATTCTTGTACCGCAAGAGCACCTGGGCAACGTCATTACCCTGTGCATCGAGAAGCGTGGCGTCCAGCACGACATGCTGTTCCTCGGCTCCCAGGTCCAGGTGACCTACGATTTGCCGATGAACGAAGTGGTCCTGGACTTCTTCGATCGCCTGAAATCCACCAGCCGTGGCTATGCTTCGCTGGACTATCACTTCGATCGTTACCAATCAGCTAATCTGGTGAAGCTGGATGTACTGATCAACGGTGAGAAAGTCGACGCCCTGGCGTTGATCGTGCACCGCGACAATGCGCACTACAAAGGTCGTGCGTTGACCGAGAAGATGAAAGAGCTGATTCCGCGGCAGATGTTCGACGTTGCCATCCAGGCCGCCATTGGCGGGCAGATTGTGGCGCGGACAACCGTCAAGGCACTCAGAAAGAACGTATTGGCCAAATGCTACGGCGGCGACGTCAGCCGTAAGCGCAAGCTGTTGGAAAAGCAAAAGGCCGGTAAAAAACGCATGAAGCAGGTCGGTAACGTGGAAATTCCACAAGAAGCCTTCCTTGCTGTGCTCAGGTTGGATAGTTAGGTCCTATGTCACTAAATTTCCCGCTGTTGCTGGTCATCGCTGTCTTCGTCTGCGGTCTGTTGGCGTTGCTCGATCTGGTGTTTCTGGCACCGCGTCGGCGTTCTGCCATTGCCTCTTATCAGGGCAGTGTCAGCCAACCCGACATGGTGGTGGTCGAGAAGCTGAACAAAGAACCTTTGCTGGTTGAATACGGCAAATCGTTCTTCCCGGTGCTGTTCATCGTGCTGGTGCTGCGTTCGTTTCTGGTCGAGCCGTTCCAGATTCCGTCCGGTTCGATGAAACCGACCCTGGATGTGGGTGACTTCATTCTGGTGAACAAGTTTTCTTACGGGATCCGCTTGCCGGTACTCGACAAGAAAGTCATCGAAGTCGGCGAGCCACAGCGCGGGGATGTGATGGTGTTTCGCTATCCAAGCGACCCTAACGTCAACTACATCAAGCGTGTAGTGGGCCTTCCGGGCGACCAGATTCGCTACACCGCCGACAAGCGCCTGTTCGTCAATGGCCAGTCGATCGCCGAGCAACTGGTCGGCTCCGAGCCAGGTACGCTGGGCAGTGCCGAGCTCTACAAGGAAAAACTGGGCGTCGCCGAGCACATGATCCGCAAGGAAATGAGCCGCTACCGTGCAACGCCTGATCGTTCCTGGACCGTGCCTGCCGGGCACTACTTCATGATGGGCGACAACCGCGACAACTCCAACGACAGTCGCTACTGGGATGATCCGAGCATTCCCAAGAACCTGCTGGGCATGGTTCCCGACCAGAACATCGTCGGCAAGGCTTTCGCGGTCTGGATGAGCTGGCCGGAACCCAAACTCGGTCATCTGCCGAATTTTTCGCGGGTTGGCCTGATCAAGTAATCACACACGGCGCTGTTGAACACAGCGCCGAATGCATTTCTGGCACCGACAGAACGTCGCCGCCAGCGTGCTGACAACGATACTCAGGATGTAATTTTTGAACACAGCGTTAATTGTCCCAGGCCTTCGCAGCTACGCTTTGAAGGAAGTCGACCACGAACTCAGCGTGGGTAAACCGTGAGCGTCTCTTTAAGTCGTCTCGAGCGTCAGCTCGGTTATACCTTCAAGGATCAGGAACTGATGATCCTGGCCCTCACTCACCGCAGCTTTGCCGGGCGTAACAACGAACGCCTGGAATTTCTCGGCGACGCCATCCTCAATTTCGTCGCCGGTGAGGCGCTGTTCGACCGCTTCCCGTTGGCCCGTGAAGGCCAGTTGTCGCGTTTGCGCGCGCGCCTGGTGAAGGGTGAGACGCTGGCGGTGCTGGCGCGCGGTTTCGACCTGGGCGAGTACCTGCGCCTGGGTTCCGGCGAGTTGAAGAGCGGTGGTTTCCGCCGCGAATCGATCCTCGCCGATGCCCTTGAGGCGCTGATCGGTGCGATCTACCTGGACGCCGGCATGGATATGGCGCGCGAACGCGTGCTGGCCTGGCTGACGTCCGAGTTCGAGAGCCTGACACTGGTCGACACCAACAAAGATCCAAAGACCCGCCTGCAAGAGTTCTTGCAGTCGCGTGCCTGTGAGCTGCCGCGTTACGAAGTGGTGGATATCCAGGGTGAGCCGCATTGCCGGACGTTCTTCGTCGAATGTGAAATCACCTTACTGAATGAAAAAAGCCGAGGTCAGGGTGTGAGTCGTCGTATTGCCGAACAGGTAGCGGCCGCCGCAGCACTGATAGCCCTGGGCGTGGAGAATGGCCATGACTGATTCAACTGCAACTCGCTGTGGCTATGTCGCCATCGTCGGCCGCCCGAACGTGGGCAAGTCCACGCTGCTGAACCACATTCTGGGCCAGAAGCTGGCCATCACCTCGCGCAAGCCGCAAACCACCCGCCACAACATGCTCGGGATCAAGACCGAAGGCGCCGTCCAGGCGATCTACGTCGACACCCCCGGTATGCACAAAGGCGGCGAAAAGGCCCTGAACCGCTACATGAACAAGACCGCTTCGGCGGCGTTGAAAGACGTCGACGTGGTGATCTTCGTGGTGGATCGCACCAAGTGGACCGAAGAAGACCAGATGGTCCTCGAGCGTGTCCAGTACGTGACCGGTCCCTTGATCGTGGCGCTGAACAAGACCGACCGCATCGAAGACAAAGCCGAGTTGATGCCGCACCTGAGCTGGTTGCAGGAACAGCTGCCGAATGCACAGATCATCCCGATTTCGGCCCAGCACGGGCATAACCTCGATGCGCTGGAGCGGGTCATTTCCGGGCACTTGCCGGAAAACGATCACTTCTTCCCGGAAGACCAGATCACCGACCGCAGCAGTCGTTTCCTTGCCGCCGAACTGGTGCGCGAGAAAATCATGCGCCAGATGGGCGCCGAGCTGCCGTACCAGATCACCGTGGAAATCGAAGAGTTCAAGCAGCAGGGCAAAACCCTGCATATCCATGCCTTGATCCTCGTTGAGCGTGACGGCCAGAAGAAAATCATCATTGGCGACAAGGGCGAGCGCATCAAGCGCATCGGCACCGAAGCGCGCAAGGACATGGAGCTGCTGTTTGACTCCAAGATCATGCTCAACCTGTGGGTCAAGGTGAAGGGCGGCTGGTCCGACGATGAGCGCGCCCTGCGTTCGCTGGGTTATGGCGACCTGTAAAACATCGCAAGACCCCCTGTAGGAGCGTCCGGTCGACGCTCGATTGCTTGTGATGGACTTGAGAGCGCCGCGTTCATTCAGAAGGCCCGCGTTATCGTTATCCACCATCGCGAGCAAGCTCGCTCCTACAGTTCAGCGAGACACCCATGTCCTCAACCCCACCCCCTAGCCAAACCGCCTACGTCCTGCACTCTCGAGCCTATCGTGAAAGCAGCGCGCTGGTGGACTTCCTCACGCCGCAAGGCCGGCTGCGGGCGGTGTTGCGCAGTGCGCGGGGCAAGGCGGGGACCCTGGCGCGACCGTTCGTGCCCCTGGAGGTCGAATTCCGGGGGCGGGGCGAGCTGAAGAACGTTGGCCGCATGGAAAGCGCAGGCGTTTCCACCTGGCTCAATGGCGAGGCACTGTTCAGTGGCCTGTACCTCAACGAGCTGCTGATCCGCCTGCTACCCTCCGAAGATCCCCATCCCGCGGTATTCGATCACTACGCGGCGACCTTGCTGGCCCTCGCCGAAGGGCGTCCGCTGGAGCCCTTGCTGCGTTCATTCGAATGGCGGTTGCTGGATGACCTAGGGTACGGCTTTGTGCTGAACAGGGATATTCACCAGGCTCCCATCGAAGCCGATGGTATGTACCGTCTGAAGGTGGATGCCGGGCTTGAGCGGGTCTACCTGCTGCAGCCCGGTCTGTTCAACGGCGCCGAATTGTTGGCTATGGCTGAGGCTGACTGGAGTGCGCCGGGCGCATTGCCTGCCGCCAAGCGCCTGATGCGCCAGGCACTGGCCGTCCATCTGGGCGGTCGGCCGCTGGTCAGTCGCGAGCTGTTTCGCAAGCCGTAGGGGCGGTTGTTGCCGGCTGGCCTTCACCTGGCGTCAACAGACCCAGTATCCCCGTGTATGCTGTGCACCGAACTTTCTCTTCTTCTGGAGCGCTTCCGTGACCACCAGCACCCGCATTCTTCTTGGCGTGAACATCGACCACGTTGCCACCCTGCGTCAGGCCCGGGGCACCCGCTACCCTGATCCCGTGAAGGCGGCGCTGGATGCGGAAGAGGCGGGGGCTGACGGCATCACCGTGCATTTGCGCGAAGATCGCCGGCACATCCAGGAGCGCGACGTGCTGCTGCTCAAGGACGTGCTGCAAACCCGCATGAACTTCGAAATGGGCGTCACCGAGGAAATGATGGCGTTCGCCGAGCACATTCGTCCGGCGCACATTTGTCTGGTCCCGGAAACCCGTCAGGAGCTGACCACCGAAGGCGGCCTGGATGTCGCAGGGCAGGAAGCCCGGATCAAGGCGGCGGTGGACCGCCTGGCGAAAATCGGCTGTGAAGTGTCGCTGTTCATTGACGCCGATGAGCGCCAGATCGAGGCGTCGAAACGCGTCGGCGCCCCGGCCATCGAGTTGCATACCGGTCGCTACGCCGATGCGCAGACGCCCACCGAAGTTGCTGAAGAGTTGCAGCGCGTCGCCGACGGTGTGGCCTGCGGCCTGGCTCAGGGCCTGATCGTCAATGCTGGCCACGGCTTGCATTATCACAACGTTGAAGCGGTCGCCGCCATCAAGGGCATCAATGAGCTGAACATCGGCCACGCGCTGGTGGCGCATGCCCTGTTCGTCGGGTTCAAGTCGGCGGTATCGGAAATGAAAGCGTTGATTCTGGCAGCCGCGGCAAAAGCCTGAGGTAGATCGTTCCCACGCGGGAGCGTCACTAGTGTCCGGTAAAAACCGAAGGGGGAGCTTGCTCCCCCTTGCTCTTGGCGGCCTTCGGTCATAATCGGATCTTTCAGACTCGATTTTGACTCATGTTTTCCAGCACCCGTTTAGCCCAACTACTCAGTGCGATCCCGCGCCTGTTCTTCCAGCAATCCACCGAAACGCATCAGGCTGATCGTTACGTCAAACGCTGTACGTCCTGGCAATTGTTGGTGACATTGATCAGCGGTCATCTGACTCAAGCCTTGAGCCTGCGGTCTCTGGCAACTTTCTCCGAGACTCTGGCTGCGCATAGCTACCATCTGCAGGCCGGTCCCATTGCCCGTTCGACACTGTCGGATGCCTTGAACAAGCGTGACTACCGGCCGTTCCAGGACCTCTGCGAACTCCTGTTACGCGGCGTCAGTCGCCAGCAGCGCAAGGCAGTCGGCGCCATGGTCAGCCTAATTGACTCCACGTCCATTACCTTGCGCGGGCCTCACTTCGATGGCTGGACTGCCGCAACGAAAACCCGCATTACACAAGGCCTTAAAGTGCATGTAGGGCTGGATCTGGCGCAGTTGGCCCCGGTCTACGTGAACATTACTCACGCCAACGTCAACGACCTGAGTGACGCGTTGGACATGCCGATTCAGGCCGGCATGACCTACGTCTTTGACAAGGGCTACTGCGATTACAACTGGTGGCACCAGTTGCAAACCAAGGGGGCTCTGTTCGTTACCCGGTTGAAGAAAAACGCCAATATCAAGGTGCTGCACGAGCACTCAAATGTGGCTGAGCACAGCGTGGTCATGACCGATGAAGTCATACGGTTCGGCAAAAAGCACCTAGGCGGCAAACGTCTGAATGACTACTGGGAAGAGCCGGTAAGGCGTGTCGTGGTTGCACGCGAGGGGCATGCAACGCCGCTGATCCTGGTGACCAACGACTTCGCGAGAACCGCTGAAGAAATCGCTGATTTGTACAAAGATCGTTGGAAAATCGAGCTGTTTTTCAAGTGGATCAAGCAACATCTGAAACTCAAACGCTTCTATGCCTTCTCCGAAAACGCCGTGCGCCTACAGATCTACAGTGCCTTGATCAGCTACCTGCTGTTGCACCTTTTCCAGCGCCGCTCAGGGTTTCCCGGCTCGTTATTTGAACTGACGGTTCGCATCGCTCATGTCCTGCATGAACGGCCTGCTACCCAAGAATTCAAAGACCGACGAAGGCAGGAGCGAGAAAAGCTGAAGGCTGCCCAAGGCAGCCTTCAGCTATGACACATGTTTACCGGACACTAGTGACGCGGGAGCGTGGGATCGATCAGTGTCAAAGCGGCGAGTTGTCTTGCGGCGGCTTGGTCTTGTCGATGCCCGGTACATGCAGGTTGCCTTCGGCAATCTGGTCACCCTCTAGCTGCGGCTGTGTGACCCACGTCAGGATGTCGTAGTAGCGGCGGATGTTCGCCACGAAATGCACCGGCTCGCCGCCACGGGCGTAGCCATACCGCGTCTTGCTGTACCACTGCTTCTGCGACAGGCGCGGCAGGATCTTTTTCACGTCCAGCCACTTGTTGGGGTTCAACCCTTCCTTGGCCGCCAGCTTGCGTGCGTCATCCAGGTGGCCGCTGCCCACGTTGTACGCGGCCAGGGCAAACCAGGTGCGGTCCGGCTCCTTGATCGAGTCGTCCAGTTGATCTTTCATATAGGCTAGGTACTTGGCGCCGCCCATGATGCTTTGCCTGGCGTCCAGGCGATTGGACACGCCCATGGCCTGCGCGGTGTTCTGGGTCAGCATCATCAGGCCGCGCACCCCGGTCTTGGAGGTGACGGTCGGTTGCCACAGCGATTCCTGATAACCGATCGCCGCCAGCAGGCGCCAGTCGACTTTCTCTTTCTTGGCGTACATCTTGAAGTGCTGTTCGTACTTGGGCAGCCGTTGTTGCAGGTGCTGGGCGAAGGTGGTGGCACCCATATAGCCGAGTACGTCGACATGCCCGTAATAGCGATCCTTGAGGCGTTGCAGGGTGCCGTTTTTCTGCACCTTGTCGAGGTAGGTGTTGATCTCGTTGAGCAGGCTGTTGTCGTCGCCGGCGGCCACGGCCCAGCTCTGGTTGCTGGCGTCGCCCAGGTCGAACGCCACCCGGACGTTAGGGAAGTACACCTGGTTCATGGCCACTTCGTTGGAATCGACCAGTGTCAGATCGATCTGACCGTCGTCCACCATGCGCAGTAGGTCTACGACCTCAACGGCGTCAGACTCTTCGTATTCAATTCTGGGGTTTTTCTGTTTCAGCGCTGCCAATTGCTCGGCGTGGGTGCTGCCCTTGAGCGCCATGATCTTCTTGCCCACCAGATCCGCCGGATTAGTAGGGCGTGACTGGCCGTTGCGGTAGATGATCTGTGGGGTGACTTCCAGATACGAGTGGGAAAACCTGACCTGTGCCTTGCGTTTCTCGCTGCTGACCAGACCGGCAGCAGCGAGTACCGGGCCGTTAGGCTTGCCCACCTGATCAAACAGATCGTCAAGGTTGTCGGCGGTTTCGATCTTCAGCTCAACCCCCAGATCGTCGGCGAAGCGCTTCACCAGCTCGTATTCGAAGCCGGTTTCACCGTTGCGATCCTGGAAGTAGGTGGCCGGGCTGTTACGCGTCACCACGCGCAGCACACCATCCTCCTTTACGCGCTCCAGGGTGTTGGGTTTATCAACACAGCCGCCGAGCATCAGGAAGAGTCCGGTTGCGATGAGCCATTTGGCGTATCGCGGACGTAAGACCATTGGGGAAAACATCTGCGCAGTATACGCAAAGGACCACGGCCGCCATATCTCGACAGCACAGGGCTTGTCTGCTAGAGGCCCGGAAACTCGAGCAAAGCCCTCAAGAACGGGCATTGAGGGCTTATCAGGGGGGCTGAAATAACCCTTTGAACTTGAGCTGATGAGCATTGGTTATAGGCCTCAAACCCCTGGCCGACGTTCGGACGATATCGGGCGTAGCGTTTCGGGTGCTGTCGCGGACGGTTTAGGCTAGAATGCACGGCCTCAAAGCACACCCCTTCCCGAGGCTGTCCCGAAGATGTTGATCCTGCGCGGCGCTCCTGCCCTTTCTGCCTTTCGCCACAGCAAACTCCTTGAGCAACTGAGCCAGAAGGTCCCGGCTGTCAGTGGCCTGTATGCTGAATTCGCTCACTTCGCCGAAGTTACCGGCGTCCTGACCGGCGACGAACAGCAGGTGCTTGCGCGCCTTCTGAAGTACGGCCCCAGCGTTCCAGTACAAGAGCCGACCGGTCGCCTGTTCCTGGTGTTGCCACGTTTCGGCACCATCTCGCCATGGTCGAGCAAGGCCAGCGACATTGCCCGCAACTGTGGCCTGGGGAAAATCCAGCGCCTGGAGCGCGGCATCGCTTTCTACGTCACCGGTGAGTTCACCGACGTACAGGCCCAGCTTGTTGCTGATGCACTGCACGACCGCATGACCCAGATTGTCCTGGAAAACCTGGAGCAGGCTGCCGGCCTGTTCAGTCACGCCGAACCCAAGCCGTTGACGGCGATCGACGTACTGGGTGGCGGTCGCGCCGCGCTGGAAACCGCCAACGTCGAACTGGGCCTGGCCCTGGCTGAAGACGAGATTGACTATCTGGTCAACGCTTTCATCGGCTTGAAGCGCAACCCGCACGACATCGAACTGATGATGTTTGCCCAGGCGAACTCCGAGCATTGCCGTCACAAGATCTTCAACGCCAGTTGGGACATCGACGGCGAGAGCCAGGAAAAAAGCCTGTTCGGCATGATCAAGAACACCTACGTGATGCACAGCGAAGGCGTTCTGTCGGCTTATAAGGACAATGCTTCGGTCATCGTCGGCAGCGTTGCCGGGCGTTTCTTCCCGGATCCTGAAACCCGCCAGTACGGCGCGGTGCAGGAACCGGTGCACATCCTGATGAAAGTCGAAACCCACAACCACCCGACCGCGATTGCTCCGTTCCCCGGCGCGTCCACCGGTTCCGGTGGCGAGATTCGCGACGAAGGCGCCACCGGTCGCGGTGCCAAGCCGAAGGCTGGCCTGACCGGTTTCACCGTGTCCAACCTGCAGATCCCGGGCTTCGAACAGCCGTGGGAAGTGCCGTACGGCAAGCCCGAGCGCATCGTCACCGCGCTGGACATCATGATCGAAGGCCCATTGGGCGGCGCTGCATTCAACAACGAATTCGGCCGTCCGGCGTTGACCGGCTACTTCCGTACCTTCGAACAATCCATCACCACTCCGCACGGTGATGAAGTTCGCGGTTACCACAAGCCGATCATGCTGGCCGGCGGTATGGGCAACATCCGTGAAGGGCACGTCAAGAAAGGCGAAATTCTCGTTGGTTCCAAGCTGATCGTGCTGGGCGGCCCGGCGATGCTCATCGGCCTGGGTGGCGGCGCAGCTTCCTCCATGGCCACCGGCACCAGCTCGGCTGACCTGGACTTCGCTTCGGTACAGCGTGAGAACCCGGAAATGGAACGCCGTTGCCAGGAAGTCATCGACCGTTGCTGGCAGTTGGGTGAACACAACCCGATCAGTTTCATTCACGACGTGGGTGCCGGCGGCCTGTCCAACGCCTTCCCGGAACTGGTTAACGACGGCGACCGTGGTGGCCGTTTCGAACTGCGCAACATTCCAAACGACGAGCCGGGCATGGCCCCGCACGAGATCTGGAGTAACGAATCCCAGGAACGCTACGTTCTGGCGGTCGGCCCTGCCGACTTCGAGCGCTTCAAGGCGATCTGCGAGCGTGAGCGTTGCCCATTCGCCGTGGTCGGCGAAGCCACTGCCGAGCCGCAACTGACGGTCACCGACAGCCACTTCGGCAACAGCCCGGTGGACATGCCGCTCGAAGTGCTGCTGGGCAAAGCCCCGCGCATGCACCGTTCGGTGGTTCGTGAAAACGAACTGGGCGACGACTTCGATCCGTCGACCCTGAACATCGCCGACTGTGTCGAGCGCGTGCTGCATCACCCGGCCGTGGCCAGCAAGAGCTTCCTGATCACCATTGGCGACCGCACCATCACCGGCCTCGTGGCCCGTGACCAGATGGTCGGCCCGTGGCAGGTTCCGGTGGCCGACGTTGCCGTCACCGCCACCAGCTTCGACGTCTACACCGGTGAAGCCATGGCCATGGGCGAGCGTACTCCGCTGGCGCTGCTGGACGCTCCGGCGTCGGGTCGCATGGCCATCGGTGAAACCCTGACCAACATTGCAGCCTCGCGCATCGGCAAGCTCTCCGACATCAAGCTGTCGGCGAACTGGATGTCGGCTGCCGGCCACCCGGGCGAAGACGCGCGTCTGTACGACACCGTCAAAGCGGTCGGCATGGAACTGTGCCCTGAGCTGGGCATCACCATTCCGGTGGGCAAGGACTCGATGTCCATGGCCACTCGCTGGAACGACGAAGGCGTGGACAAGACCGTGACGTCGCCGATGTCGCTGATCGTGACCGGTTTCGCGCCAGTGACGGACATTCGCCAGACCCTGACCCCGCAACTGCGCATGGACAAGGGCACCACCGACCTGATCCTGATCGACCTGGGTCGTGGCCAGAACCGCATGGGTGCTTCGATCCTGGCACAGGTTCACGGCAAGCTCGGTAGCCAGGCTCCGGACGTCGATGACGCCGAAGACCTGAAAGCCTTCTTCGCGGTGATCCAGGGCCTCAACGCCGACGGCCACCTACTGGCTTACCACGACCGTTCCGACGGCGGTCTGTTGACCAGCGCCGTGGAGATGGCCTTCGCCGGCCACTGCGGCCTGAGCCTGAACCTCGACGGTCTGGCGGAAACATCGGCCGACATCGCTTCGATCCTGTTCAACGAAGAACTGGGTGCAGTGATCCAGGTTCGCCAGGACTCCACTCCGGACATCCTCGCGCAATTCAGCGCTGCGGGCCTGGGCGACTGCGTGTCGGTGATCGGTCAGCCGATGAACAACGGCGAGATCAGCATCACCTTCAACGGCGACACCGTGTTCGAAGGCCAGCGTCGCCTGCTGCAGCGCCAATGGGCTGAGACCAGCTACCAGATCCAGCGCCTGCGTGATAACGCCGACTGCGCCGATCAAGAGTTCGACGTCCTGCTGGAAGAAGAAAACCCGGGCCTGAGCGTCAAGCTGAGCTACGACGTCAACCAGGACATCGCCGCGCCTTACATCAAGAAAGGCATTCGCCCACAGGTTGCCGTGCTGCGTGAGCAGGGCGTCAATGGTCAGGTGGAAATGGCGGCCGCGTTCGACCGCGCCGGTTTCAACGCGATCGACGTGCACATGAGCGACATTCTGGCCGGCCGTGTCGATCTGAACGAGTTCAAGGGCCTGGTGGCGTGTGGTGGTTTCTCCTACGGCGACGTTCTCGGTGCCGGTGAAGGCTGGGCCAAGTCGGCGCTGTTCAACAGCCGTGCCCGTGATGCGTTCCAGGGTTTCTTCGAGCGTAACGACAGCTTCACCCTCGGCGTGTGCAACGGTTGCCAGATGATGTCCAACCTGCACGAACTGATCCCGGGCAGCGAGTTCTGGCCGCACTTCGTGCGTAACCGTTCCGAGCAGTTCGAAGCCCGCGTGGCCATGGTTCAGGTGCAGGAGTCGAACTCGATCTTCCTGCAAGGCATGGCCGGTTCGCGCATGCCAATCGCCATTGCCCACGGTGAAGGCCATGCCGAGTTCGAAAGCGAAGAAGCACTGCTGCAAGCCGATCTGTCGGGTTGCGTGGCGATGCGTTTCGTCGACAACCACGGCAAGGTCACCGAAAGCTACCCGGCCAACCCGAACGGCTCGCCGCGCGGGATCACCGGCCTCACCAGCCGTGACGGTCGCGTGACCATCATGATGCCGCACCCGGAGCGAGTGTTCCGCGCCGTGCAGAACTCGTGGCGCTCGGAAGAGTGGAACGAAGATGCACCGTGGATGCGTATGTTCCGTAATGCTCGCGTGTGGGTTAACTAAGCGCTGTGTACAAGCTTTCCTTTTTTGTTCCGGCCAGTCATGTGGAGCAGGTCAAAAGTGCCGTATTCGCCGCCGGTGGCGGCCGAATCGGTGACTATGACCACTGTGCGTGGCAGGTGCTCGGCTTGGGTCAGTTTCGTCCGTTGGATGGCAGTCAGCCGTTCATTGGCGAGGCCGGACAGGTCGAGCAGGTTGAGGAATGGAAGGTCGAGCTTGTCGTGGCCGATGAGTTGATTCGCTCGGTGGTGATGGCTTTGAAACAGAGCCATCCCTACGAGACACCGGCGTATGAGGTGTGGCGGTTGGAGGATTTCTGATCGTCCTGGCCGCTGAAATGAGAAACCCGCTGATTCGTCAGCGGGTTTTTTATTGCGTGCGCCAGGCATGGCGCGTTGCGCGTAAGCGCAACCAGTTTGGCTATGGTGGCCACGCTGGTGACTTGGAGGTGCAAGTCCTCTACACACCCGGCAAGGGGAAGTGTTAGCCAGAGGCAAGGG
>NZ_FYDM01000027.1:0-28351 GCF_900187415.1 Pseudomonas sp. Irchel s3b6 | reverse complement strand
GAGCACGAGGTCGGCAGCCTCGCGTTTGAATTCAGCAGAAAAGGAACGGCGTTGTTTGGTCATCTGACACCTCGATCTGGCGAGCATTCTCACCTAAATGGGTGTCCGGTTTCATTAGACCACTACAGTTACCCAGAAAACACGCGTTATCGTTGACGTCCATCGCGAGCGCGCTCGCTCCTACCTAAGGTCGGCGTTTGCTTAATTGAACAGCATTGCGTCGATGAAGGGGGCCTTTTGTGCCAGGTATTCACCTATGCCACCGGTGTTGGTTGCTTCCAGTTCAAGTTTCAAGTCTTGATACCGTTGGCGAATCACAGGGTCGCTCCTGAGCAGGTCACGAAAACGGAGCATTCTTTCGACTTGACCGTGGCCGGCGATACAGACGTGGACTTTATGGGTTCGAACGCCATCCACATCCCGACGATAAAAATGGTGCCCTGCCGACAGATTGCTTCCTCGTGCGTACCCTAGTTCACGCATGACATCGTCTCGGGAGGACTCGTGTCGATGCTCCGAAACTTCGACCAGGAGATCGATCTCCGGCTTGGCGGCGAGCCCGGGAACGGCGGTGCTGCCGACATGGTGGATGGTAACTGGCTCAGTGCCAAACGCCTTCGCGATCTGCTCTTTGGCGCCAAGAAAGAGCGAGGGCCATCGACTGTCATAGGGGGAAATTCTGCTAGTAAGCGCCATGGTGTTTCTTCCTTGTATCCGCAGGCTTGGCAATAGGGTGATTCCAGGACTGTGCATGCGCGCTCAAGACGCTGCCAGGCAGCCTCCATGCGAAGCCGGAATGTTAGCGTTCCCTGCGCGGAGCAGCTACTAGAGGTGGGAGACCTGGAGTTTGACCGCTGATACACCCACTGGATGCTTATGGCCGAGATCGGACATTCACGAGGAAGGCGTTTATCGGGCGCTCTCTACCAGCTTCAAGGCAATGATCGTGATGATTGGGGACAGCAACACCAAATCGCCTAGGGTGCAGGTTACTTCAGACCAATAGCTGCTTTTGCCGGTGAAGCGGCCAAGCGTAATTGCCTTGAGCACCCAGTACCCGACGCGATAGCAAATGACGCGGAAAACAACCTCAATCAGCGTCTCCATGGCATCTCCTTTGGCAGGTTCTTGACTGACTCTAGATGAAGTTGTGAAACGCCTCTGGTTTCGTAGATACACCTGAACGATCAATCATTGCCGGTATCGGCCAGGGTTGACCGAGAGAAGGAGTCCATCCCATTGCTGTTGGTCGGTAACTGTCTGGGCTGACCGTCCGCTCCTGGCCGCCACTAGCTGCAGCGATGGGGCAGTTGCATTTACCCAGGCCAGCCGATCACGGCACCGAAGAGGTTCGACGTGGTGCTGGCGACGTAGCTCACGTCGACATCATTCCCCAAGAAGGAACAGGGTCCTGGTGTCTGGCTCGCCGGCGAAGAACTGATCAAGGGCCTGCTGGAACAAGGGCTGTTCGGGCTGGACGCTGGCGAACAGCGTGAGGCAGGAGCGCAACTTCAGGTCATCAGGGTGACCTAGGATTTGCCGTGCAGTCTTGTCTCTGTGTTGCAGGAGGGTGCTGACGCATTCCTCCAGCCGTGGCCCCAGCACATCATGCTGCAGATAGGCCCGGGCTTCA
This sequence comes from Pseudomonas sp. Irchel s3b6, assembly GCF_900187415.1. NCBI lineage: Bacteria > Pseudomonadati > Pseudomonadota > Gammaproteobacteria > Pseudomonadales > Pseudomonadaceae > Pseudomonas > Pseudomonas sp. Irchel s3b6. The sequence goes on along the minus strand of NZ_FYDM01000027.1, from coordinate 26,718 downwards.
TCAGCACCCGAGATGGCAAAGCGTCTGGATGTCTCGCTCTGCCCGAGGCCCTGCAGTTGCGGGAAAATGAACCACATCCAGTGACGGGTCTTGTGCCCTGCACGCAACTCTTCCAGGGCATGGGTAAACACTGGGTGCTGGGCTTCGACGAAACGAAGAAGATTGAAGGGGTCATGCATGCTTGTACTCCCTGAGTTGGCAGGCACTGCGGCCCGGACTGTTTGAACCCGCACGCAATAACGCACTGTCGCGCCAAGTCACGCCGAATGATCCAGCCTGTAAGGGTATGACGCGTCGGCGAAGGCAGTAGTTTCATCGAAGGCAACTGGTGCAGACGACTGCGTTCGACCGGTTGAATCCACAGCCAGGAGCGGTCGCTCACGATAAGAGTGGCGGCGTCATAAGCGACAAATTTTCAACGTGGCGCGCAACCCTACAGGGATACGATTCTCTAGTTTGATCTGCCCGCCCAAGCGATCTGCAATGGCCTGAACGATGGTCAGTCCCAATCCTGCTCCTTGGTCATTTCCGCGGCTGTAGAAACGCTCGAAAAGCCGATCACGATCCTCCTCGTTGATTCCCGGCCCCTCGTCCTCGACAGACAACTCGTAGTCATTGTCTTTTTTTGCCAGTCGTACCGTGATCACTCCATGCGGCGGGGAGAAATTCGCCGCATTGGTTACCAAGTTGTTCAAGGCAATATCGATAGCTGCAGGGTCGACTTTCACACGTATGACTTCGTCACTGACATCGAAAACCAGTTCGAGATCCTTGCTCAACAACCAGGGCGTCAACTGAACCAGACTGTCGCGAACGGTGGCTGCCAGATCAATAGGTGCAGGCGGTTGAGTTCCTGCTTGAGGTTCAATACGAGCCATCGTGAGCAATTGGTTGACCAGTCGGCTGGTACGGTCCACGCCGGCAATCAAATATTCGAGCGATGTGCGACGATCTTCTTCACTCTCCGCTTCCATCAGGTTTTGGGCATGCACCCGGAGCACGGCGAGTGGTGTACGCATTTCGTGAGCCGCGTCAGCGATAAAGCGCCGCTCACGCCCCATTACTTCCTGAATCTGCGCGAGCACTCGGTTGAGGGCTGCCTGCATGGGCTCAAGCTCAGTGGGTAACGGCGTCAATTGCAAGGGTTCGAGTGAACCGGGATATCGCTCCCGCAGCGTTTTAGCCATGTTGACCAGCGGTTTCAATCCCCAGCCGATGGCCAGCCAGATCATTGCGGCCAACATCAGACTTCCCAGAATATTGGGCCACAACGTGTGGCGTACTATCCGGTCCACCAAGTCCGATCGGACGTCGTCTCGTTCACCAACCCAGATGCGCAAGCTGTTCTGCTTGTCTTCGAGCAGGAAGGCGCGCCAATGGCGGTTGTTCAGGTCTACAACATCGCTGAAGCCTGGTGTGTCCGGTGGTGCGCTGAAGGACGGTGAGCTAGCCGTGTGTACCAGCACTTCGCCCTTGAGGTTCCAGACCTGAAAGGCAATCTTCGTTTCATAGGGATGCCCGTCGCCCCTGGGTTCCGCCTCGCTCAGGGCCTGATTGAAGGCCTGATACAGATCAGCATGTTCTTTGCTGGTCATGGGCATGCGCATGACACCTTGTAGCAGGCGAGCGTTCCGCGCCAGTTGGGCATCATAGACTTCGGCAATTTCATGGTTGCTGTCATACAGGTTGAGTACGCTGATCACGGCAAGGCCGGCCAGCATCAGGCCGATGATCAGAGTCAGAGTGCGACGCCTGATCGAGGTCATCGACGCTCCTCCACCAGATACCCGACACCACGGATGGTGCGGATCAGGTCGGTCGAGAACTTCTTGCGCAGATGATGGATGTGTACTTCCAGGGTGTTGCTTTCAGCTTCCTCGTTCCAGCCGTACAACAACTGCATCAGGTGATCACGGGTCATCACCCGGCCAGGGGGCGAGAGCAGTTCGTGGAGCAACTGGTATTCCTTGGGCGTCAGGGCCACGGGCTCGCCGTTATAGCTGACTTGCTGGGTGCCGGGGTTCAGGCTGATGCCCGCATGATCGATCAACACTTGTGCCCGACCGGCGCTGCGCCGCAACAATGCACGCAGACGCGCCTTGAGCTCGGCCAGGTCAAAGGGTTTGATCAGGTAATCGTCGGCCCCGGCATCCAGCCCGGCGATGCGGTCTTCGGTGGCATCGCGCGCGGTGAGGATCAGCACCGGCAGATTGCAACCGCTGTCGCGCAGGTGCCGCAGTACTTCGAGACCGTCCATGCGCGGCAGGCCAAGGTCGAGCACCGCCAGGTCGAAGGTTTCACTGAGCAGCGAATGCAAGGCACTGCTGCCGTCCTGCAACCAGTCGACGGTATAACCTTCGCGCCCCAGGGCCTGATGGATACCCTCGCCGAGGGCCACGTCATCCTCTATCAGTAGTAAGCGCACATGGACTCCCGTCAGTTGAGTTTCTTGTCAACGTCGACCAGCAACGCTTCTATCTCTTTACGCCGGCCAGCGTCGGCGGTTTCGCGCCCCGGCCGTGGCGCCGCTTGCAGCGCTCTTTGCAGTGCCACTTTGGCTTCAGAGTAGCGTTTTTGACGGTAGAGATGATCACCCCAGAAGTACAGGCTGTCGATGCCGTTCGGGTTCAGTTGCAAGGCCTGCTTGAGTAACTGTTCGGCCTTGTCCGAGTCGCCAAAGCCGATGGGCCAGCCCGGTACACGGTCGTAGAGCGCGCCGAGACTGGTGTAGGCCGAGCCTTGCAGGGCCTTGGGGTCCAGCACCAGTGCTTTTTCCAGATCGGCCTTGGCATCCTTGACCTTGCTCAGCGCCCCGAGCCCTCCCTGGGCGCCGGCCCAACTGCTGGTGACGATGCCGGACCAGACCCAGGCCTCGGCCACGGTCTGGCGCTCTTGAGTGAAGCTCGAAGCCTGAGCGGCGAGTTTTTCGAAAGCGGCAGTTCGTTGGTCCTCCGGCAACTCGTACTGAATGTGTGCCCAACGTTGCTGGATGCTGTTGAGGCGTTGCTGGTCAGCGGTATCCAGGGCCCAGACACTCTGGCTCAAGGCTGCAAACAGCAAGCAAGCGATGGTCTTCTTCATGGTTTGAGATTCTCCTTGTCGGGTTTCTGGCTCAGGCGACGGATCAGCGGCAATTGCTTGCGCAAGCCGCGGTCCACCAGATGGGGCAGCAGGCTGTTGAGGCGTACAAAAAAACGTTCCGGCCAGCCCAGGTACAAGTCGCGACGGTCATCCGCAATGGCGTGAATCACGGCGGCCGCCACGGTTTGCGGATCATCGACATTGGCCTTGAGGGCATCGTTCAGCGCCTGGGCCGCCGGGCTGTTCATGCTGGTGCGGGTGGCACGCGGGGCGACGTAGAGCACGCTGACCCGGGTGTCTGCCAGCTCCCGGCGCAAGGCTTCGGAGAACCCGCGCAGGGCAAACTTGGTGGCGCAATAACTGGCGTAGCCGGCGTAACCGATGGAGCCATAGGTCGAACCGACGTTCACCACCATGGCGCTGTCGGCGCGTTTGAGCAGTGGCAGCAGGAGTTTTGTCAGGCAGATCGGCGCACTGATGTTCACCGCCAGCATCGCGTTGATCTCACTGTCATCCAGTTGTTCGAGCATAGCGAAATGATTGACCCCGGCGGCATTGACCAGCATGTTGATGCCGCCGATGCGGTCGGCCTCCGCCAGCACTTCGCGGCGGTCGGAAATCGACGTCAGGTCAGCACCGATCCAGCAGAGGTTACGGGGGTAACGCTCAAGCAGCGGTACCAATGGTTCCCGATGCCGAGCCACGGCCAATACCCGGGCACCACTGGCGCACAGGGCTGTGGCAATGGCCAGGCCGATGCCGCCGCTGGCACCGGTCAACACGACGCGAGCTTCAGACAGGAGCATGCAGATTCTCCCCGTCACGCGGCAAGCCGCGGAACATATCGGTGTAGAGCCGGTACACCACTTTTGAGGCGTGAATGACGGCGGCCTGATCGTCCGGGTCTTCCAGCTTGTTCATCAGTCGGCGGTAGGTTTGCATGTGTTCGATATCCAACGAACCGTGGGAACTGAGGTAGCTGAAGGCGCTTGCCGGCAGGTCCAGGCGTTCACGAATGCTGCCGGCAGCGTGGGTGGCCAGGGCGATGCTGGTGCCTTCAAGCACGTTGACCATGCCAAACAGCCCCACCGGGTTGTCCCTGGCAATCAGGTCGTAGAGGAAGCTGACCATCAATTCGATCGGCAAGGACGGACGCCCGTCGCGTACGGCATCCTTGTCACCGCCGCAGGCCTGGATGTCATCGAGTACCCACTTTTCGTGGCCGTATTCCTCCTCGATGTACTCGCACACCGCTTCACGCAGCCATTCCAGGCGTAATGGCAGGCGCGCACCGCAGGCCATCATCAACGGCACGGTATGGCGCACGTGGTAATAGGCCTGTGCCAGGAAGGCCCGGTAACTTTCCAGGCTGACCCGGCCTTCGAGGGCGTCGAGAATGATCGGCAGATTGAACAGCTCGTGGCGTTCTTGTTGAGTCGCTTCTTGCAGGGTGTCGAAAAAACTCATGGTACGGATTCCTCGGAAAATGCAGATTCGGTCAGTTGCGCCCGGTAGCGTTCGACAATGGCGTCGCGACGGGGGCGGCCATTGGCGGTCAGCAAACCGTTGGCGGGGGTGAAGGGTTGATCGAGCCGGGTCCAGTGACGGACCTGGGCGTACTCGGGCAAGGCCTTGTTGGACTCGGCCACAGCGTTGGCCAGTTGTTCGTCAGTGCAGTCCGGGCGATGCGGCCAGAGCAGGGCATGGTTGCCCGGCATGGCTTCGCCGTAGACGAAGGCCTGGGCGATATGCCGGCGCTGGGTCAATTCGGCCTCCACCCACTCGGGATTCACGTTGCGCCCGAAGCTGGTGACGAATTGATGCTTCTTGCGACCTTTGAGGTAGAGAAAACCCTCCGGGTCGAATTCGCCGAGATCACCGCTGGGCCACCACTCAGCGGTGTGCGGCGCGTCTCCCAGATAACCCAGAAAGGTCGAACCCTTGATCAGCACTTCGCCGTCTTCGGCCAGGCGAATCTCCACATGGGGAAGAGGGCGGCCGACACTGCCGGGACGGCGTGCCTGCGGCTTGTTCAGGCATACCACCGATGCGCACTCCGACAGTCCGTAACCTTCGTATACCGGGACGCCTGTGCGCTGAGCACGCTGCAACAGTTCCTCGGAAACCCGGGCGCCGCCGACAGCGGCAAAACGCAGGCATTGTGGATCGAAGGCCTTCTGCTCGGCAGCGCTGACCAGCATCAGCAACACCTGAGGTACCAGAATCAGGCTTTGGGGGGATCGGCTGGTCAGGCACCCCAACAGTTTCGGCACATCCACACCGCTGGCGCCTTGAATGCCCAGGGTTTTCTGGCTGGGCAGGCTCAAGGTCGCGCCAGCGTACAACGCGGCATAACAACCGATGTTCTCAAGCAAAATGGCCAGCGGCAGGAGGGCCAGATGGTGTTGTGAGTCGGTGGGTTTGCTGGCCAGATCCAGCTCGCGGGTGACACGCAGAATGCTGTCGGCACTCAAACACACACCCTTGGGTGTACCTGTGGTGCCCGAAGTGAAGGTCAACTTGGCGGTGCCATCAGGCATCCGGTCTGGGCCGTTGAAGGTGCGGCACCAGAACTCGCCGGTTTTCAGATAACCAGCCGCTTGCAGTTCATCTTGCAGCTGCGGCTCGGCAATCACCCGTTCGGCCTGGCTTTGTTCCAGGCAATGCTTGCGTTGCGCTGGACTGAAAAAGGGCGGCAAGGCCACGCAGGTCAAGCCTTCGAACAACACGGCCAGGTCCCAGAGCATGGCTTCGACGCCGTTGTCCAGCGCCAGTGCAACCACCTGGACCTGCTCATCGCGCAGGCGCTGCTGGCGATACATGACTTCGGCATAAAGCGTGGCGTAGTCCAACTTCCGCCGATCGTCCCATAACGCGGTGGCATTGGCTTTAAGCTCGGCCTGGTTGCGCAGTGTCTGATTGAAACGCTCCACTTCAGGCGACATGGCAGAATCCCTCCGTGGACGTTGGCAAGCCCAAACGATTGAACAGGCCAATGTTGCGTAGATGAATGAACCCGCAGCGGATATTGCCAACGTGAACCCAAGGTTTGCTTTCGTAGTAGCTGCCCCAGGCGTGGCGGTCTTCGCCCAAACGCGCTGGGTCGGCAGCACACAGCGCCACAGGCTTCAATCCAAGGCGATGAAAGCTGTTCACCAGCCCCAGGTTCCCGGTGAAGGCGACCCATTCCAGACCCCCCATGGCGAGCAGGTAAGTCATCGCGATGATGCTCATCCGTGCACTTCCAGTGTCGCTGGCCGTCAGGTTGCCCACCTCTACGATGGCTGACCGGTCTACTGCCTGGTCTTCTGCGGCACTGATCAGCGGATCAATCGGCTCATCCAGATAACCTTCCAGAAACAGCGGTTCGGCGCCTGCCACGCGCACACCGACCACCGCACACAGCACACCGGTGGCATCACTCATGCCAAACAGCTCCGGCATGAAATGGCGGATGTCGGCACCGTGGGCCTTGCGGAATCGTTGCTGGATAAAACTTTCGAAGACAGGCCGTTGCGGGTCACCCGGCAATGCTCTGACAAGATTCATTTGCAGTTTTTCGGCTTGGCCGAAGTACAGCGGCAACTGAACATTCCAGTTGAAATCGGACATTGGAAAACACCTCCCCCGGATCAATTGGGGAGAAGTATCAAAGGCATTTCTTAACGAAGTCTGAAGGTGACAAAAGATCGGCCCAAATGGTCTTCAGATTGCCTTAAGACTCGGCGGGCAGGGTGGCGCCAGTCGACTCGGTGAAAGCCGCGTCCAGGCTGCTCGAATGAGTCGGCAGCCAGCAATGACGTTCATGAGGCCCACAATGACCGGCGATATAACAACACAGCGTTATGGGAAACTGTCGATCACGATGCACTGGCTGATGCTGGCGCTGTTTATCGGCGTATACGGCTGTATCGAAATCAAGGGGCTGTTGCCGCGCGGCGGTAACTTGAGGAGCTTGTTTCTCGGGCTGCACGGTTTGTTCGGCCTGAGTATTTTTGCCCTCGTCTGGGTCCGCTTGCTCGGACGGCTGACACCGCGCCCGCCGATCAAGCCGGCGCTGCCCGCCTGGCAGACCGGTATTTCCCATCTCATGCATTTGGCGCTGTATATGCTGATGATCGGCACGCCTTTACTGGCTTGGCTGATGCTGGCGGCAGGGGGCAAGCCGATGCCCTATTTCGGTTTTTTGCTGCCGGCGCCGGTGGCGGTCGATCCTGACCTGGCCAAGCAGTTCAAGTATTGGCACGAGCTGCTCGGGAGCGCCGGTTACTGGTTGATCGGCCTGCATGCGGTGGCGGGGTTGCTCCATCATTACTGTGTGGGCGACAACACCTTGACCCGGATGCTGCCAAGGAGTTGATTGCCTTTGCCTTGAGGTTTTGGCTGCGTATGTCCAAGGGCTCGCATCGGGTCAATAGAGGTCACTGAAGCGCAACAGTACTTCGTCAACGCATGCGCTAGCCACGCTGACCGGCACGGAAATTCGCTGCCATCCAGAAGTGAGAGTGCAAGTTTCAGTCATGTCGGCAGCGTTTTTTTATTTGCTGCATATACTGACCGAGCAGCCTGATCTTGCCATCCGTCGTGTTCCTTCTTGAGCAGTGTCGCGTTCACCGTGAACAACTTCAGGCAAAACAAAAACCTACAGAAAGACAAGGAGCGTTATGAGCTATCAAGTCATGAGCAACACGACATTGTCTATCGCCTGATGAGTAGTTAGCTGACCGACTCACTCATCTAATTCAAAGAATGGAGATTCAGGTTCATGATGATCACACTACCGAGAGCACTTGGCTGTGCAATGGTATTGCTCGCGCCCTTTGCATTCACGCTCGCCCATGCCGCGGACACCACTCCTGCCGAAACGAAGGCCATCGCGCAGGAGGGTTACATCTACGGCCTGCCCATCGTGATGAACTATGCGATCATGTACGACTACGCCGTCGACAAGCACTCCAGCCAATACAAGGCTCCGTTCAACCAGATCCATAGCCTGCACCATGTCGCTACTTATCAGGACACGGCCGTTGTTTCGCCGAACAGCGACACGCCGTATTCCATGCTGTTCATGGACCTGCGCAGCGAGCCGATCGTGCTCTCGGTGCCAGCGGTGGAGAAACAGCGTTACTACTCGCTGCAGCTCATCGATGGCAATACCTACAACTTCGGTTACATCGGCAGCCGAGCCACCGGCAGCGAAGCCGGCGATTACATGGTGGTCGGCCCCGATTGGAAGGGCGTGACCCCACCGGGCATCAAGAAGGTGTTTCGTTCCCGCACGCAACTCCCTTTCGTGATCTTTCGCACCCAGCTCTACAACCCGGCAGACATGCCGAACGTCGAAAAGATCCAGTCCGGCTACGCGGCCCAGCCGCTATCGGCTTTTCTCAAGCAGCCCGCGCCGCCTGCCACGCCATCGATCGACTTCCCGAAGATTGACAAGGACCTCGTGAAGACCGACTTCTTCAAGTATCTGGGTTTTGCGTTGCAGTTTGCCCCGGCCACACCGGATGAAGTGGCGATCCGCGCGAAGCTGGCCCGTATCGGCATTGGCGCCGGCAAGGACTTCAACTTCCAGGAACTCCCCGCCGAACAACAGGCCGCAGTGGTTGAGGGCATGCAGGCTGGGCATGCGAAGGTCCGGGATGCGGCCAATCATCTTGGCACGCAGGTCAATGGTTGGAACATCGTGGGGGCCGGCGGGGACGCCGCCTTCTACAAGGGCGATTGGCTAAAGCGTGCCGCCATCGCGCAAGCGGGCATCTACGCCAACGACGCCGAAGAGGCCACGTATCCGATGGCCAAGACCCTGGCCGATGGTAAGCCGCTTGACGGCAGCAAGCACAACTACACCATCACCTTTCCGGCTGGACAGCTCCCGCCGGTCAATGCCTTCTGGTCGGTGACCATGTACGACGGCAAGACGCAACTGCTGATCAAGAATCCGCTCGATCGCTACCTCATCAACTCGCCGATGCTGTCCAACATGAAGAAGAATCCGGACGGCTCGCTCACGCTGTACATCCAGAAGGATTCACCCGGCGCGGACAAGGAAAGCAACTGGTTGCCCGCACCGAATGACCTGATCTACCTGGTGATGCGCCTCTATTGGCCTCGGACGGTATCGCCTTCCATCCTGCCTCCCGGCAAAGGAACGTGGAGTCCACCGCAGATCGTCAAGGTCACGTGACCCGCTAACGCTCCGGTTGCAGCGGACGGCACGGGTGCGCCGCCGCTGAACCGGCGCGTCAGGGGTTACCACTGATCGAAAACTGATCCGGCAACAGCGCTTGTACCAGGCACTGACCCATTTGTTGTGCCGCCCCTGCCAGCAAGAGAATACCGGGGAGTCGAATGCGAAACAGGATAGCCGCCCTGGGTAAAATGTTGACCGGCAGATGGAGTCAGTTTTAGACCAGCGTCGACACTCTTCTGGTTGCATCGACCGGTTGAATCCACAGTCGATAGCTGCCCTTGGTGGCAGGCAGCAAACGGCCCAGAGTGTGTAAAAACGCATGCGCCGTTTTGAAGTCTGCGTTGCTACGTAAAATCCGCTGGTGCTTGTGTAATCAGCAGACCAGAGATTTGCGTAGGAGCGCGATTTTTGTTCAAGCCCCGACTGTCAAACGTGTTCTAAAACGTTTTTACACAGCCTCGGCCAGAAGCAGCTGCTTGGAAATGATCCAAAATCGCTTTTCAGAAGGAGAAAACCGGGTGCCGGCAGCGCCAGGAAGTCAATTGATGAGCTATACCCGCTAATCTCCCATTGCAGTTTTTCAACACAGGGGTTTGGCAATGATACTCAGACATTCACTTGCAGCTCTCATGATCACCGCAAGCCTCTTCGGCTGCACCACGTCATCGGACCATGGAGTGTCCGTTCCTTTGGTTGCCACCCGGCATAACACCGGTCAGATCGGTAATGTAACGTTGGCAAGCTGGGACAAACAGACGGGACTCAGTTTCTTCATCAGTGGTGCTCCAAGCGGGGTCTCGCTGCCGTTGCGCCTCTACACGTTCATCAATAAAGGCAGTTGCCAGCAACCCGGGTCAGTCGCCTACGCAATGAATGATCAGGTCAACACCGAACCCCAACCCATACGCGGCTGGACGTTCTCTAGAAGCGCACCTGTCGAACTGCCCGTCCTGCTTTCCGGTGAGTACTCCATCCTCGTGCGAACTGCACCGGAAAGTGGCAACGTCGATATTTTTTGTGGGGATATCCAGCAAGTAAGCTCGATGAAATAGCCTCGGCCATTTCGACCCGTTCCATAGGTTTGCGCTGGTCAGCCACTCAGTGCAGGTCAAACTGGACGCTGCGCAGTGCAACCGAACCGGCAGAGATCGACCGAAAGCAGGCCTATGATCCTGTCCGGGAACCCAGGTTGTCTCTATGAAACCAGAGGCGATTCAATAAGTGTCCCCCTACGCTTGGAAGAATCGCTCGGGACGGCATGGGCTAAGGGCAGAAGATGCCTTGTCGTCGATTATCTCCTCGCTGGCAAGGCGGCCTACTATCGCCGCCAGAGTAACTCCAGGATGCATCGCGCAAACGTATACACCGCCGATATTGGGTAAATAGCCGATGATGGGGATGCCATCGACAGGAATGGGTCTGAGTCCGACACAAGCCAATTCCGGATCAATGGAAATAACCCCGTAGAGTTCGTTCTGTATGGCCTTGGCGGTTCGTAGCGCTATCGCTACTGGCTGGTTTTCCAAAGAGTCGCCCAAGTAATCTTCCGCCGCTAGCAACGTACCATCCGTGCTTTGTCTCACTTCCATTTCAGGGCTAGAGATGATGGTGTGCACGAGATTGGGTTGTGACTTGTAGCGGATGAATATTGCAGGAGAGGCCTCGATTGGAAGGGGCACTTTTAGCGTCTCTGTCAGCTTCGTGATGCCAGTCCCTGCTGCCAGCACGACAATGTCGGCATCGATGACGCCCATTGCGGTTTCGACTCCCGTCACCTTTGCACTCTGGGTTGTAAAGCCGAGCACCCGAGTCTGTGTGAGAACCTTCGCCCCATGAGCCTGGGCACCTGCGATCAAAGCATGCGTTGCTTGCACTGCGTCCAGCGCGCCTTCTTCAGCTTCATACAAAGCATGCCGAGGGGGATTCTTCAGGTTTGGCTCAAGGCCGAGAATCTGGGAGCGGGACACCAGGGTGGCCGAAGGCTGGTGACCTGAGGCTTGCAGCACTCCACCCAAGCTCGCGCTGTAAGACAGGGAGCCTGTCCATCGTACCTTCAGACCAGGCAGTTCGGTTTCGAGTCGGCGGTACTCGTTGATGGCGGCACCGCGCAATTGCGCGATTGGATCGGTCCCGCTGTGTGAGGTGTTGATCCATGCGAATGAGCTTCCAGTCACTCCAGACGCTATTCCTTCAGCCTCGACCAGGATGACATTCGCGCCTTTGCTAGCCAGGTGATACGCCAGGGACGCACCCACTATGCCTGCGCCAATGACAACGACTCGTTTGTCTACACCATTGCCCATATCAACCTCCGCTTTGTCGACCCGATGATGGTACGACATCCGGATGATCGAATGACCTGGAAACCTGGTCGTCCATGACTCCTTTGCGCGTCCGCTTCTGGCCGGGTCCGTTGAAAAACTCCCGTTGCGATTTCGGCCCGCAATAGAGCATTGCCTATGTCAACGGCTGGGAGTGGTCTGTCGTGAAGGGCTGCTATCGATGGAGGTCGGTGTTTCGAACCCGAACTTATTCGTTAGCCGTTACGCAGTCGCTCGCGGCGCGATCATCGCAGCGGCGAGGGTCAACGTATTCAGGATGGGGTTCATGCGGTTCTTCCTTACCTGCATCAGAGGGGCTGCCGAGGGTGTGGAAATACCAAGCCAAAGGGGAGTTCATCGAATCCATGAAGCACGCCGTTCATCAGCAGACTTTTCGAGGTCACGCTCACCTTTGCACATTACCCGCTACGGTTTACTTCACAGGCACGATCTGATTGAAAGTTGGCGTGAAATGAACAATCCGGATCATCAGGGTGCCGCAAGCTAGCGAAGGATCTGCGTGATCCTCAACGACAAGAATGGCACTCAGAGCGACGGCCCCGAGCACGTTGCGAGGTTTTCGTATGACTAAGGCAACCATGCCCGTTGGCTCCGGTGGGCAACAACCGGAGGCTCCCCGTTCGGTGTTCATCACCGGCGCCAACGGATTTATCGGCAAGGCGCTGCTCAAGCGCTACAAAGCGCTGGGCGCACAGGTTCGGGGCATGGATCTGTACGCCGACCCGGACAACGATGTCATTGCCGGCGACTTGACCCGGCCACAGGTCTGGGCCGAGCATGCCAGGGGTTGCGAGTTGTTCATCAATACCGCAGCGGTGGTATCACTCGCGGCGCCCTGGGCACTCTATCGCGAAGTGTCGGTGCAAGGTGTGCGCAACTGCCTGAACGTCGCGATTGCCGGTGGTGCAAAGCGTTTCTTGCACATTTCTTCAATTGCGGCGCTGGGCTGGAACTACCCGGATATGGCCGATGAGTCCAGCGACGTGGTGATCGGCGACCAATATCGCTACGGCGTGGCCAAGGGCGCGAGCGAGCACGTGGTGCTGGCCAGCCATGCGGCGGGGGAGATCGACTGCACCATTGTGCGTCCGGGGGATGTGTACGGTCCGGGTTCGCGAGCCTGGCTGATCGAACCCTTGAAAATGGCCAAGGCCGGGGCATTGATTCTGCCCAATGGTGGCAAGGGGGTTTTCACTCCGGTGTACGTCGAGGATTTGCTCGACGGCATCATGTTGGCGGCGGGCCTTGTTCAGGCGCGGGGGCATATCTTCCATCTGAGCAGCGCCAGCCCCACCACCTGCAAGACGTTTTTCGCCAATCACTGGCGCTGGGCCGGACGTAGCGGCACACCGCGAACGCTGCCCCTCACACTGGCGACCGCGCTGACCCACTTCATCTGGCGGGTGAACGGTTTGTTCAAGATCAACAGTGAAGTCACCCCGGACGCGATGTACATGCTCGCCCGTACCGGCGATATCTCGATCGCCAAGGCCCGGCGTTTGTTGGGTTATGAACCGAAGGTTTCTCTGGAAGACGGGTTGCGCCGGTCCGAGGACTGGTTGCGGGTGAATGGGCAGATTGCCCCTTGACCTGTGGGAGAGGGCTTGCTCGCGAACCCATGGCTGCCAGTCATTCATAACAAATGAATCTAGGATGTCTTCGTGCTAAGGCTTGAGCACGGAAGTCACCCCAGGCTTCAGCAGTGATCAGAAGGTTTCCAGCTCGTGTTGTTACATCACGATGGGCATCGGTCAGAGCGCTTGAGCAGCGTACTGAGGACGCGCTGTCCGTATAAGCCGACACCTAGCCCCGACACGATGAGAACGACGGCAACTATTTTGTTGAGTGACAGGCTCTCATTGAAAATCATGACTGAACCGAGCAGTCCGAATACCGGCACCAATAAGGACAATGGCGCGACTGTAGACACTGGATATCGTTTCAGAAGTGAGTTCCACACCCAGTAGCCGAACAGTGTATTGGGGTATACCTGGAACAGGATCGACAGGACAGCGCGGTAGTCGAGTTGGTTCACCAATGCGCTGTAACCCGTCGAGCCGTTCACCGCGTAATCAAGCGCGAACAAAGGGATGGGCGAAAACGCGCTGGACCACACAAGGAAAGCGAAGACCTGAGTGGTCTTCGCTTTTTTATTGATCACGTTGGCCGCACTCCAGGCGACCGCTCCCAGCAGCGTCAAGACCAGCCCGGCCATCGTTACTGTCCCATCAGCAATTGAGATGATGCTCAACAAGCCACAGGAGGCGATACCTATACCCGCAAGTTGGTAGCGGGAAATCGCTTCCTTGAAAATCCATGAGCCCAGCAGGAGGGTGAAAAACGCGCTGAACTGAAGCACCAGCGAAGCGATTCCTGCTGATAGACCAGACTTGATGCCAATGTTAACGACGCCCCAAAGTCCGATACCGAAGACCAGACCGTAACCGATGATATAGCGCCACTGCACATCAGGTTTCGGAATGAAAAAGATTGCTGGAAGGGCGCAAAGCGTGAAGCGAATACCAGCAAGAATCAGCGGGTCAACGCTGATGAGGCCCAGTTTGATCACCGAGAAATTCAAGCCCCATATGGCAGTAATCGAGATTGCGAGTAGTAGGTGCCCGGCTTTCATGCTGATCTTCCTTGAGTGGTAGTCGAGAAATGACTCGTAAGAACCCACAGCGCCAAAGCTGTAGCGCTGATCAAGGCGCCCAGCAGGCTTACTGCCATCCAGCCCCAGAGCGCATAAACCTGTGTCGCGGCTGCCGCCCCCAGCGCGCTACCGACCGAGTAGAAGCACATGTAGGCGCCGACCATGCGACTTTGGGCATCGGGTCGTGCAGCAAAAATGAGGCTCTGGTTGGTGACGTGTACTGCTTGCACCGCGAAGTCGAGCAAGACCACTCCGCAAACCAGCGCGATCAGGGACGTCTCGGCAAAAGTGATGAACAACCAGGAAAGCGTCAGGAGCCCCAGCGAAATGCCGGTAACTCGTTGTCCCAAACCTTGATCGGCCCAGCGACCTGCTTTTCTGGCAGCAAGGGCACCGGCGACGCCGGCCAAGCCAAACATGCCGATGGCAGTGTGTGAAAGCGTCAGTGGCGGAGCGCTCAACGGCAGCACCATAGATGTCCATAGCACGGAAAAAGCGGCAAAGATCAGTAAGGCCAGCAGGCCCCTGATCCGCAAAACCGGTTCGGTCATGAACAGCTTGAACAGTGACCCGATGAGCGCTTGGTAGGAGTGTTGATTGCGTGGCGACACTGTGCCAGGAACCACTTTCCAGAACACCGCCGCGATGGTCAGCATCAATCCTGAGGAAACGAAATAAACGGCGCGCCAGCCCGCTAGATCTGCGATCAGCCCAGAGGCAAACCGTGCCAGAAGAATACCCAGGACAACTCCGCTGGTTACTGTTCCCACTGCCTGCCCACGTTGTGATGGCGTTGCCAGCACGGCGGCATAGGCCACAAGCACCTGAACGACCACTGCCAGTAAGCCCATCACGATCATGGCCCCCAGCAGGGCCAGCCATTGCTGTGATGCGCCAACTGCCGCCAGCGCAATCGCAGACAGGATCACTTGAGTGAAAATCAGCCGTTTACGGTTGACCATATCGCCCAGCGGTACGATCAATAGCAACCCCAGTGCGTATCCAACCTGAGTGGCCGTCACCACGACCCCGATCAATCCTGAGGTGACGCCCAGGCTCTGCGCCATTGAGGCCAGCAAGGGTTGGGCAAAGTAAACATTGGCTACTGCAAGTGCGCAGGTGACGGAAAACAATAACGTGAGTGACGGAGAAAGCCCCGGAGACCGGTCGGTCCTGCTGATTTCTCCGGTATCCGTATGCGGCAATCCCGAAGGCTGCCTGGAGAAACGTTTGGTGGCTGAGTCGGCATCTGCTGTCATGTACGCCTCCATGGCGTTAAACTGGTTTCAATTCAAAACCTGTTTCAATTGTTGCTGGATCAGGTTTCAAATTGCAACTACATTGAGCCAGATTGATCGACAGACTTGGCAATCCTTATCCAAAAGGTAAATACGATGGTCGAAGGTGCTTCACCGCAAAGCAGCGAATGCCCGGTAGCAAGAACACTGGAGGTAATTGGAGATCGCTGGTCGCTCATGATCATCCGCGACGCATTTGACGACATTCGCCGATTCAGCGAATTTCAAAAAAGCTTGGGCGTGGCCAAGAATATTCTGGCATCGCGACTGAAAACGTTGGTTGAGGTCGGTGTATTCGACGTTCGACCGGCGTCAGATGGCAGCGCCTACAAGGAGTACGTTCTTACGAACAAAGGACGGGAAATCTTTCCGGTTGTGGTCAGTATGAGGCAGTGGGGCGAACGTTTCCTGTTCGAGCCGGGAGAGATACGTTCTGTGCTGTTGGACAACGAGTCCGGACAGGCTCTAATGCCGATTGATGTTCGCTCATCAAGCGGTCAAAAACTTGGACCGTCTGACTGCCACAGAGTGAGACTTGTTGCCGACGAGTCGTGAATCGACAGCAGACTTACCTCATACCAGAACGACCCTAGGGGCATTCGAGCCAGTTTGCTAGGTGTTCAGTCTCGCAGAGTCATGATGCTTGCGCCTCTTCGCGAGCGGTAGGTACGGGTCGAGCCATGGCCCTTGTCGCATAAAGTTGAAATGCACGGCGTTGCTCGACAGAATTGCGCCCCGATCCGGCCAGAGGTGCCGGACGTTCGTGGTGAAAAGGGGCTGCAGTTGAACGAACAGACATTGTCCATGCGCCTGGAGCGCGTGGCGGCGCATGTGCCAGCAGGTGCGCGCCTGGCCGATATTGGCTCGGATCACGGCTACCTGCCAGTGGCGTTGATGCGCCGTGGCGCCATCGCGGCGGCGGTGGCCGGCGAGGTGGCATTGACGCCGTTCCGCTCGGCCGAACGCACCGTGCGCGAGAACGGCCAAGACCTGCGGATTACTGTGCGCCTGGCCAACGGCCTGGCGGCGATAGAACCGGGAGACGGGATCACGGCGATCAGCCTCTGCGGCATGGGCGGCGAGACGATCCGCGACATCCTCGACAGCGGCAAGGCGCGCCTGAGCGGCCAGGAACGCCTGATCCTGCAGCCCAACGGCGGCGAGCAGCCACTGCGCCAATGGCTGATGGAAAATGGCTACTGCATCCTCTGCGAGGAAGTGCTGCGGGAAAACCGCTTCGACTACGAAATCATCGTCGCCGAGCGCGCCGGGCCGGTGCTGTACACCGCCGAGGAGCTGTACTTTGGCCCGCTGCAGATGCAGGCACGCAGCCCGGCATTCCTGCGCAAGTGGCAGCGCATGCTGCGCCTGAAGCAGCAGACCCTGACCCACTTCGCCCGGGCGCGGCAGGCCGTGCCCGAGGAGAAGGTGCAAGACATCGCCCGGCAGGCCCGGTGGATCACCGAGCTACTGGCTTGAGTCCGGTCCAGGGGTTGTACGAAAAGTCGCCGAGCGGCGATCAGGCAAGGCAAACACAGGCGAGGAGCGGCCGGGGTCGCGCTCGACTATTGGGTTGTCAATGAGCATTCCGACCGGGCTCGCGTCCGAGCCGGTTTTCAACGCGGCATGATCGGCGCGTAGGCACTTTTCGTACAAAGCTTAAGACGAATCGAGGGCCAATTTGAATCGCCCTCAAATTCGTAGACACATCTGAATGACAGCTTCCGGCCGACTGCTGCCTGGCAGTGAGAGCCGCTATCGGCCCATTGCAGATGTTCACAATGCCCAGTAAGCATTCGGCCCACACCCGTCACGGCTTACCTGAAAGCGTATGATGGCCAGCCTTCATTGCCGATATGGAAATCGCCATGCTCCCTGACAAGGCCTGCTCAGTAGTTCTTTCATCCACGCGGCTCCCCAGGATCCTCTTGTTCCGTCATCCGCAAGCTGGGGTGCAACTGGTAAAGGGCACCATTGAAAAGGGGGAAACACCGGGGCAAGCGGCCCTGCGTGAACTAGCGGAAGAGTCTGGTATAAGTGCAGCCATAATCAAAGACGATCTAGGGTGTTGGGATACCGGTCATCACGGTCAGATCTGGTCGTTTCAACTGTGCCAGCCAGGTGGACCACTACCTGAGCAATGGTCTCATCAGACGCTCGATGACCATGGCCACCTTTTCGAATTTTTCTGGGCTTCGCTCGACCAGTTACCCTATACCGATTGCCACCCTGTCTTTCGTCGAGCGCTGGTCTTTTTGTGCGAGGCTTTGGAAGCGCGTGGGCACTGGACGGACAAGCATCCCTGATTCATCTGCCGAACGACTGCTTTTGGCCCAGAGTGTGTAAAAACGCATGCGCCGTTTTGAAGTCTGCGTTGCTACGTAAAATCTGCAGGTGTGCTTGTGTAATCAGCAGACCAGAAACTTGCGTAGGAGCGCGATTTTTGCTCCAAGCCCGACTATCAAACGTGTTCTAAAACGTTTTTACACCGCCTCGGCCGAAAGCAGCCGTCCACGAATGGCCGCTTACGGCCCAGCTCTCATCCCAGGCCAACGATCCGAGAGATTGCATGGGCGCTAAAATGGCGCCTACGGCGTTTTCGTTGAGCCGCGGCAAGTCAGTACTATCAGTTTACAAACTGTCTTTTTTGTAGCCAGGTGATTGCGCCAGAAACTCTGCTATCAGTGATGTAATTTGCTGCTGAATCAACCCACGAGCGCGACCGTTATCGCCATCCCGGCAAATGATGCCATCGCCTGGTACGTCTTCTTCGAGCATTACCTGCGCACCAGGTTTGCACATCGACATGAAGCTGAAATGGCTTGCGTCGCTGATCTCGACGTAATGGCTTGACGCCGCAGGCAGGCGTTTGGCCAGGTTGGCAGACTCCAACTCAGCGGGAAGTTCGCGCGACGGTACGCCGGCAGCGATCACCAGAGCGGGTACAGGCAGCGCGGCCAGGCTTTCATTGGTTAGACCCCGTGAAAGGCCCAGGTCCAATGTAACCACGGCAGTGACGCGTTTATCGCGCCAATCGGCGGCCAGCGCGGCCTTTGATTCTGAGGTGTTTGCGGGGCTTATCTGTCCGTAAACGATGCAACCGGCTAACTGCGGGTGGGCTTTGCAGTCATGGGCGAACAGGTCTGGATCGAAACGAGCACCGGCGATCTGCAGGGCGGTCCAGCCGCCGAGTGAATGGCCCACTACTGCAATTCGGCCATTGGCGACCTGGCCAAATTTTTCAGGTTGAGTCGTGACCCTATCAATGGCTCGGCGCAGATCAACGGGCCGCTGCCATAACTGCGCAGCTGCTTGAGGGCTGAGGTCATGGGTGGTGGTGCCAGGGTGATTGATTGCGGCGACGATGTAACCCCTATGAGCCAGAGCACTGGCAAGCCAAATCTGGTTGCTCCAGTTACCCCTGTATCCGTGGGATAGCACCACCAATGGATGTTCGCCGGCAGATGGCGGCGCGTTACGAACGGCAGAAGCACCAACAAACACCACAGTATCGGCGATCAGTTGCGTGGCTGCGGTAGTTGCACTCGGGTACCAAACAACCATCTCCAGTGCGCGGTCATTGTGCGAATCCGGCAGTGTGGAAGATTGGAAACCGACGGGGTTCTCGTCAGCAAATGCGATAGTCGTCAGCCAAGCCAACAACAGGGCGCCGAAAGCTATTTTCAATGTCGTTTCTTCCTTGATTAGACAAGTGCATAGCACCTGACCCCGCCGTAAGGCGCATCCACCTTCCTACGGAGTCGAAATTAATGTGGTTGCATACAAGCACGGGCATTAAAGCCCAGATTCGAACCGCCGCTCATAATTTTCATCGTTAACGCTATTCGCGGTCTTAGCGAGAAGGCTGACGTTCGCTTTTGGCCGAGGGTGTGTAAAAACGTTTTTGAGCGCGACAGGTACTCAAAACTGGACTGGAAATCGCGCTTCTACGCGAAACCCACATCTGCCTGACGTGCCGATAAATTTCAGATTTAACGTAGACGCGCACACTTCAATTTTGGCGAAGCGTTTTTACACACTTTGGGCCGACTGCTGCCGGTCGCAAAGAGCCGCTAACGACCCATAGCTGGCCTCGGTGTCGGAAATTCCGTGTCCGGAACAAGTGGTTGCTATCCGAGGTGCCCCAACTGGTGTGTCAGGCCAAAGAGTACGCTGCCCTCGATACAGCAAGGGCAGAGTCGTTGTCGCGCTGGCAACGGATGCCAGCTGCTGTCCAGTTGTTTACATGACCTGGATGAATGTCGGCGGTTGGCGCCGGTTAGAGCTTTGCAAGCCGCGCGCCTGCGCCGCCTCAGTGTACGATTTGCGCAAGAAACGCCTTGGCCCGCGCGCTTTTCGGGGCGCTGAAGAAGTCCTGGGGCGGGGCGTCCTCGATGATCTGGCCGCCGTCGAGAAACAGCACGCGCTCGGCCACTTGCCGGGCAAAGCCCATCTCGTGGGTGACGCACAGCATGGTCATGCCGCTGCCTGCCAGCTTCACCATCACATCCAGCACTTCGCTGACCATCTCCGGGTCGAGCGCCGAGGTGGGTTCGTCGAACAGCATGATTTTCGGTTCCATGCATAACGCCCGGGCGATGGCCACGCGTTGTTGCTGGCCGCCCGAGAGCTGGCTGGGGTACTTGTCGGCCTGGCTGGCAATACCGACTTTTTGCAGGAAATGCTGGGCCAGTTCCTCGGCCTTCTTGCGGCTCAGGCCGCGCACCGAGATCGGGGCCAGGGTGCAGTTGTCGAGCACGCTCATGTGCGGGAACAGATTGAAATGCTGGAACACCATGCCCACTTCGCTACGAACCTTGGCGGCCTCGCGGGTGGTCTGGGACAAGTCGGTGTCGTTGACCAGGATGCGGCCTTTTTCGGCGACTTCCAGCCGGTTGATGCAGCGGATCAGTGTCGATTTTCCGGAGCCGGAAGGCCCGCAGAGCACGATGCGTTCACCTTCGCGAACTTTCAGGTCAATGTTGTGCAACACATGGAATGCGCCATAGAACTTGTTCAGGCCGGCGATATCGACCACCACTTTACGGGTGTCGGGGCGAGCGGCGAGCGGCGTATCTACAAGGGCAGAGAGGGCGTTCATGGTCTGGTCTCCGGCAATCAGTGGAAGCGCTCGGCGCTGTATGGGGCAGGGTCGGTAAAGGGCATGGCGCCGGTCATCAACTCGGCCAGCAAACGGCCGCAGACCGGGCCGAGGGTCAGGCCATGGTGGGCATGCCCGAAGTTGAACCACAAACCCTTGTGCCGCGGTGCCGGGCCGATTACCGGGCACATGTCCGGCAGGCACGGGCGGCGACCCAGCCAGGGCTCGGCGTCCAGGCGTTCGCCCAGCGGGTAGAAGGCGCGTGCCAGTTCTTCGCAGCGACGCAACTGGATTTCGTTGATCGGGTCTTCGCTGTCGGCGAACTCGATACCCGTGGTCAGGCGAATGCCCCCCACCATCGGTGCCAGGACATAACCGCCCACGGGGTCGAGCAGCGGTTGTTGCAAACGGGTACCCGGCAGGGCGGCATAGTGCATGTGGTAGCCGCGCTTGATCGCCAGCGGGATGTCATACCCCAAGGGTTCGAAGATGCCCCGGGCTTGCGGGCCGAGGGCCACGACGGCTTCGTCGGCAATCACCAGGCCCTGTTCGCTCTGCACTTCCCATTTACCGACGCGCTGGCGCAGGGAGAGGGCATCGCCGAGCACGAACACGCCACCGCGCTTGACGAACAGTTCGGCATAACCACGGGTCAGGCCGCCGGGGTCGCTGACGGTCTTGGGGTCCAGCCAGTGAATGCCGCCGACCACGCTGCTGTGCAAGCCCGGTTGACGGGCATGCACCTGGTCCCGGTCGAGCACTTCATAATTCAGGCCATAGTCCTTGAGCGCGGCGGCATCGCGTTGGGCCTTGGCAAACGCCGGTTGCGCGCTGTAGGCCTCGACCCAACCACTGGCCTGGATCAACTTGTCCATGCCGGCCGGCGCCGAGAGCAGGTCATGTTCGCTGACGCAGCGCTCCACCAACGGCAACATGGCCCGGGTCGCGGCGGCCAATCCCTTGGCCCCAGAGTGCCGCCAGTATTGCAGCAACCACGGCCCGGCCTTGGGCAGGTGTTTCAGGCTGTAGCGCACGTCCGACTGCTGGTTGAGGGCGTAGCGCACCAGGCTCGAGAGCTGGCGCGGGAACGCATAGGGAATCACGCTGGCGCGCTCGATCAGCCCGGCGTTGCCGTGGCTGGTGCCATTGCCCGGCTGTTGGCGGTCGATCAGTACGACCTTGCGGCCACGGGCCTGTAACTGGAGTGCGGTACTGACGCCGACAATCCCGGCGCCCAGAACGATGGTTTCGCAATGCATGGGTAGATCCTTGATGCAGGGGCGCTCACGGCAGCCCGAGAAAAAACCGGTTTACTGCAGGTGACGGCCGAGGCGGCCCTCCAGCGCTTTCAGGCTGCGCCTCACCACTTCCACGATCAGCAGGTAGAGCACGGCGGCCCAGAGGTAGATCTGGAAGTCGAAACTGCGCGAGAAGGCCAGCTTGGTCACCCCCATCAAGTCGTAGATGGTCACCAGCGAGGCAATGGCGCTGGCCTTGATCATCAGGATCAGTTCATTGCCCAGCGGACCGATGGCCACCAACAGGGATTGCGGCAGGATGATTTTGCGGAAGGTGGTCCAGCGCGACAGGCTGAGGGCTTTCGAGGCTTCGCGCTGGCCCTGGGCCACGGCCAGGATGCTGCCGCGCAGAATCTCGGCCTGATAGGCCGCCGTGTTCAGGGTGAAGGCCAGGAGCGTGCAGAACCAGGCGTCACGGAAGAACCACCACAGGCCCACGTCCTGCCAGAAGCCTTTGAACGAACCCAGGCCGTAATAGAGCATGAACAGCTGGGCTAGCAGCGGCGAGCCGCGGAAGAAATACACATAGACGCTGGTAAAACGGCTGATAAAGCGGTTATTCGACAACCGGCCCAACGCGATCAGCAGACCGAGCAGGGCGCCGAGCGTGAAGGAAATGGCCACCAGCTTGGCGGTCACCAACAGGCCATCGATGAAGCGTGGGCCATAGCGCTCCAACAAGTCAGGGCTGAGGAACAGGTTCTGCAATTCATCGAAGCTCATGGGCGAACGCTCCGTTGATGGCGGCTGAAATACTGCTCCAGGAACTGGAACAACCGGCCGGAAATGGCCGAGAAAAACAGGTAGCCAAAGCAGGCCACCGTGTAGAACAGCATCGGTTCCTTGGTGACGCTGACCGCCAGGTTCGTCTGGCGCATCAGGTCGACCAGAGAGATGGTCGACACCAGCGAGGTGTCCTTGAGCAGCGACAGCCAGTTATTCGACAGGCCCGGCAGGGCAATGCGCACCAGCTGTGGCAGTACCACCTTGGTAAAGGTGGTGCGCCGGGACAGGCCAAGGGCGGCCGCAGCTTCGAACTGGCCCTTGGGTACGGTCTTGAAGGCGCCCAGCCAGATCTGGCTGGAGAACGCGGCGAACACCAGGCTGAAGGCGATCATCGCGGCGACGAAAGGATTGATCGCAACTTCGGCCTCGTAGCCCATCGCGGCCAACAGTTTCTGTGCGCCGATCTGGCAGCCGTAGTAGATGATCAACAGCGTCAGCAACTCGGGCAGCCCGCGGAACACGGTGGAAAAAACCGTGCTCATGGCCCGCGGCCAGCGTCGTCGCGAGCGGGCGGCCAACGCCAGGCCCAGGCCCAGCGGCAGGCCGATCGGCAGGCAGCTCAGGGCCAGGACAATGGTCACCAGCGCGCCGGCCAGCAAGGCCGAACCCCAGCCGCCGCTGGCGAAGGAAAGCAGTGACAGGTTTTCGAACATGCTCGAACCCTCTCGGTCAATTAAGCTCGCACGTGCTCGCCGCCCCCGGGGAGGGAGCGGTGCAACATGTCGGCAAGGAACGACCCTCAGGCTCGCCTGAGGGCCAGGGGATCAATAGATATCGAAGGCGAAGTAGCGGCTGGAGATCTTCTTGTAGGTGCCGTCGGCGACGATTTCATCCAGCGCCTTGTTGAAGCGCTCGCGCAGGGCGTCGTCACCCTTGCGCACCGCGATGGACGCATCGGCGGTGGTGCCGTTGACGTCACCGATGATCTTGCAGCAGTCCTTGCCGGCGCTGTCGATCCAGGCCAGCAGCGGGAACTTGTCGGCAATCACCCCGTCGACCCGCCCGGCAGCCAGGTCGCTGTTGGCCTCATCCAGGGTCGGGTAGAACTTCACGTCGGCTCCCGCCGGGCCGTAATGGTCTTCGGCATAGATGGCTTGGGTCGAGGATGCCTGGGCGCCGACCGTGAGGCCCTTGAAGTTGGTCTGGGCGTCAGTGATGTTCGAGTCCTTGGGCACGGCCACGGACAGGGGAGTGCGGTAGTAGTGATGGGTGAAATCGATTTTCTGCTTGCGTTCATCCGTGGCGATCATTGAGGCCACGACGGCATCGTATTTCTTGGCCATCAGCGCCGGGATAATCCCTTCCCAGTCCTGGGCGACGATGCTGCACTGCACGTTCATGCGTTCGCACAGCGCGTTGGCGATGTCCACATCGAAACCGTGCAGCTTGTTGTCCGAGTCAACGTAGTTGAACGGCGGGTAAGCCCCTTCGGTGGCGATCTTCAGTACTTCAGCCTGCGCCCCGGTTGTACCGGCCAGGACCATTGCACATGCACTGGCAAAGCGAATGACGTGTTTCATCTAGCACCTCGTTTTATTGTTTTGAGCTGGGTGACGATGTGTATCCAACGAACTCGTTGTGTAGGACCGCAATCGCTTCAAGACGCTTTTCGACTTCCGGGCCCAGCTGCTTGCAGACGTCGTTGACCAGCAGGTGCACCAGCGACAGCATCGCCGCCGTCGATTCCCAGAACAGGTTGAACTCGGTGGGCACGCGGAACACTTCGTCGGCGTTCTGCTCGGCCCAATCGCAAAAGGTATCGGTGACCAGGGTCACGGGGATTCCCGCCTCGCGGGCCTTGCGGCACAGAGTGAGGGCGTGACGCGAATAGCGGCGGGCTTCGAACACCACCAGCGCACTGTCCTCGGGGGCGCTGAGCAGCACTTCGGCGTAATGCCCGGCGGCACCGTCGACCCAGTGCACGTCATCGCGCAGGTACTGCAGCAGATGCACCATGGAGGCAGCGATGCCGCGTTCGGTCTGGAACCCGGCGACGAACACCTTGCGCCGAGTGGCCAAGCGCTGGCTGACGGTGTGCCAGGCCTGGGTGAGGCTGTATTCGTAGACCTTGACCAGCGCCGCGACTTCCAGCTCGAAACTGCGGGGTAAACCTTGCGGGCCTTGACTGGCCTGCTGGCGGAACTCCTGCAAACGATCGCCCACCAGCCACGGGCCATCGCCCAGGTCGGCCTTGAGGTCGTTTTTCAGGTCTTTGAAGTGGCTATAACCGATGGAGCGACAAAAACGCCCGACGCTGGATTCACTGACGTTCAACTTCGCGGCGATATCGGCAGCGGTCTGGAACGGCAGCTCATAGAGGTTGGCCAGCATGTAATTGGCAATCGCCCGACCGGAGGCGGCGGCGGTTGACAGACTGCTTTCAAGGCGTTGTTTGATCGGCTGGCTCAAGGCTGTTTCCTGTTGTTATTCAGCGCTTGCGGAAGAAAGTGGATGTTTTCTGTCATAAAGTCAATATTTGACAGATAACTGTCACGGCCGGATAGTTCGTCACGCTGTTCCACAGCCATAACAACAACTCGACTGGAGCCTCAGCATGTCCCAACTCAA
Source organism: Pseudomonas sp. Irchel s3b6 (assembly GCF_900187415.1). Classification (NCBI taxonomy): domain Bacteria; kingdom Pseudomonadati; phylum Pseudomonadota; class Gammaproteobacteria; order Pseudomonadales; family Pseudomonadaceae; genus Pseudomonas; species Pseudomonas sp. Irchel s3b6. The sequence continues at coordinate 1,395 of NZ_FYDM01000027.1, read as the reverse complement.
CGCCGCCTTGCCCGCAGTGGAGCCCGTTTCGTTCGCCGATCTGAGTCAGATGTTGCAACGGATCCTCGAGCGTCATGGCACCTCGGCCGAGGTGGCCCGGGTGCTGGCTCACAACTGTGCCAGTGCCCAGCGTGACGGTTCCCATAGCCATGGGGTGTTCCGCATTCCCGGTTACCTGTCGTCGCTGGCCAGCGGCTGGGTGGAGGGTCGGGCCGTGCCGTTGGTCGAGGATGTGGCTTCGGGCTTTGTGCGGGTCGATGCCGGCAATGGCTTCGCCCAGCCAGCCTTGGCCGCGGCCCGTGGGTTGCTGGTTGAAAAGGCCCGCAGCGCCGGAATCGCGGTCCTGGCGATTCGCAACTCTCACCATTTCGCCGCGCTCTGGCCGGACGTCGAACCCTTTGCCGATGAAGGCCTGGTGGCCTTGAGCGTGGTCAACAGCATGACCTGCGTGGTGCCCCATGGCGCGCAACGGCCGCTGTTTGGCACCAACCCGATTGCCTTTGCCGCACCCCGCGCCGGTGGTGACCCCATCGTCTTTGACCTGGCCACCAGCGCCATCGCCCACGGCGATGTACAGATTGCCGCGCGCAAGGGGCAGTTATTGCCCGAAGGCATGGGGGTCGATAGCCTGGGCCAACCGACCCGGGACCCTCAAGCGATACTCGCGGGAGGCGCCTTGTTGCCCTTTGGCGGGCACAAGGGCTCGGCCCTGTCGATGATGGTCGAACTATTGGCGGCCGCCTTGACCGGCGGGAACTTCTCGTTTGAATTCGACTGGTCCAAGCACCCCGGCGCACAAACGCCGTGGACCGGTCAGTTGATCATCGTGATCGACCCGAGCAAGGCCGCAGGCGCCAACTTCGCCAGCCGCAGCGAAGAACTGGTGCGGCAGATGCGTGCGGTGGGCTTGCAGCGCATGCCCGGTGACCGGCGTTATCAGGAGCGGGCCAAGTCCCTGGCCGAAGGCATTGCGTTACCGGCGTCCGAGCTTGCGCGGTTGCGCGAACTGGCGGGTTGAGAGCGTTGGTTGTAGTCCCTTACCACTGTTCAACTTGGGGCCAAGGCCGGGGTCTCGAGACCTGAGTTTGTGGGGGGCTTGTTTCAAGGGTTCAAGTCTTGCTCGGCATGGGGTGGAACCAGCTAGTCGACACCCCAGTGGGGGGCCATGCCTGTACCCATCGGCCAAAAATGTCTTTCACGGTTGTCTGTGCTTTCAGCCAATGGCTGCCTGTCATGACTGCCTGTTGCATCGACCGGTTGAATCCACAGCCAAAAGCAATGGGATGGACTCCTCCTCACTTCGGCATCTTGAGTGCCAGACTGAAAGTGCGAACCACAGTCAACGGTGAGAAGGAGTCCACACATGAAGCTTATGCGAATTGGGGTCGACCTGGC